>JBATGJ010000119.1:0-6086 GCA_049665685.1 Gammaproteobacteria bacterium
CGCATGAACATGGCGTGCGCCAGCGTGTTGTCCAGGATAAAGCGGGTCGAGGTGGCAAACGATCGCGCCAGCCCCAGCGCCAGGCGCAACTCGAAGGTCCTGTCATTGGACTTGTGCGCAAACTCAGATGCGAAGCGGTAGAACTCACAGGTAAGCGCCAGTATCCGCCGGCGCATCGGAGCATCGAATATCTGCAGGCGATAGTTGGACACCATGAAGACCGAGACGTCCTGCACGTAGTCCATGTAGCGCGAACGGTGCAGATCTATAAAACTGATCTTCTTTTCGGCCGGGTCATAGATAATGTTGTCCACGTTGAAGTCGCCATGGATATAAACGGAAAACGGCGCACTGATGCGCGACTCCCTGGCATGCGCCTTTTTCAGCAACGTGCTGAATGATGGCACTGACAGGCCACATACCTGGCAGTCACGCTGGCGGAACTCCGGGTGGATCATGTAGACCTCCTCCAGGCGCCTGGAGAGCTGGCGCATGAAACCGGCCGCAACCGGTTTCCCGGTGCGGGTTTCCTGCCAGACCCTCGCCATGGTGGTATTCAGCTCCGCGAGGCTTTCCTTCAGGCGCTTGCTCGATTCGTGCAGCAGCAACTGCTCGAAGGTCAGTCCTGCCAGGTGCTCGATCAGCAGCGAGGCCGACTGGCCGCGCTTGCGGTAGTCCAGCACCCGTGGCGCCAGTCCCGGGAATTTCTCCTGCCAGCTTTGCAGTCCCCTGCGTTCCTCACGCAGCTTGCGCCGCTTGCCGTCCTTGTATATTGCGACATAGTCACCCGCACGGCGGTCCGGCAGGCCAATGCCGGATATCCCGCTGCCGGAGCGCGTTTCGGCCAGCGGCTCGATCACCAGAGCCGAGGGGTCGTCAACCTTATCCAGTTGCCCGACCGAGGCACGCAACGACTGGTAGCGCTCGATATTCATCGGCTGCCCGAGGTTAGCGGAAATGATGGCTTCGCTGATGGCCAGCAGCGCGTCACCCATCTGGTCGACGCCATGCGCCATGAACAGACCTGTCACCAGGTCTTCCGTGCGCCCGCTCTTCTGCAGACCTCTCGTGTATTTCTTCAGCAATCTGTTGTATGCCTTGTCCAGGCCGGGTATGGCCCGGCCGATCTTCAGGGCGAGCCGGGTATCGTTATTGCGTACGGCCGGTTCTACCCGGTCAATCGCCTTGCCAACCCTTTTCAACATGAGCCGATAGGTGGATGCACCATGCAGGTGCTGGCCCTCCAGCTGTTCCAGTTGCCCGACACTCTCCCGACACAGACCACTGATTCGCTCCAGCTCGGTGGCAATGGATTCGATGGCGCGCAGAGCAGCCAGACCGGATGACCTTTCCCCGACCCGTGAGCGATGGCTGTGACAGGCCTCGTGTATACGCAGCATCAGGTTGTAGGCATAACCGCTGCGCTCCAGGATGCGCTGTGAGTCCGCTGTCCCGGATGTCCTGAAACAGTCACGCAGAATGGCAACCTGCGAGCCGACCTCGGCAACCAGGAAGCGCAGGTTATCGCGGATGTGTTTCGGGATCCTCATTCCCAGTCCAGACTCCCCAGGTACAGCGGGCCGGTCCTGTCCGGGAAGCCATCGAGACAGCTGGCCAGTGACCGTGGATACAGCGCCATGCCCGCCAGCGCATCCAGTCCGGCCCAGACGACCGCGACCTGGTGTTTGTCGGGATTGTGGCCGTTGCATGGCGTGTAGTCATCGGGAATACTGCAGTCGAACAGGAACTCGACCAGGTGTCGGGTACTGGGTGGTTCGGTGTCTCGTGGCTTGAAACAGTCGGCCACATAGACGAGTCCGTGCACCTGCACGCTTGTGCCGATCTCCTCCCGGCATTCCCTGACCAGCGCCTGCTCCAGGGTTTCCCCGAGATCCTGGCCGCCACCCGGCAGGGCAAAACGCGCACCGCCGGCATACCCCTCCTTGCGCAGTAACAGGATATTATTGTCCCGCACAATCAGGGCACGGGCGGCGTTGCGTATTGGCGGCGTCAGCGTATCCATAAAAACACCTGTTGTTTGTGTGCCGGTGCAGACATCTTTTCGACCGGCCCCTAATCGGCCGTTGCAACAGGCCTGCGGATAGCAATCCGTTTGATCGTTTTTCTTGACGCCTTCACAATCGTGACTTCAAGACCGTCGATTGAGAAGACTTCCTGTTCCTCAGGTATATATTCGATATGTGACAACACCCAGAAGCTGACCGTATCGGTTGGCTTGCCCGGGAGGTCCATGGCGAAGAACTCCTCGACCACCCGCAGTTCGGTATCACCGTCGACACCGATCTCATGTTCGGAAATACGGGTGATCTCCCGCGGCGCGATATCCGTTTCGTCATAGATCTCGCCCACCAGCTCTTCCATGAGATCTTCCATGGTCACCAGGCCACGGACCGTCCCGTATTCGTCCACCACGCCGGCAAAATGTCGGCTGGCCTTTCTCAGTTGCTGGAACAGCTCGGCAATCGTCTGCTGCTGCGGCACATAGATCATTTCATGACCAATATCACTCAGGCGGGTGTCATTATTCCCGGCAGCAACGGCTTGCAGCACATCGCGCAGGTACAGGACCTTCTTCAGGTCATCGGGATGCTGGTCATAGAGCGGGATACGCGAGAACGTCGACGCGGTAACCCTTGCCAGGGCCTCACCAACAGTCAGATTACCATCCAGCGAGAAGACCTTGCCCAGTGGAGTCATGACGTCACGAGCCATGAGATCATTGAATGCAAACACGCGCTCGATCAGCTTGCGCTCATTGCGCTCGATGGTCCCCTCCTTTTCAGCATAACTCAGCATGCTGATGACCTCCGATTCGGTCACCGTGGGATCGCCGCTCCCACCCGTTATGCTGTATATCCAGGTCGTGAGATGCCCGAACAGCCAGACGAACGGATATATCAGGCGCATGAATCCCAGCATGGGCATGGCGATGAACAGTGATATACGTTCCGAGTAGCGCGTCGCCAGGCTCTTGGGTGTAATTTCGCCGAAAATCAGAATAACCAGCGTGAGCACCCCGACGGCTATTCCCGGGCCGGCGCTGCCGAACCATCGCGTGGCCATGACGGTGGCCATTGCCGAGGCCGCAATATTGACCAGGTTATTGCCGATCAGGATGGTGGTGAGCATCCGCGACGGGTCCTGCTTGAGCCGGTACAAGGCCTTGGCCCCGCTGCGACCCTCCTTCACAAGGGCATCGACCCTGGCCATGGACAGGGTTACCAGCGCCGTCTCGGACCCGGAAAACACCCCCGACAGAAACAGCAGCACCACCAGACCGGCAAATTCGGTCACGTGAACTTTCCCGCCAGCACCTTGCAATGGAGGGCGCAGCCATCAAATGCGGCCATGCGGTGTCTACCCGGCTGATTCATGCGTCGCGGAGACCCTGCTCCAGATTCTTCACTTATACGAATTTCATTCATCTTGACCTGTATCAAGCACTGAGCGATGTTGTTATATAGACTGAATTTTATTGTCTGCTTCCATTCTCGTGCGCAGACCGGTATAAATCTGATCTGCATACAAATTATAAGGGTTTTACTCCGCCACTGGAATCTTCGGGTTAATATTGCATACTCATAATAAGATAACAGATACCGTCACAATGCGGACTGACTACCTTATTCCCGACCACCTGGATTCGAGCACAGTCGAAGAAGAGCTGTGCAAGCAACTACCGTTCAGCGCTGAGCCTGCCAGGCAGGAACAACGCACCTACTACGACAGTTTCGACTGGCGTCTGTATGGCAATCACACCGTACTGGAAGACTGCCTTGATGGCAGGCAACACATCCTGCTATTGCGGGCATTGAACAGCGGCAAGCCACTGGCACGCGAGCGGCTCACCCGCCACCCGGCCTTTATCCAGGACCTGCCACCGGGACGGCTGCATGATGAGCTGGCGCCTGTGCTGGAAATGCGCGAGTTACTGCCCCTGGCAATAGTCAGGGTTCGGGTACGTAACCTGCGCCTGCTGAACAAGGACGACAAGACCGTCGCGCGCGTGCAAATCGAGGAAAGCAGCCTGCAAACCCGCAAAGGCGCCAGGGCACGCCATCTGGCAAGCCGGGTTATCCTGCTGCCGGTGAAGGGTTATCACAAGCCGGCTGCACAAATAACGGAACAACTTGAAGCGTTGCAGCTGGAAGCGGATACACAGGATCCTATGGTGAGTGCCCTGTCTGAAGCCGGCATCACGCCCGGCGACTATTCATCTAAACTGAACCTGCACCTCGAACCGGACATGCGTGCTGACCAGGCAACCCGAATCATCCTGCATCGCCTCCTCGATGTCATACAGGCTAACGAGGCAGGCACACGCACAGGCACGGACACCGAGTTCCTGCACGACTTCAGGGTCGCAGTTCGCCGCACCCGTTCCGCACTTGGCCAGATCAAGGGCGTCCTGCCGTTGCCGGTGCTCAATCGCTACAAGCGGGAATTTGCCTGGCTGGGCCAGCTAACCGGCAACACCCGCGACCTGGATGTCTATCTGCTGACCTTCGATGACTACAGGAACAGCCTGCCGGACTCCATGCAGGCCGACATCGAACCCCTGCGGGAATTCCTGCAGCGGCACTGGCAGATCGAACACAAGGCGCTGGTCAAGGCACTCGATAGTGCCCGTTATCGGCGCCTGTTCAGCAGCTGGTGCAACTTTCTGGAGACACCGGTCAAGCAGCGCTCGACACTGCCGAATGCGCGCCGGCCGGTATACGAAATTGCCTGCAAGCGCATCTGGCGTGTTTACAGGCTCATCCTGAAGGAAGGCCGTGCCATCGAGGCAGACACGCCTGCCGAGGCACTGCACGAACTACGCAAGACCGCCAAAAAACTGCGCTACCTGATGGAATTCTTCCAGAGCCTGTTTCCTGCCGGCAGGATCAAGCGGCTGATCGGCGTGCTCAAGGCCCTGCAGGACAACCTGGGTGATTTCCAGGATTTCGAAGTCCAGGTCCTGACACTCAAGCGTTTCAGCGAGCAGATGGTCGAGGAAGCGGGGGTCCCGGCCAGGACGCTGCTGGCCATGGGGATGCTGATCGAGGGACTGGAACGGCGCCAGCACCAGGCACGAGTGGAATTCTCCGAACGCTTCACCGCGTTCTCGCTGCCCGAGAACCAGGCACGCTTTCAAGCGCTGTTTGCCTCACCCGCACTGCCAGAGGCCTCGTGAAGTGAAGATCATCGCCACATACAATATCAAGGGTGGCGTCGGCAAGACCGCCACGGCGGTCAATCTGGCCTGGCTGGCCGCACAGGAAGGTGCCCCCACCCTGATCTGGGACCTCGATCCGCAGGGGGCGGCCAGTTATTACTTCCGCATCAAGCCCAGGATCAAGGGCGGCGGGGAAAAAATGCTGCAGGAGAAACGCGACCTGGAGAGGCATATCCGCGGCACCGACTACGAATGGCTCGACCTGCTGCCGGCCGATTTCTCCTACCGCAACATGGATATTATTCTCGATCACGGCAAAAATCCGGAAAGCCAGCTGAAGAAGTTGCTCAAGCCATTTCGCAACGAGTACTACTACGTTTTCCTCGACTGCCCGCCGAGCATATCCCTGACATCGGAAAACGTCTTTGCGGCGGCCGACGCCCTGCTCATCCCGACCATCCCGACCACCCTGTCGCTGCGAACCTATGAACAGATCGTGCAGTTCTTCAGGAAGAACCAGCTCGATATGAACAAGCTGCTGCCCTTCTTCACCATGGTCGACCGCCGCAAGCAGCTGCACCGTTCCATCGTCGATCAGCCATCCGCTATGCTGGACGATTTTCTCGACGTCAGTATCCCGTACCACAGCGAGGTTGAACTGATGGGCCTGCACCGGGCCCCGGTGGTCGAATTTGCACCGTCAAGCGTATCTGCCCGCAACTATGCCGACCTGTGGTCTGATATCAAGAATAGACTGGTCACGTATTCGCCCTGATTGACACACACCGGTCTGCCGCCCTGCCACAGGACGGTTAAAACTGACCCAGATCAAGCTGCGCGCCAGGGAATTCATATGTTACTACCTGATATATAAATAAATTGTGCGGGGCATAGTCATGTAAAGCGG
>JBATGJ010000120.1:0-13418 GCA_049665685.1 Gammaproteobacteria bacterium
CGCTATGTCGGCATCACCACCTCGCACGGCCGCCGTCACGAAGAGTTCGAGGAAGTGATGAAAAGCCGCGAACTCGATTTCGTCCAGTTCAGCTACAACCTTGTCGACCGCCAGGCCGAGCAGCGCCTGTTGCCACTGGCGGCCGAACGCGGCGTCGCGGTCATCATCAACCGACCGTTCCAGCGAGGCGACCTCATCCACCGCCTCGAGGGGCACCCCTTGCCGGGATGGGCCGGCGAGATCGACTGCGCCAACTGGCCGCAGTTCCTGCTCAAGTTCATCGTCTCGCACCCGGCGGTGACTTGCGCGATACCGGCGACCTCGCAAGTCGAACACGTAAAGGAGAACATGGACGCCTGCTACGGTGCACTGCCCGATGCCGACATGCGAGCCCGCATGATCGCATACGTAGAAAACCTGTAATGGATGAATGGTGGACGTACGGCATCAAAGACCTGGTGCTGTTCACACCAGAAACCTACTTCCGCCTGTTCGAGTTCTACCACCGCTACTGGTGGCCCATGCAGCTGGCCTGCAAGACCATGGCCGTGGTCATTTTGCTGTGCCTGTGGCTGAAACCCGCCTGGGGCGGCCGGGTGATCGCCATCCTGCTGTCCGCAAGCTGGGCCTGGGTGGGCTGGGCGTTCCTTCATCTTCGCTTCGCCCCCCTCCACTGGGTCGCGGACTGGTACGCGGTTGCCTTCTTTCTCCAGGCGCTGCTGCTGCTCGTCTACGGGGTATCGCGTCGAGGGGTGGAATTTGAGATCGGAAATTCGGCGCGCGCGGGCATCGGTATGTTCGTCCTGCTGGCTGCGCTGCTGGTAATGCCGGCGACCGCTTACCTCACCGGGCGCGAGTGGATGCAGGCGGAGCTGTTCGCGATGACCCCCGACGCCACCGTGCTGGCCACACTCGGCCTGTTGCTGCTGGCGAAAGGGCGCGTTGCCGTCTGGCTGGTGGTGATTCCGTTGGCCTGGTGCTTCGTAACCGGTGCTACGTTGTGGGTGCTGGAAGCACCCGAGGCAATGATACTGCCTGCTGGCGCCATGCTGACCATCGCATTGATGTTCATGCCCGTACGCCGACGAGGATAATCCACGGGATACTTATATATTAGCTGGGGGGAATCATTCACAAGTGTCCGATGCGGAGTTACTGTACTTCCTGAAATGGCCAGAACCAGACATTCAGCACAAACAATAACGGCTCCGAAAGGAGCCATTCCTTTAACTATCAAGTTGTCTACTTACGTTTTGCTATCCCGATCAACCCCAGCAGGCCGTTGAGGACTGCAGGTACAGGAACAGTTGTGATGACGCGGAACTGATCCATACCCGACTGCTACTTCAGATGATCACAAATTTCCGTGTGTGGAAATCGAGGCTAGCAGGCATTTCTGCTGAATGCATCCAGCTTGTAACCAGGAGCTGCCAGCGGCCAAAAGTGGATATTTATACAGAAGAAACTATGCCTTGCTCGCCTGCCCTTGGGTGGGAATCTCACACAAGCTACCTTACCTTACATGCAGGGAATCAGGCATGCATCTGCATCTTGCTAAAACATGTAATCGACTTGAATGCCAATATGATTTCCGTCAACATTAATACCAGGTGTACTGATATTGCTTACCTTGTCTACTTCATAAGTAATCCATAGATAGCGCACACCCAGAACGAGCCCTTTATTTTCCCAGCCCTAGAAACTGTAATCATATTCAACCAGCCACCCCAATGCATCGTCGAATTCTACTTTAGGCCCACCGATATCTTTTAGATTCAGTTCAGGCGAAAGATGATAGCTTAATCCTGCACCTAAACGATGATTTCTGAAGTTATAGAAAGGAATCAATTCCAGCGGATAACGGTCGAACTTAATATCATCGTTGTAATCACCGACTTCATCGGCGTGATAGCCGATACTTGCCTGCAGGCTCCATGAGGGCAGTGGAAAATAAACGACAATTCCTGCAGCAATTGTTATGAGTTCGCCAGCACGAAGGTCTTCATCGTGGCTATCGCCATTGTTAATCAGCTGAACCTCTGCCAGCTCGTCCCCTCCGTTAGTCAGGCCTAAGCCGACGAACCACTTCATTTGCGAACCATTTTCCGGTTCATTCGCTGCCGCCGCAACAACGGCTGCCGTGCCGAGAACAAATACCGCTACTGCCATAACATTCTTGATTAGCATTATTGCCACCTCGCTGATTCGATCCGACCTTTACATTACTTGCTTCTAACGATGAAGGTATAATATTTAAAAGACTGTAAATTAATTAATTGATTCTTTAGTTACTTCCTATATATGCAACACTAGCTGCTACATTAATCAGAAAGGTTCTGAAACGGTAGTTTTCGGAACTCCCTGCAATTTGTCGTGGAATCTGCAGCTAGGCCTGATTCCGGCCAAACTCGGACCTCTAACATATATACAACAGCGGCGACACGAAGGCCGCCATTGTAAGACTGAGATCAGTTAAGAACCGATCATTCCGATTCCTGAGCGGAGTTGGATTCCTGAACGGGCTCGGGCTCCTTACCTATGACACCTCCCTTAATGATGGGAATGACAATATTGCCCTGATAGGTTCTGTGCTTATCAGTAATCGCGTCCGTAATGCCAAGGTCAAAAAAGACGACGCTCGCGGCCAACTTTCCACCTTCCATTTCACTTTGAATAATGCCTGTTGCCTTTCTTCCGTCTTCTGTTGTGCAGTCGTATTCCAGGGAATCGTCCGAACGACGAATCAAAACGGTTGATGTAGGAATCTGCGAAGTCCATGCTCCACGTTTATTCTTGGAATTACATTGGCCACTAGAGCTATCAGAGAAACTAACTGTTAGAGGAATATGTGAATCGTTGACGATGGTGGCACAAGCACTTAATGCAAGTATTGCAGTCATTGCGAAAACTAATTTCATTACATGATCTCCGTATTGAAGTATTGCTTGTTAGCATGCAAACAGATAGCCAGATATTATTCAGGCCACATGATGGTAAATCGGCGGACTAAGGTCTCAGAAGGATCGAAGCTGGTGACCGTGAAGACGATTCTCCCCTTGGAAGCAGTCTCTAGGTCGTATTCCGGTTGGCTAAATGAGTGTATCTAATAGAGCCTTTTGTGATGTATTGCCCTGTCGTCGGTCTGGAATATATCGCCTAAAATAATACAGCGCTCCTTCTATTGGTTCCATATTGCACCTGTCTTTGATTTTCCTTCGTTCTCTCACTTTACAGGTACTCCACACAACCACAGGCTGGCTGGCGTTGACATTTATCAATAAAGGGCCGCTCTAATACTTTTGAATTAGCTGACAGCACCTGTCAGTAGTGTCTTGCACATACGCGACTGACGAAGCAGCACATTGATTCCGCATCCGAGCGATCGAGTTGATATGACATGAACTATGTATTTTTGAGTGTCCGAAAAGGGTTGCCAGGGACAATATGTCCATGCTGGGAAAGAAGATGGGTGACACACTATTGTCATCTGGCTTACAAGCGAGTGTAAGGCAGACAAGATTAGCGGTTGCTACTGTATTCCTACCCATGAATTTCTGATTACAATACGTTCCGGCCATCCAGGCTGAAACGCTGAATTTCCGGTCTAGGTCGTTAAGCAATTGTTGATATTAGCTTCGACTAAACGACCGGAGTGGAGTCGGAGGAAGACCTTCTAGATCTTGCCTAATTACACTTTTTCACGCTGTTCGATTTACTAGCTTTCAGAACTTGCCCATTTACAACTTTTCAGCGTCTTCATTGGGAAAGTTTAGGGAATAAGATACTTGCCCATTTAGGTTTGTTAATAGTCATATTACCGTTTCATTCTCCAACCCCTAAGCAGCAGCCCATAAACGGTCTTTGAACGACTTCATTGGGAAAGTCTGTGGAATATACAACTTGCCCATTTTGGGGCAATAACGACCTTATGAACCTGGATGAGAGTTACTCACATATGAAGGTTCGTTTCTGATTAGGAAGAGACCCCCCTGCAAAGATATAACTCAGTTGATGTGGCGCTGCTGTACTTATTGAACCGGCCAAAACAGGACTTTTGGCACTGCCTCAGGGTGGGTGCTCTGTCCGTCAGGGTGCGAACCGCAGCAACGCAAAGCACCATCCCGTCCTGTCACTGCGTCCGAAACGGCACCCGTGTCCTTTAAACGGGGTACGCAGTGACGAAGCAGTCGCTCGACAGTTATCCCCCGTTCAGCTTCCATTCAGGAAGCCCTCCCTATAGTCAGTATCCGGAGGGTGTACCGACGTGCACCGCGGTCAAACAGAAAACGTTATTGCAAAGAGGCGTACCAATGAAGACCATCCAGATGCCTGACCGGGGCCGCCCGGTTAAAAACGTCGGGCCGCTGTTCGGCCTGTGCCTGTTATTGGTACCGCTGGCCATCCAGGCCAGTTCCCCCACTATCAAGCTCTTTCCGACCACGGTGCTTGAGGAGATCAAGCACACCGGAAACGTCGCCGCGGAAATGGAATCCGGGCTGCAGTCCGTGATCGCGCGCCTGGATGAACAGCAGAAACTGTACATCGAAAGCAAGTGCGAAGGCAACGAGGGCGACCCGGGCTGCGAACAGATTGCCCGGCAGATGGGCAAGAGCTACCTGGAAATGCTCAACATAATGGGCGAGAAGCTGCCAGAGATGGAAACCGCCGTCAACAGCACCTCGGCTAGCCTGAAAAAACGCATCCGCCGCGAACTCGGCCAGAAGAAAACGTCCTGGTCTTTGCAGGAACTGCTGGTTGGCGCACAGACCGATGCTGCCGGCAAGGAAAACCGCCCGACCCTGCGCGGCCGCTCCGGCATGCGCCTGAGCGACCGCTTCCACCAGTACTACAAGCTGGTGGCACGTTCCGGTGGCGAGGTCAATTCATCGCTCGCCGTGGTGGCCTCGGACATCTACCTGGACATGCAGGAAACGTCCAACCTGATCGCACGCACCCGCGAGGAGATCGCGCGGGCCACGCTGATGGAACAGCTTAACCAGTCCTTCGGCACCATCACGCCGGAAATGCAGGAAGTGGTCGCGGGCGTCAAGTCCATCCTGTTCGGCGAGGAACAGGAGATGCTGCCCATGACTGCGCCGCCGGCGAGCCAGCCGGAGCTGGCCTATGAAAGCCCCCTGAATCTTTAACAACCAATACACCGGGGATAACCGCCATGAATGTACCGACCAAAACCCTCATCACCACCGGTCTCGCCGGTGCCATGCTCGCCGGCCTGCTTACCGCCTGCAGCAGCAACCAGCCCAAGGCCACGGTTTGCAGCCCGCCGGAAGGGCCGAACCTGGACGAGGCCATCGCCAAGGCACGCTTCGACCTGGAGACCGGGTGTGAACGCCAGTTCGATGTCTACTTCCAGCGCCTGCTGACCATCGCTGAAGGCGATCCCAAGAAAGAAAACAAAGCAGTTTTCAGCGAATTCCTGGTGCGGGCCAATGACCAGGGACTATTGAGCAAGCGTCAGGCACGCGAGACCTACACGCGTTACTTCGGTGTGAAATATGTCTCGCTGATCAGTGACTACAGCGTCTGTGCGCAGACCTGCCCGCGCCAGCAGGACGTCATGCGCGACATGAGTCGCGAACTGCATGACAAGGAACAGGGCCTGCTCAAGGTCAGTGAGGACCGGCTCGAGTACTACCGCGCAAACCGCCTTTACCAGGAAGCCGAACTCGTCCTTGAGGCCACGTGCACGGCGTGCGCCGAGGACTACGAATAACGGATCATGTCGACACACAACGTCCGCGGCTTCCTGTCCGGCATGTTCCTCGGCCTGGTACTGAGCCTCACGACCGGCGCGTTTGCCTTGTTCCTGCTGATGATGCTGGACATTGTTGCCATCTCGATTATCGAGACACCCAGCCTGCAAACTGCAGGTGAATGGTTACAGAGTAATCTGGGCCTGTCGGTGCTGCCCTTCGGCATCACGCTCGCGCTGTACATCTACAGCCTGCGCGCCCTGGCCAGGCGGCTCGCCGACAACGCACCGCAGAACGAGGTCGCACAACTCGAGCACCTGACCGATGTCTGGACCAGCCTGTTCTTCGGCATCGGCGTGATCTGGACCGCCATTGGCATGCGCAGCGCGCTGCTGCATGCCATCGGCGATCCGACGGTGGCAGCGCAGTCCGGCGCCTTTGCTATCCTCGCGAGGTTGGTGGACGGCGGCATCCTCACGGCGCTGACCACCACTATTGTCGGCGGTATCGGCGGCTACCTGATGCGTGTTATCAAGAGCTTGCACCTGGGCATGCAGCTGAGCCTTTATTACGAGAACCTGGAGCAATACCACACGGAGCGCGTCGAACTGCTGCTCGGCGATATCAAGGAGTCGCTGGCCGGCCACACCGGAGGACGGTCAGCCACGACCTATGAACTGATCGAGGATTCATGACCCGGTGGTGGCGCAGCACAGGATACCACCGTGCCGCCGGCACGGGGAGTGATACCGATGCTTTGCAAACGGATGTCATGCGATTCATGTCCATTCTGGGGTTGTGCCTGATGGCCGTGTTCGCACTCGTACAAAGTCTGCCTCTGCATGAAGCCGGGCCCGTTCAGCAGAAACCTGAAAGTACACAGCTGCACGCGGACATCGCCACCCAGCAGCAGCGCGCGCAGGTGTTGAAAGCCGAGCTGCAGCGCCTGCTGTTGCTGATCGAACAGGCGGACGCGGATAAGGCGGAAAAAGACCGCGCACTGTCGGGCGCCGAACAGCTGTTGACAGAAGTCGTCGACCGCACCGCACAGGCGCAAGCCGAGCAGCAGCGTCTCGCCAGTGAACTCAAACGCCTACAGCAACACCTGGAAAGCGGTCGCCATACCCTCGCCGCCCTGCAGCAGGCCGCGGGCGACAAGGCGCAGTCGCTGCGCGCGCTGGAGCAACGCCTCAACCTGGAAACCCGCAAACTCGACGACATCCGGCAGAAGGTGCGTGAGGTGAAGCTGAAGCAGGCTGAGGAACAGCGACGCCAGGCGATTCACGAACGACAACGACAACTCGAAGAACAAAAGCAACAGCAGGCAGCAGTTCGACTTGAGGAAGAGCGACGGAAACAGGCGGCTGTCAAACAACAGAAAAGAGAGGCAAAGATACAGCAAGTACGCGTGACGCCCGCACCCATGGTCGAGGAACAGACAAGCAAGCCGGCGAAGAAAGGTTTCACCCTGCGCTTTGCCTCTGACGAAGCCTTGCAGTGGCAGGTGGCCGCCGGCAGCGTCAGCCTGTATGCCATGGCCGACAAGCAGGCCTGGCGCCTGTCGCTGCCGCACGGCCGGCCGGCGTTCACCGACGCCGAATTCCCGGGGTGGTTTCATGAAATGGCGGCGTCGACCGTGCCACCCGAATACGTCCGCCAGCTGAAAATCTCTGCCGCACCGAAGGCACGCGGTACCGTCGTCTGGGGCGTGCAACTTCCGCCGGCCACCAAACGCGACATCGCCTCGCTGACGCACGGCCGCCAAGGCGGTGAGCTGGTGATTGCGTCGAACGGCCGGGTGAGTCTGGCGCCGGAGTAATGGTCTCATGCGTGCAAGTTACACACTGACGATCATGTACTGGGCACTGTTCGCTGCAGGCTGTGCCCAGCAGCCGCTTCGCGAAACATCAAACCAGGATTCTTCCCTGCAATACTGGCTGGATAGTGACCTCGCGCCCTACCTCGCCCGGCAACTCGGCGAACACCCGCGTTTCAAGGGCGAGTCCGTCATCCTGGTGCGTCTCGATGGACCCGACATACAACCGGATATCGACGGCCTGACGCGAACCTTGCGCGACCAGCTCATGGACCGCTTGCTGGCTGAGCCCGGCGTCACCCTGCCCTGGCAACCGCAACAGCGGCCCGCGCAGCATCACCGGCGACTGGACCAGCTGCAGTGTGGCCGCATCCGCGACGCGAATTATTATATCGGCATCGAGATCACGCGCAGCGCCAACTCGGAGCACCGCATGTCGGTACGCGCACTGGACGTGCACGCGGGCGAATGGGTAAGCGGTTTCGGCAGGCACTGGACCGGCAATCTGACTGCGAGCGAGGAACGCGCCCTGCAGGAACGCCGGCACGATGAATCTCTGCGCGGTCTGCGCGTGCTGCCGTTCAGCGGCGGTCACCCGGATCTCGCGGCGACCTATCTTGCCAACAACCTGAGCTGCCTGCTGCGCCAGCAGAACGAGGACGACCTGGTGATCTATGTCGAGTCACTGCAGTCTGACCAGCCGCACCTGCGCACCCTCTTGAGCCTGATCGGCAACAACCTGTCACGTTACCGCGAAGTGCGCGTGACCGACCGCAAGACCGAAGCCGGTTACCTGCTGCGCGGCGAGGCCTACGAGGTCCAGTCGGGGCTGCACCAGGTGTGGGTGATGCTACATCCCCGGCAATCGGGCGAACACCTGAGCGGTATGGATACAGCGACCTGGGTGCGCATCCAGCCCGGTTACGCGCTGCCGCAGACACCCTCCATCGCCGCGCCAGTCTACGACACCAAACCCGCCATTGCAGCGCTGGAACTGGTGCGCCGTAACAACCCGACCGGTGAGTGCCAGGGACAGCATGCCGGCCGATCCGACGATGGCTGCCCGGTATTAGAGGTGACCGTGGAACAGACTGAAGAGGTATTTATTTTCGTGCACGGCATGCGGGACGGCATCAGCCGACTCTCGTCGGGACACTGCGAGCAAGACAGCACCACTGCCTTCGATACACCGGGAACACAACGCTACGTATTCCCGTCAGAACGTTTTGACGAACCCGACTGGCCCACGGTATATGCCATCGCGGTCAACGACCCGCACCTTGCAGAAAAGTTCGCAAGCCACCTGCATCGCCTGCCGGATGCTTGCGGATCTGCTGTGGGCTTACGCACGGACAGCCGTATGAATCCCTGGCTCAAAACAGTCGACCGCCTGATCGTGGACAACAGCGATCACGCCGTCTGGACAGCGAGGCGTATACCATGACTAAGACTTTGGGTTTCCTGACCGGTGTCAGCCTGACAGTGGCGTCTTTTGTGCTGGTGCTGGACCGCTGGCAGTACGGGCAAACGGGTGAGGAATTGCTGGCGATGGTGGCAACCGATGTGGGACCGCTTGATGCCGCGCCCAACGCAACTGACAAAGTGTCCGTTACCATCGGCGACGAACCCGATACCCTCAGTGTCGAAGCAGTAACAGATTATTCGGCGAGTTCTGCAACACCGGCAGCTGATGCCGAAAAAGCGGCCACCGTTGACCCGGACGCAGTGATCCCGCCCTTATTACACCCGGGCATAGAGAAGGCGGAACAACAAAGTGCCAGTGTGGTGCAACCCGCGGCTGAGCCGGCAACCGCTGTTGTTAAACAAATACCCGGAGTATCTGCGGAAAGCGTAGATAGTCCGGCACTTAACCGGGACCTGCAAGTGGATACCGGTGGCCATGACACCGCTCTGACCCATGTCTTCTGGAGCCCCTTCCGCAGCGAATGGGCCGCAAAGGGTTTTGCACGTCGCCTGACCAACGCCACGCAGATCCCCATAGAGATCGTCGAGGCGGGATCCGGCCAGTACCGCGTGTCCTTCGACTACCGGGATGAGGTACAGCGCCAGGAGCACGTAGAGCGCATCGAGTCCATCACCGGGTTGCAGTTGGAGTAATCATGTCGAGGCTACCGCGCGTTGTTCTGCTAATGATCACCCTACTGGTGGTCCCGACGGCAGTTGCCAAGCGCTCGCCCATCGCGCCGGCCGTGCTGGAGGCGAAGTGGCAAAACTACGCAGTCACCGCCGATAAAACCGAACCCGCGATGCAGTTCCCATACGAACACTGCTTCCAGCGCGCGGCCGTGGCGCATGACCTGCCGGAGACCCTGCTGCTCGCGGTAGCACGCGGTGAAAGCGATTTCAAACCACGCGCACGTTCGCACGCCAACGCCTACGGCCTGATGCAAATCCTCTGGCCCAGTACCGCGAACCATCTCGGGATCGATCGCCTGTCGGACCTGATGAAGCCCTGCACCAACGTCGATGCGGGCGCACGTTACCTGAAAGAGCTACTGGAACACTTCAGTGGCAACCTGCACCGAGCGCTCGCGGCCTATAACTACGGACCGTCGCGTATCCCGGTTTCCGGCGGCCGGCTACCCGAGGGTGCGGTCTGGTACAGCAGCTATATCTTCAGGCACCTCGACTTTGTACTGAACGGCGGCCAGAAAAAGAAACACTACACCAAACCGCGCTTCTACGCCGACCAGGGCCGCCTGCACATCATCCGCTTCAACCGCCCCTATCGCGCCGCAGCACTCGTCGACAGCCTGCAGCCTGACTTCGGTGAGCTTCGCCTCGACTGGTTCAGGCGTTCGGACAAGGATTTCGATGTCGTTTTACTATATGCAGACGAGAAAGAACTGGAACGCGGCAAGCGGCTGCTGATAGCGAGGGGGTTTCAGTGATGACTCGGCGGGGCTTTTTGTTATTCTTGCTCTTGACCATGTTTGATATCGGTATGGCGCGTGCCGAGGCGTTTCAGAGTTATGCCACGGTGGTCAATGTGCAACCGATTGTCGAGACGACCCATGCGCCGGTCACACGCCAGGTGTGCGGCGAACCGGACAGCCGCGCGCATGTATCAAGTCCACTGGCAGCGACAATCGGTGAAGATATCCGCGAACAGAAACGCGTGTGGCGGACGCAGACCTCTTGCACGACGGTGACGGAATCGCAGCCCCGCGAACGGATTACCGCGTACCGGGTGACGTACCGTTACCGCGGGCATACCAAAACAACGCGGCTTTCGTACCATCCGGGCGAGCGTATACCGGTGAATGTGCGGGTATCTCCGTTGCTTTGATGCAGAAGCTTCAACTGTCGAAGCGCACGCGCAGCAATGCCCCTCCCAGTTCACTACGCTCGATCTCCAGCTTACCCCCGTACACTGCGACAATCTCCTGCACAATACTCAGGCCGATGCCGTGCCCTGGCACGGTTTCGTCCATGCGCTTGCCGCGTTGCAGGACGGCGTCAATCATCGCCGGGTCGATGCCCGGGCCGTCGTCTTCGATCTGTATATCGACGGCATACCCCGCGCTGGTTTTCGGTTCGCAGTGCACGGCGACATTGATTTGGCCCTTCCCGTACTTGCAGGCGTTTTCCAGCAGGTTTCCCAGCACCTCCATGAGGTCGGCTTCGTCGCCGTAGAAGGTGGCATTTTCCGCAACATCCAGGCTGACCTTGACGGCTTTCTCGCGATACACCTTGTCGAGCGAACTCACCAGGCGTTCCAGCAGGGGGAGAATCGGCACCGAGCGTGCCAGCGTGGCACGGCCGGAGACCGCGGCGCGCTGCAGCTGGTGTTCGATGATCTCGTCCATGCGTTCCACCTGTTCGCGCACGACTTCTTGTGCCTCATTGCGTTCGTCCGCTTCACCTTCGCAGGTGGACTGCATCACGGCCAGGGGTGTTTTCAGGCTGTGCGCCAGGTCGGCAAGGCTGTTGCGATAGCGGGTCTGCACCAGCTTGCTGTGTTCGATGAGCTGGTTGAGGCTGGAAGTGAGGCCGGTGAGTTCGCGCGGGTAGCGGCCGTCGAGGTGGTCCACCTCGCCCTGGTCGATACGCTGCAGGTCAGCCTCGACCTTGCGCAGCGGGTGCAAGCCCCAGCGCAGGATAATACCCTGTACCAGCAGCAGCACGATCGCCATGCCACCCAGCCAGCCCCACAATGATGCGCGATAACTTCCAATCTGCCCCTCGAAGGCCGCGGTGTCTTCAGCTACGGCAAAGGTATAGAAGACCTCCTTGCCCGCGTAGTCCGCCCAGGCCACCCCAAAGGAGATAACGTACAGTGCGGTCTCGGACTGCGCCAGGCGGCGGAACGCACGTTCACCGGGGGATTGCCTATCAACAAGATTCACCGTGCGTCCTGCGTACGAATCCGACCGCCATAAAGACAATCCATCATCACCTGCAATCATGGCGTACAAACCGGAATCGGGTTTGGAAAAGCGCGGCTCGGGCAGTTGCTTGGGCATGGTCATGCGGCCCTGCTCGTCTTCGTCGGCCGCGGCGAGCAAGGCATAGATATAGGATTGCAGCCGTTCCTGCATCGAGGCCTCAGCACTCACGCGGAAGGCCTTGTCCAGTGCAAACCCCGTCGCACCGATGAAACCGGCCAGCACCAGGCTTGCGGCCAGCAGCAGGCGGCTGTGCAGCGAGTGCATCAGGAGTTCAACACGCCTCGCATGCCTCCCGCCTGAAGCGGTAGCCACGGCCGCGCAGGGTTTCGATGGGCTGCAGTCTGTTGTCCGGGTCCAGCTTGCGCCTGAGGCGTCCGATGAAGACTTCCAGCACATTGCTGTTGCGGTCGAAGTCCTGTTCGTAAATGGTGTCGGTGAGTTCCGCCTTGGACACCACCTGGCCGGCGTGCAGCATCAGTTGTTCCAGCACGCGGTATTCAAACGCCGTGAGCTCCACCGTCTCGCCCGCCACGCTGACCGTCTGCTTACCCGTATCCAGCGCAATCGGCCCGCACTCCAGCACCGGCTTGGTCCAGCCCGAGGCGCGCCTGAGCAAGGCATTCATGCGCGCCTGCAGTTCCTCAAAGCGGAAGGGTTTCACCAGGTAATCGTCCGCGCCGGTCTCCAGCCCCGCGACCTTGTCCTGCCAGGCACGCCGCGCGGTCAGTACCAGGATGGGGAAATGCTTTTCCATCGCACGGAAGCGACGAATCAGCTCCAGGCCCGACATCTTCGGCAGGCCGATGTCGATCACCGCAAGATCCAGCGGGTATTCCTCGCCGTAATACAGGCCCTCTTCGCCGTTGGCCGCGACCTCCACCACGTGGCCCCGGCTGCGCAGGCGTTCGCGCAGGTTTTCGCGCAGGCGTTGTTCGTCTTCGACAATCAGGAGATGCATGTCAGCGCCACCGCTCGGACTGCTGACCGCTGGCCGCGTCGTAGCGCAGGCGCCTGACACGTCCGTCACTGGTGAGGATCTTGATGCGGTGCACGCTGCGGTTACCCTGGCGCACTGTTTCCGCCGAGATCACCTTGCCATCCGCCTCGCGGCGCGCGCGCGCAATGGCCTCGTCCAGGCTGATGCCCTGACTCTGGCCACTGGACTGCGGGTGGGCAAACTGGTTGGAAAGATCGCGGAAATCATAAGCGCTCCCGGTGCACGGCACTGCGGCAAGCCACAACAGCCACACAGCAAACAGCAACCGCCGCTCAGTCATCGCAGCGGAGTGATCACCGCTCAGCCGTCGTTAACCGGATCCACGTCCACACGCACGCGGATGTAACGCCCGGGATGGTGACGGGTTTGCGCGGTAAAGATTTGCCCCTCATAACGATAGTCTACACGATAGCCAACCACTTGTTGGCGCGGTTCGAGCCGGTTGACCGTGGTACAGCGACGCACATCCTGCCAGGTGG
>JBATGJ010000121.1:0-10709 GCA_049665685.1 Gammaproteobacteria bacterium
CGTGATGGCCTCTCCCGCACCCGGCAGAGCCTGACCGGTGGCGTCGCCGACCTGGTGCAGAGCAGGGCCATTGACGCCGGCCTGCTGGAGGAAATCGAAACCATGCTGCTGGTCGCCGATGTGGGCATCGAGGCGACACGCGATATCATCGACTACCTTACGGATCTGATCGCATTTAACAAGCTCAGGGATGCTGATGCCCTGATGACGGCCCTGCACGACCGCATGACGGCCATCCTCAGACCGGGTAGCCGGCCACTGCTTATCCCGGACGACGTTCGTCCCTTCGTTATCCTGATGGTGGGCATTAACGGCGCTGGCAAGACCACCACCATCGGCAAGCTGGCGCACCGCCTCCAGCAGCAGGGCAAAAAGGTCATGCTGGCCGCCGGTGACACCTTCCGCGCCGCGGCGGTGGAGCAACTGCAGACCTGGGGTGAACGCAATAATGTGCCGGTCATCGCCCAGCAGCAGGGCGCCGACTCGGCCTCGGTCATTTTCGATGCCCTGCAGGCGGCGACGGCGCAGCAGATGGATGTACTGATTGCCGATACCGCCGGCCGCCTGCACACCCAGTCCAACCTGATGGACGAGTTGAAAAAGATCAAGCGCGTCATGGGCAAGCTGGACCAGAAGGTACCGCACGAAGTCATGCTGGTGGTGGATGCCGGCACCGGGCAGAACGCACTCAACCAGGCACGCGAATTCAACGAGGCCGTCGGCCTGACCGGTATCACGCTGACCAAGCTGGACGGCACCGCCAGGGGCGGTATCATCTTTGCGATCGTGAAAAAGACCGGCATCCCGATTCGCTTCATCGGCGTCGGCGAAGACATCGAAAACCTGCGCGAATTCAACGCGAAAGAGTTTGTCGATGCATTGTTTGCACCGGATACAAGTAAAACGTAGGGTGCGCTTTGCGCACCGAAAGAAATTGGTCCAGACTCACGGTGCGTAAAACGCACCCTACCCAGATTTATCCATATGATACAGTTTACCAACGTCAGCAAACGCTACCCGGGTGGTTATGAGGCGCTGAGCAACATCAGTTTCCACATGGAAAAGGGTGCCATGGCCTTTCTGACCGGGCATTCCGGTGCCGGCAAGAGTACCCTGCTGAAACTGATTGCCCTGATCGAGCGCACCACGCGCGGCCAGCTGTTTCTCGACGGGGAAAACGTCACGCGCATCAGCAACCGGCGCATCCCCTACATTCGGCGCAAGATCGGTTTCATCTTCCAGGACCACCACCTGCTGTCCGATCGCACCGTGTTCGACAATGTCGCCTTGCCACTCGTGATCGCCGGTTACCCGCACAAGGAAATCGGCCGGCGCGTACGCGCCGCACTCGACAAGCTTGGCCTGCTGAACAAGGAGCGCGCCTACCCGGTCACCCTGTCCGGGGGCGAACAGCAGCGCGTGGGTATCGCACGCGCGGTCGTCAACAAGCCCATGCTGCTGCTGGCCGACGAACCCACCGGCAACCTCGACCCGGACCTGTCACGCGATATCATGCAGTTATTCGGCCTGTTCAATGACGTCGGCGTGAGCGTGCTGGTTGCCAGCCACGACATTGTCCTGATCGAACAGATGGACTACCCGGTCCTGCAACTCGAGCAGGGCCGACTCCTTAACGAAACACAGGGTGCCGCGTGAAGCGCAACCGCCGCCAATCACCGCATCACTGGCGTGAGCGTCTCAGACGTCGGCTGTCGCCCGTCATCTACCTGCGCCGGCATGCACAGGTCGCACTGGACAGCCTGGGGCGACTGGTGCGCAACAGCCTGGCATCCTTCATGACGGCCGCCGTCATTGGCATTGCACTGGCCCTGCCCTCCGGGCTCTACCTGCTGCTGGACAACCTGGGAGAACTCAGCAGCTCATGGGACGGCCAGGCCAGCCTGTCGGTGTTCCTGCAGGACACGGTCACGGCCAAGGCGGCCCACAGGCTTGCCACGCGACTGGAAGGCTGGGATGAAGTCGACAGCATCGAGCTCATCACGCCCGGGCAAGCCCTCGAGGAATTCGGCGAACAGTCCGGGCTGGGCAGCGCACTCGAGGCGCTGGACGAAAACCCGCTACCGACGGTCCTCATTATCACGCCTGCGACCGGGCACCTGGCGCCGGCCAGCGCAGCGGCCCTGCAGGCAAAACTCACCGCCCTGCCGGAAACGTCACTGGCGCAACTTGATCTGGAGTGGGTGCAGCGCCTTGCGGCCATGCTGGAGATTGCGCGGCGCGGCATCCTGGTGATCGGCGCCCTGCTGGCGCTGGCCGTGCTGCTGGTGATCGGCAATACCATTCGCCTGGAGATACAGAACCGCCGCGACGAGATCGTGGTGACCAAGCTGATCGGCGCAACCAACGGTTTCGTGCGCCGGCCGTTTCTGTACAGCGGGGTGTGGTACGGAATCCTGGGCGCAGGGATTGCATGGCTGCTGGTGGAGGGCGGATTCTGGCTGTTGAGTGGCCCGGTCACCCGCCTGGCCGGCCTGTATCAGAGTGACTTCAGCCTCGACACCCTGCCCCTGCAGCTGCTGGCACTCCTGGCCGGCGGTGGCCTGCTGCTTGGTCTGCTGGGCTCCTGGCTGGCCGTCGGCCGGCACCTGCGTGCGATCGAGCCAAGTTGATGGACAGGAAATTCATCACGCACAGGGCTGCAGGAATGCAGGTGGTACTGGTGAATTTCTGGGCCAGCTGGTGTGCGCCCTGCCTGGTGGAAATGCCGGGTATCCAGCGTCTAAAGGAGTCACTGGCCGGACGGCTTTCACCGTACTGGCCGTCAACTTCAGGGAATCACGCGCCACGGTCTGGCGATTTCGCAACCTGCTGAAGGTCGACTTCCCCCTGCTACTGGATGTCGATGGCAAGACCGCCGCAGACTGGCTGGTCGCGGCCTATCCGACAACCTATCTGCTGGGCACGAACGGGCGAATCCGTCATATCGCCTATGGCCAGTTGCAGTGGGACGACCGGGAAATTCTACAAACCATCGAGGCCTTGTTGGCCGAATCGGAAACGGCTATCACGGCGCGCAGCGACTCGTTGTCGACAACCGGAGCCGCCGCAACGACTGAATGACACGGCCCGGGAGCGCATCATGCGCGTGCGTAAAATCGCGCAATGCAGCACGCACACCTGCATAACGCTGCACTGTTAACCGAGGTTGTATTTTTTCAATTTCCGGTACAGGGTCCGCTCGCTGATCCCCAGTGCGGCGGCGATCTGCTTGCGGTTGCCCTGATATTGGTCGATCAGGGTTTCGATATGTTGCGCCTCGACGTGCTGCAGCGGGGGCGCGTCCGTTGCCTGCGGTGCTGCTGCTTTGGCAGGCATCGGCCTGTTACCACCGGCAGGCACAGGTTGCCCCGCAGCAGCGCGTGCCTGATCCTGAGTCCGTCTCAGTTGCCCCATAGCACTATCGATCAAATCCACGGTTATCTTGTTGCCGGGAGCCCTGGTCGCAGCGACAAACAGGATATTGCGCAGTTCGCGCACATTACCGGGATAGTTGTATGTCTTCAGTCGCTCGAATGCGCCGGACAAGATTTGCAGATCACGATTGAGTGAACGACTGATCGGATAGAGCAGGGTTTTTGCCAGGACCTCGACATCTTCAATGCGCTCACGCAGGGAGGGCATATGGACAGTCAGGCAGGCAATGCGGTAGTACAGGTCTTCACGGAAATTTCCGGCCTGCACGGCCTCCCACAGGTGGACATTGGAAGCACAGATCAGGCGGACATCGGTCTTGCGCATGCCGCGTCCACCGACGCGACGGAACTTGCCGGTCTCCAGTACGCGCAACAGCTTTGCCTGCTGCGAAGCCGGCAATTCGCCCACTTCATCGAGAAACAACGTGCCGCCGTTGGCCTGTTCCAGCAGCCCGACACGCTCGCCCACGCTGCCGGTGAAGGCACCGCGGGCATGACCAAACACCTCGGCCTCGAACAGCGAATCGGTGAGCACGGTGCAGTCAACGGTAATAAAGGGTTTGAACTTGCGGGAAGATCCACGGTGGACGTAACTGGCGGCCAGTTCCTTGCCGGTACCGGTTTCACCCTGCAGCAGGACAGGAATATCCGATGCCGCAACCAGGCCAAGCTGCTGTACGCAGGCCGTGAAGGCAGGGGACTTGCCCACCATTTGATCGCTATTATTGACGTGTGCAGCGTCAGGGGAAATGATTTCCTCGATCATCTCGCCCATGTAGAGTGCGCCAGTGCTGCTGATCAGCGGGTAGGCCGTGACACGCACATGGTGCATGCTTTCGCCTTGGTTGTAATGAAGGTGCACGCACGAGTACTGCTCGCCCTTCTCGAACAGGTGCTGGTGCGGACAGTCCTCGCCCAACTGGCCGCACGGGACATCGTTATTGTGGCTGACGCTAAAGCATTTCTGGCCGGTAGCAGCGGAACGGCTGGTGCTATAGGTCCGTTCGTAGGCCTTGTTGGCCGCAAGGATGGTGTAGTCTCTGTCGATGATCACGAACGGCTGCTGGTGACTGTCGACCAGCGACTGCAGTTCGATGGCGCCCGCCAATTTGCTCTCATCCAGCAGCATCTGCGTAGCCTCAAAGTGCACCAGAACGGTGGCACGTGGGATTTATTCTTAGCTGGTATCTTAGGCAGTCTCCACTGCAAAGTCTACGGTGTCTTTGATCCAGCTCATGACCATGGCATATTCACTTTCACCCTGCGGCCATCGGTATATTGTCAAGTTCCAAAATCTTGGACAAAGCCATTACAGGATCGATTGGAAGCTGGTTTTCAAGTCACCGGTTTACTGGAATCCGACTGGATGTGCCAAATCTCCGGCACCCGGGCCCACCGGTGTTCAACGTGAAGCGTTCTGCTCCAGTGCAGCCGTGCGACGGCTGAAGCACTGCAATCAGAAAGTCACCGCACCCAGGGCCTTGCGCTGGATCAACAGGACATCGTCGACACCGATGACGGTATCGACCGGCGTTGGGATACCGCCATTGAGAGGCGCCACATTGCCGCGCAGTCTTTCCTCCATTGTCGGTGTCTGCAGTCCGGTTGCCATGCGGGTGGCCAGGAGGACATCGGCGGCATCGACGTTGCCGTCACCATTGACGTCACCGTCGGCCGGGATGTCGGTTGGATCGAATGGATCGCTGCCGATGAGCCACTCATCGCCATTGGTAAAGCCATCCCCGTCAGTATCGCTCATCATTATTTCAACAAAATCGCTGGTGCCGTCACCGTCTGTGTCCGGCAGATTGATGCTGGTGCAGAGCGGTGCCCCGGGATAATTACAAATCTTGAGTTCGAGCGCATCCGACAGACCGTCATCATCCGTATCGGTCAATTCATAACTGTATATGGCACCGTCGGCGGTCTGGGCAACATCCTTGTCTTCTGCGCCGATGATGGCCGTATCACTGTCAACCGCCACTGAAACACCGAACAGATCACTGCCGGCGGCATCGCTGGCATTCAGTTTGGCAAGCTGTCCCCAGCCGCTGCCGGTATCCTGGTAGAGATAGGCAGCGCCCGCATCATTACTACCGTCATCGTTCAGGTATGACCCGACAGCAATGTGGTCTTTGGTGACACCAAGATCAATGGCCACAGCACTGCCAAACAAGTCCCCTGCACTACTGTCGGGTGTCAGGTTATCAGCCAGCAGCGGCAGGAGGGTGGCTGCAAGAGTCCAGGGTGGCCCACTGGGACGGTCATAGGCGCGTACAAGACCGGCGTTCAACTGAGTGTTGACCGTGGCTCCCGGGGCGCCGGCAACCAGCGTGGTTCCGTCGATATCTACGGCATTACCAAATAGCTCGAGAAATCCCTGACCGAGAATTTTTTCCTCTTGTGCCCAACCAGTCACACGGTTGAAAACATACACTGCACCTGCTTCGAGTGATGCTTGATCGTCGCCACTCGCACCCACGGCGACGAGGTCACCACTCACCGCCACATCAATCCCGAAGCGGACAACGGGATCGGCTCCACCTGCGGCCGGTCCAATGGGCGAGGCCGGATCCGCAATCCAGCTTGTACCGTTGTAGTTGAATATATAGGCGGCACCCTGATCGGTTGTCGCCACCTCGTCATTGACGGCGCCAATGACGATGGTTGTACCGTCGATATCCACAGACCAGCCGAAC
Organism: Gammaproteobacteria bacterium; assembly: GCA_049665685.1. Classification (GTDB taxonomy): domain Bacteria; phylum Pseudomonadota; class Gammaproteobacteria; order UBA9214; family UBA9214; genus UBA9214. The sequence goes on from JBATGJ010000121.1 coordinate 6,134, forward strand.
GCATCATTAACGCTTACAGCAGCATCTGTTAATGCCTGTAACTGGCCCCAGCATTGCACGGTACAACTCGGGCTATTATCGAATTCGAATACATAGGCACGTCCGTTGTTGTTACCCGATCCATCATATTCTGGTGCGCCGACGACGATGGTATCGCCGCTGATCGCCACACTGGCCCCAAAATGATCAAAGGCTTTCAGATTTGTGTCACTGGCCGTCAATCGCTGGTATTCGGTGAAGGATCCGTTGCCCTGGCGCTGGTAAACATAGACAGCCCCGCCCTGGACACGGGTACCGGCGGTCTCGAAGCGCGCACCGACCACCAGCCACTGGCCGTCACGGTCGAGTGCATGGCCAAAATCGCCAGTCGATACAGGCTGGCTTGAAGTGTAACGCGATTCAGTGGTGAAGAGGTTGGCTGCCTCCACGGGCACTGCAAGGCCAAGCCATACCATTATAAGGAACGCTGTTAAACGGCGGGTGTCGCTTCTGCACATATCATGAATTACCAACTTAATTTTGTTACCTCACAGTAACCCGGCACCCGTCAGCTGGCAATACAACTTTAGGCCAATTGGTGCCAATGCGATTACTCATCATCACGACAATACAATGGTTTTCAGAAGGGGAAACTGAAAAGGCACAGATCCAGAATGGACTCTGTGCCTTGATCAGATTGTGCTTGAAGACCAGCTAGGCCTTATGCGACATCATCAGCCTTTTACAGATGAACGGACTCGCATGGCACCGATGGCAAACAAGCCAATACCCAGCAGCGCAAGGGGGCCAGGTTCCGGAACACCCGAGCTCGAAGACCAGGAGAATATTGAACCAGTCGATCCACCAGATTGTGCTGATAGTGACCAATAACCTGTTGTTGCGCTCAGACCGGAATTTGCAGGTGCTGTGATAGTGCCGGTACCAGAAATGTTGAGGAAGTTATTGTTTTGAGTATTGATAGCCAGGCTATTGAGCGCGAAGGAAAAGCCACCTGCAGTCCAGAAATTCGTCACATTGCCCACAAAAGGATTGAACTGGAAATTCTGAATGTTACCAAACAATGGGGTCGGCCCCATCTGAGTAAAGTCACCCGTTGCCAAATATACCATCATGTTTTTGTTTGTATTCGGTATGAGTGGAACGAAAGCCAGTCCCGTGGCAGAGCCCAGAGTTGTTGAATTCCCAAAAGGATCAACCGTATTTACCAGCCCTCCCATTTGGATGCTGCCAGTTATCGGCACTGCCTGAACCGCCATCGCACTGCCGGCAAGTATCGCTGCAATGATCCACTTGTTTATGAGCCTTAAACTGCGCATGATCCTCTCCTTAAGAGTATTTTTTAAGACGCAATTCCTGCGTCATGTCACTTAATTCTACTTTCAGTACAGCAAGTATCGTTCCAAAAATTGATTAATCAATTAATTCAGTATGTTATACAAATTGCTAGCGGCCTTCCGCCTGTCAATGTGTAAAGAAATCGTAACACTTGTTGATGGTGCTTGGCATTCAGAGCCTCAATCGCCCTTGAGAAATTCCATAACTATTTGTTATTTATAGTAATATTTGCATAATTCCGCCAAATCCCGCTGGTGTAAAATATAGCAGACACACAGCCTGCGCCAGTGACAACCACTCAAGCCACCCCCACCCACAGCCGCCGACTTTCATGCAACTTTTCAGGAATTTGGCACTCTATCAGCTGGAGTGCTAAAATTGGCTTCACACAGGGAGACAGACATTTATGTCACAGGATTTAGTCCTTAAGAATCAGACTTTTGCCATACAGTTGCCGACCGGCAGCCTGGACCAGTACATCACGGCGTCGATGGCGATCCCGATGCTGAGCGCCGAGGAAGAATATGAACTGGCCACCCGCCTGCGTGCGGACAATGACCTGGATGCCGCCCGCATGCTGGTCATGTCGCACCTGCGCTTCGTGGTGCGCGTGGCGCGTGGCTACAGCGGCTATGGCCTCGCCCTCGGCGACCTGATCCAGGAAGGCAATATCGGCCTGATGAAGGCAGTCAAGCGCTTCGATCCGAACGTGGGTGTACGCCTGGTGTCATACGCGGTGCACTGGATCCGTGCCGAGATGCATGAATTTATCCTGCGCAACTGGCGCATCGTCAAGGTCGCCACCACCAAGGCCCAGCGCAAGCTGTTCTTCAACCTGCGCAGCAAGAAACAGAGACTTGGCTGGCTAAACCGGGATGAGGTCAACGCGGTCGCACAGGACCTGGGCGTCAAGCCGGAAACGGTGCTCGAAATGGAGTCCCGCCTGAGCGGGCTCGACATCGGCTTCGACCTGAGCGCGGTGGATGACGACGAGGACACCCGCCACTTCGCACCGGCCGCCTACCTGGCCGATTACAGTAATGATCCTGCAGAGGTTCTGGAAAAGTCGGACTGGAGCGAGCGCAACACCGGCAATCTGGCCGAGGCACTGACCACGCTGGATGAACGCAGCCGCATTATTCTCGAGGAACGCTGGCTGTCCGACGACAAGACCACCCTGCATGACCTCGCCGCCCGCTATGGTGTTTCCGCCGAGCGTATCCGCCAGCTGGAGAAAAACGCGATCAACAAGCTGAAGAAGACCATGCTGGCCTAGATGCAATACACCTTAAACAAAAACGGCCCGCCAGGGCCGTTTTTTATTGTGCCCATTGTGCCGGGTCGGACCTCATCAATCCCCGGATAATTAAGATAAAATTATCGATACGGGCCTGTTTCAAAGCCTTATAACCTCCAAAATGCCGCCGAAATACAAGCAATAAGGGGGCTTAGTGTTGACTGACCGGCACTGCCTTAGCCCGTCATTTTTAACCACAAAATGGTTGCTTTAACAGTTCCTGACACGCGATATATCGGTAATAATTATTACGCATCAGCATGTTCAAGAGGTCCGACCCGCGCAGGTAAGCATCAGCATGTTCAAGAGGTCCGACCCGCGCAGTTCGGCGTAGCGAAGCAATCTTGTGAATTCATGGACAGAAGTTTGGAGATGGCTGCGTCACTGCGTTCATCGCAATGACGAATAAAGCAAGGGTGCCTGCTGTTGACTGCACGAACGAAGAAAATACCCGTCGGCATCAGCAGCTGTCTGCTGGGACAGCCTGTGCGCTATGACGGCGGGCACAAGTACGATGCCTACATCAACCGGCGCCTCGCGGATTTTTTCGAGTTCAAACCGTTCTGCCCGGAAGTCGCCATCGGGCTCGGCACACCGCGCCCGCCGATACGCCTGGTGAAAACCGCGGACGGCATACATGTGCGGGGGGCGAAAGATACGACACAGGATGTCACAGAACAGCTGGCGGACTATGGCAGGAAAATCACGGACCGTCAGCACGACATCTGCGGTTATATCTTCAAATCGTGCTCTCCCAGCTGCGGCATGGAACGGGTCAAGACCTATCACGAATCCGGGATGCCGGGCCGCGCGGATGGGATCGGCGCCTTTGCACAGGCCATCATGCAGACGCGCCCCAACCTGCCGGTCGAGGAGGAAGGTCGCCTGCACGACCCGGACCTGCGCGATAATTTTATCGAATGCGTGTTTACCTGGTATCGCTGGCAACAAGTGAAGTGCCACGGCCTGGAACCCGCCCGTCTCGTTGACTTCCACAGCCGGCAGAAACTGGCCGTGATGGCACACAACCAGACCGCCTACCGGCGACTGGGGCAACTGGTGGCCCATGCCGGGCGCCGTGGATTCGAGCAACGCATCCGTCAATACGAGGAAGAACTGATGCGTGCAATGCGGCGGCTGGCGACTCGCAAGTCGCATACCAATGTATTGCAACACCTGCAGGGCTATTTCAGCCGTGCGCTCTCGGCCGGTGACCGGGTGGAGTTGAGTGGCCTGATCGAGGACTACCGCGCCGGCCTGGTACCGCTGTCGGTGCCGTTGATGCTCATTCGCCATCACCTGCGCCACCACCCGAATGACTGGGCCCTGCAGCAGACCTACCTGGATCCGTATCCGCGCGAGTTGAGCAACTGATCTTCCGTTGTGTGGGGTTTCGTGTGCGATTCGTTCGCGGACGTATCTTTCACACGGTGCGCTCCTGTAATTGGCGATTCTGTGTCCGGGAAACAATTAATTTACACCTCACCTGTCTGGACTGGATTCCCGCCTGCGCTGGAATGACGCTATCTTTTAGTGGCAAGCTGTGAATTTCAGGAACACGAACCTGTCTGGATTGAAATCCCGCCGGCGCCTGTCCCCGTGGAGGCGGGGGCGGGAATGACAACATGTTTTACCGCAAGCTGTGAATGTCGTGGTTCAGTCCAGTCGTTGCAGCTGATGCAATGTCTCCTCACGCACATGATCAATTTCTGACAGGATGGCATCGGCACTGAGCTGTTCATCGCCGAGCTTGCTCCAGTGCTCACCCCACACGTCCTGCAGACGATCGGTCACTCCCGGCATGGGTGGCTGAAGTACATTGGCAAGATCATTGACCACCAGGACGTAGGCCCAGCCGGTGCGCGGATTGCCCTTGTCGGTCGTGTCGCGATCATAATGACTGTGAAAGACGACCTGCTGCAGTTCACCGAGTTTCAGCAGGAT
>JBATGJ010000122.1:0-10099 GCA_049665685.1 Gammaproteobacteria bacterium
GAGATAATCATGCCTACCTATGACTACCGCTGCCCGGCCAATGACCGGATTGTTGAAGTGAATCACCGTATGAATGATACCATCACAAGCTGGGGTGAATTGTGTGACCTTGCCGGTATCGAGACCGGGGAGACGTCAGCAGATGCCCCGGTCGAGCGGCTGGCGACCGGCGGCCAGGTCGTCAGGAGCGGTAGCATGATGGACTCCGTTCCACCCTGTGCCGGCGGGCCGTGCGGTGGCGGCATGTGCGGTCTGAACTAGCCGGCAGCTTCCAGATCCGCCAGGCAGTATGCTGCAATTTCACGCGCGTTCGAGTCGGGATTCTCGAGCAGGGGTTTGATTCAGTCGCCGGCTTCGGCCAGTCCGCTGAGTGTCGTGGTCATGAAGCCGGCGTGGCAGCCACGCATCTACATTGAGTCTATTCCCAGCTTTTTGAGCTTTCGCCACAGCGATACGCGGTCGATTCCCAGTATTCGGGCCGCCTGTGTGCGGTTGCCTTTGGCTATTTTAAGGACGGACAGTATGTGTTCGGCCTCCTGCTCTTGCAGGGTCGTGGGCGTGGCGGGCATTTCCGGTTTGAAAACGCGCACCGTCAGTGCGCCGAGGCTTTGAGGCAGGGCCTGTACATCAAGGGTGTTGTCCTGGGTCAGTGCAACGCCGCGTTCGATGAAGTTGGACAATTCACGCACATTGCCAGGGTAGTCGTATTCAACCAGCCGCTCCATTGCCTCGGGAGAGATTTCCTGTACGTCCCGACCCATCATGAGGGAGGATTTGCGCAACAGGTAATAGGCGAGTAGCGGGATATCTTCCTGACGCTCGCGAAGCGGGGGCAGGGAAAGCGTGACGACATTCAACCTGAAGTACAGGTCGTTACGCATCTTGCCATCCTTGACGGCCGCACTCAGGTCTCGATTGCTGGCTGCGATGATACGGACATCGATTTCGACGGGCTCTACCGAGCCGACCCGCATGAGTTCCTGCTCCTGTAACACGCGAAGCAGTTTCACCTGCATCAGCAATGGCAGTTCCGCGACCTCATCAAGAAACAGGGTGCCGCCATCGGCGGCCTCGAAGAGTCCGATCTTCCTGCTTAATGCGCCCGTGAAGGCACCCTTCTCATGTCCGAACAATTCGCTTGCAGCAATACCCTCATGCAGTGCGCCACAGTTGAAGGCGACGAAATTCTTGTCCGAGCGCTGGCTTTTCTGGTGAATATAGCGAGCCAGCAACTCCTTGCCGGTGCCCGACTCGCCGTGAATGACTACGCTGCAATCGGTTTCGGCGATCTGTCGTGCTGTTTCCAGCAGACGTTGCATGCCCGGGTCCTGCGTGATGATCGTCGTCTGGCCGGATATGCCCTCGATATGCTCTTTCAATTCGCTGTTTTCACGGCGGATACGTCGTAACTCGAGTGCGCCGCGCACGACCTCGCGTGCCTCGGCGAGCCGGAATGGCTTGGAGATATAGTGGTATGCGCCGGCCTTCATGGCATCGACGGCGGAGTCGAGCGTTGCGTGACCGGTAATCATGATGACCGGTACTTCCGGTGTTGTCGACTTGATATGTTGCAATACTTCCATGCCATCGATACCCGGCATGCGCAGGTCGGTCAGCACCAGGTCGAAGGTGCTTTTCTGCATGGCCGCCAGACCCGCATTGCCGTCACTACAGGCAGTAACCCTGTACCCTTCGCCTTCCAGTACATGTGTCAGGTTGATCAAGGCGATTTTCTCATCGTCTATAAGGAGAATGTGCGGAGTCGTGTCACTCATGCTGCCTCCTGCGTATTACTGAACGGTAGCCAGATGGTAAAGCGGGTGCCGCCCTCGTCCCGGTTTTCGGCGGCGATACAGGCGTTGTGCTGACTGATGATTTCCTCCACCAGGTACAGTCCCAGGCCCGTACCGTCGTGTGCTGATTTTGTCGTAAAGAACGGGTTGAAAATCTTGTCCAGGTGATCATCTGCGATTCCAGGCCCATCATCGGTAATCTGAATGCGTATCACGGCGGGTGACTGGCTGACCTGGTCTGTTTCGCCGGCCACCTGGTCGAGATTGACGGTCTGGGTTTCCTCCCAGGTCGATTCGACGGCATCTATCCAGATATTCTGCGCGCCGGCGTCAGCTGCGTTCTTGATCAGGTTGATAAATACCTGCTGCATACGATCGCGATCCAGGTACAGTTTGCACTCGGGTATTTCGATGACATGCACGTGGATCGTGTCCGGTAATTGCCGTGACACCAGTTCAATTGAAGTTTCGAGCAGATCAGGCAGGTTGTGTGCGCGTAAATGCAGCTGTGGATGACGTACGCTGTCGAGCAGGCGTTTGACGATGCGTTTTGCGCGTTCCGTTTCATCGTCTATGTGTGACATCCACTGGTTGCGCAAATTCTCGTCGGTTGATGCGCTGCTTTCCAGCAGCAGTTGTACGGACGTGGATATATTGGAGAGCGGATTGTTCAGTTCATGTGCGACACCTGAGGCCAGCACGCCGAGTGCAGCCGCCTTTTCATGCTTCCTCAGGCGGATTTGCTGTCCGCGAAGCCGTTCAAGCATGTCATTGAAATGATGGACAACGGACTGGATCTCCTTGTCTTGTGACGGCAGTGTCAGGGTCAGGATATTGCCATCGGCCACATCGTCCAGCTGGCTTTCCAGGGCGCCCAGTGGTCTGACCACCTGTCGTACGATGACCAGGGCGCTTATCATGCCTAACAAAATAACTGTCAACAGGGTGCCCAGCAATGTCCAGGCCGCAACCCTGACGGTATGTACCAGGCTGGCACGTTCACGTTTTCCGAGTTCCCGGGCCCATGCCAGCAGGTCCTGCCCGGACTTGCGAATAGTATCCTGCCAGGCATCCAGGTCAGTCGCTTCAATGGCCGGGTACTGTTCCAGATGCTCCCGGTAAGTCAGCAGCAAATAATCGACCTCGGTGAGTTCTTCCGGGTTAGCGATTTCAGTGAAGATCAGGCGGCTGTCCGTAAATGCCGCTTCAATGATGTCCAGCTGATCGATGACTTGCCGGTAGTCCCGCGGGCTGTTGTACAGGAACAGGTTTTTCTCGTCGCGACGGATCTCCTGGCAGGCCACGTAGAGCGCGTTGACGGTCTCGCCCTCGAGGATGCGGTTTTTTAGATAAAGCAGGTCGGCAATCAGGATGGCGGCAAATACCAGCAGGGCGATCTTGGACAGACCGAATGAGGTCAGGATTTTTGCACGCAGGCTGGTCAAGGGTGCGGTCGGGGTGGATGGCCAAACAGAATGTTGCATATTACAACCATGTTGCAGGTGTTGCACAACGAATCAGGACCGCAGTGTTGCGTTGTGAAACGAAAGCATCAAGGGGTGGGCTATTAACTGACTGTTTTACTTAATAATATAGTATTGGCATGGTTGTTGCTTATTTATAATATTATTAAATATCAATGATGACGAGGAGTAGACCCATGAAGGCATTAACCGAAGCCCTGAAAACCATGCTTGATGCACTGGCCCACGAAGATGCAGGTGAGTTCCTGACGCCCAGGCAGAAGACCGCGGTGCTGAGCAAGGCGGCGAGCATCACCCCGACCCAGCGTGTCGCACCAACCGTGCAGGAAGAGGCCCCCGTTGTCCGGCGCCGGGTCGCCCTGTTTACCGGCAGAGAGCTGCCCGGGGATGTGATGGAATATGTTACGCAGACCTGCGTTCGACTGCAGCATGATCTGACGGTGCTGACCTTTGAAACCGAGAGCACCGGGCAGGCCATGCTCAACCCTTACCAGGATGGACTGGCCGAAGCCGGGATTGATGTAAAGCTGGTGATGCTTGGCGGTAACACACTGTCGCAACTCGCACGCTACCTGGACAGCCATCCGGAGATCGCTTTTCTGACCTGCAAGGAATCGGGTTACCTTGGCCACAGCTACCTGACGGGCAATCAGCAGAAGAACGAGATGCCTGTTCCGGTCGTGGTCATTGTTGCCAACAAGGACGCCGTGCAGCTGCCGGATACCGGTACGGGAGAGGTCGAGGCCGGCAAGAGGATTGCCTGACTTATCAGTATGTTAACATAAGCCGCCCGAACAATAATAAAACAGTTGCTATGATGGGCTAATGTTAGCGAAAGTTTTTCCGTTTCTTCGCTGGTTTCCGCTGCAAAGGGACAAGCTGCGTGCGGATGTCATAGCCGGCATTACGGTTGCCATGATCCTGGTGCCTCAGAGCATGGCCTATGCGTCGCTGGCGGGGCTTCCTGTTGTATACGGACTGTATGCCTCGTTTCTGCCTGTCATCGTCGCTTCGTTGTGGGGTGCGTCACGCTTCCTGCACACCGGGCCGGTAGCAATGCTCTCACTCATGTCGGCAGCGGCTATTGAACCGCTGGCGACACGCGGTAGCGAGGAGTTTATCCAGTTATCGTTGCTGCTGGCGTTGATGGTCGGTGTGATGCGCCTGTTGCTTGGCCTGTTCCGCATGGGCGTGTTGATTAACCTGGCTTCGCACCCGGTCATTCTCGGGTTTACCAACGCTGCCGCCCTGATAATCGGTTTGTCACTGGTAAACAGTTTTCTGAATGTCCCCATGCCGCGTTCAGACAGCTTTCTCGCAGACCTGTGGCAGGTGTTCGGTCAAATGCCGGCGGCACATGTACCGACGCTGCTGTTCGGCGTGACGACGTTGCTGGCACTTTACCTGTTGAGAAAGTATTACCCGAAATTGCCGGGCGTGCTGATCTTGGTCATTCTGGGTTTGGTCGTTAGCGTCGTATCGGGATTTGAAAATACCCGTACGGTGAAGCCGGAACAGGTAATTAACAGTGAGGCCCGTGCCGCGTTCGTTGAACTTGTCACCAGCAAGACGGCCTTGGCGAAAGTGAAGCAGTCCCAGCAGGCAATCAGCAATGAACTGGTAGATGATACGCTCGAGGGAATGCGGTACTACGCCCTGCAAGCGGAACTGTTGCGCCTGCAGGGTGAAGAGGAAAGCCTGAGGCGCAATCTGTACGGTTTGAGCATCGAGGCGCACAAATATGCCCTGGTGCCCGTGCAGCAGGATGGTGAGGCGGTGCTGTACGACACAACCGGCGAAAGCGGTCTGTTTTCACCTGCCTGGCGCTGGGCGGGCTTTGAGAATCAGCAGTTCGTGCTCTCGAGCGGCGGTTCCGTGGTCGGCAATATACCGGCAGGTCTGCCCGCTTTCAGCGTGCCGATGCTGGATTTCGGTATTATCTCCGGGCTCTTCGCCACGGCATTTATCATGGCGATGATCGGCTTTATGGAGGCGACTTCAATTTCCCGCGCGCTGGCGGCAAAAACACGTGAAAAGCTCGATTCGAACCAGGAGCTCATTGGCCAGGGCCTGGCCAACATCGTCGGCAGTTTCTTCCAGTCGTACGTGGTGAGCGGTTCATTTTCCCGTTCCGCAGTGGCCGCGAAAGCCGGTGCGCAGACCGGCATGTATGCCATCATCAGTGCACTGGGTGTGCTGCTGGTGATGCTGTTTCTGACCGAATACCTGTATCACCTGCCCAAGGCAATCCTGGCGGCGATCGTGATGAGTGCCGTGTTCAGCCTGATTGACATCAAGCCCATGCTGCATGCCTGGCACGTGCGCCGTGTGGATGGCGTGGTCGGCCTGGTAACATTTATCGCCACACTTGTCATGGCGCCGAAGCTTGCCAATGGTGTGCTGGCCGGCGTCGCGCTGACTGTGCTCATGTATTTGCTGGGTAGCATGAAACCCCGTAGTGAAATTCTGGGGCGCATGGCAGACGGTTCCCTGGCCGGTGCAATCAGCCATGACCTTGCCCCGGTAAGTGAAAATTTTGTCGTATTACGCTTTGACTCGTCACTGGTCTTCATCAATGCAGCCTACTTCGAGCAGGCGGTGTTGAAGGCGCTGAGTGAGTTTCCCGAGGCATCTGCATTACTGGTGATTGGTAATGGTATCAACCGTATCGATGCCACTGGCGAGGAAAAACTGCGAGTACTGACGCAGGATCTCAAGGCGGCGGGCGTCACGCTCATGTTTGCCGGTCTTAAAAAACCGGTGCTCGAGGCACTTGAGCGGGCGCGGCTGGACGAGGTTATCGGGCGGAAGAACATTTTCCCGTCAAAGTGGGTTGCACTGCAGGTTCTCGAGCGCGAGTTCGACCAGGTGAAATCCCTGAATGTGGCATAAATATCCGGGTCATCCTGCACAATTTCGAATAAGTATGGCCTGGCCTAATCGGCCCCCGCCAGTTGTTCCAGGCTGTCATGCGCAATCTCGCGCACGTTCTTGTCACTGTCATTCAGGAGTTGCCGGATCCATTCAACCGCATAAAGGCGGCCGCTGAGCGCAAGGTAGTAACAGGCATCGCCGCGTACACCCGGTTCATCATGGGACAGCAGCTCATGCAGGTCATCAGTAATGGTGTCGAGCACCGGGTCGCCCTGCAAGGACTCCATGATCGCGCTGATGCCGATACGTATGTTGAGTTCGGTGTCCTGACGCGTAAACAGATGCAGTAATGCCTTCAGGTTATAACTGTCAGCACGAATCAGCTCCAGGCATTTATCAATGCTGCCGCTGGCGATCAACTCGGCAAGATACGTGGACATGCCTGAGAGTGAACCGGCCTTGCCGGCCCACTCGCGCAATTCCTCTGCCGACCGGAGTCCGCTCAATTCATACGGTCCCAGGCGTAGCCACGGTACGGAACGCACGCCGAGTTCCGCTGCCATCTCGGGGTGATCTTCGATAAAGACCGTTTCGAGTGCATCGATCGTACCGTCCTGCTGTAATGATTCCAGTGCTTTTAATACGGTCGGACAGTAAGGACACTGCTTGCCCATGAGCAGCAGTGCGTCAGGTCTGTCGTTTCTTTCGGTCATGGCAGAATTACGGCAAGCACGCAGTCCCCTGATGATTTGTCACGGCCACGTGCCATGCCGGTCAAAACCATTCCCGGTTTCCCTTCTTCGCATTTTTATGATGGCACTGGATGGATGCAAAGTCACTGCTGCGCGCCAGGTTTGTCATGTGCCGAATGTGCCTGTAATCTTTTCAGGCCGCCGGCGTTGCGATATCGATAGCTTGTGAGTCCGTAACCTGCGCTAGAATGGGCGGGTGATAACCGTTAAAGGTCGACAGACGCGGGCGTTCCGCCAGACCTGCCAGTCCATTGAGAATAGACACCGAGGTTTTTTTCCTGCCAGAAGAAACCGGGCGTGAGACCAGCCGTATCCGCGCTGATCTGTTCGGCTATTGTCGCAAGGCACTTGCGCGCAGCGTCACGGATTGCGCCTTCGTGCCGGTCCGCAGCATGCAGTTGCTGGCGGTGGTCACGCATAACGAGGTCGTGTTCGTTGATAACCTGAATTACGCAGTCCATGAAGGCCGGGGCGGCCGCCTGATCATGCTCGCCTGGGACCTTTCCCGGAGCGGACAGCGCGATTCACTTGATGAGCCTGTTCCAGTGGAGATCGTTCTGTTTCACGACAGCAGCCTTGATCTTCACAACCGCCTGATTAGCGAATTTCCCGGTGCTCTGCAGACACTTGAGAAATACGAAAGGAGTCATCACGGGCATGCTGAAATTATTCCGTTCAAGCGTGCCTGATCCTGTTTCTCGCGACACGGGGCCGACTGGTTCACAAGCCGGCGTTGGCCCCGGCATGCGGCTGGAGGTCGATAGACAAATGTCTATCGATACCTGTTGTTTTATTTATTTGTATTGAAGTATCGACTTGCCTAAGCTTGCACCGGCGCTTGCTGTCCCTAACCGGGCATTGATCCGGTCTCGGGGCGCCATACTATTGCCGGCGTCAGACAGGCCGGCGACTTCGCTGTCAGCCAAGGCCAAACGGATACTGTGAATACCCCGGTCAAACTCAGGACATACGTCTTTATAGACTCGCTGCAACCGCAGTTGGCAGAGTATATGGCCTCCGTTTCCCAGGGTTTTCCGCCGGTGCCCGGTGATGCCTGCCTGTGGATGGAAGTCGCGCCTGGCATGGCCATCCATATGTTTACCGATATCGCGTTGAAGGCCACGCGCGTGAACCTGACCCAGCAGGTGGTTGAGCGCGCATTCGGTTCCATGGTGATACATCACCGTGACCAGAGTGACGTGCGCGAGGTCGGGCACATCCTGCTGGATAATCTGAACGCCAAGCTGTCTGATCGGCAGGAATGCCGTATCGCCTGGCAGGAGATCATCCGCGGCATGACGGCTGATCATTGTGTGCTGATCAACCGTCAACACCGTGGCGGGTCGATGATCCTGCCGGGCGAGAGCATGTTCATTCTCGAAGCCGAACCGGCCGGTTACATTGTTTATGCCGCCAATCAGGCCGAAAAGGCGGCCTCTATCACCCTGATCGATGTGCGCGCTGTCGGGGCCTATGGGCGACTGACCATCTCCGGCCGGGAGGCGGATGTGGAGGAGGCGGCGGCTGCTGCCATCAATGCAGTCAAGAATCCGTCAGGTACCTGAGCGATGCATCGTCAGGAATTGCTGCGATTGCTGAATCGCCATGTCACCCGCTTTATTGATGAGGCGGGATTTGTGCGGCGCGCCCGCGCCTTCGTTGAGGCAAATACGGATGTTTTCAATCGCGAACACCGCCCCATGCATGTGACCGGTTCAGCCTGGGTTGTCAGTCCGGATTTCAGCCAGGTCCTGATACTGCATCACGTCAAGCAGGATCAGTGGTTCCAGCCCGGCGGCCATGCCGATGGCGATGCCGATATCCTGCGCGTGGCACTGCGCGAAACATCCGAAGAGACCGGACTGGATCCAGGGCACGTGAATTTGCTTACAAATGAAGTGTTTGATGTTGATATACATGCGATTCCGGCGACCGGGCACGACCCCATGCATGAGCACATCGATATCCGGTTCCTGGTGCAGATCGACAACCAGCTGCCGGTGCCGGGCAGTGATGAGTCGCATGAAGTCCTGTGGGTCGATCTGCATGAAGTATCGGCCTACAACAATAATCGCTCCAGCTGGCGGATGGTGGAAAAGACGCGTCGGCTACGCACTGCACTCATGCATGGTTTGCCGGTTGACTGGAAAATCTTCTGGTCGGAGCGCCGCGCGCAGGGGGTGATGTGACAGGAGTGTGCAAGTGCTATAGGATTAGGCACCGGCTTTTTAAGCATAGACTATTATCTATAAAAGACTAATAAATTATTGATTGGAACTGATTGTATGATTCAGCCTATGCTCAGTACCAGTCATAAAACCAGGGGCGAATAACCGGCCGGAATACGCTACGCGTAATACCACTTACGTCATGTATCCGGAGCAGATAGGGGCGGCTGCATGTATTCCGGTATGCCCTGTGAAACGCAGCGATTGATCAGCCAGTTTAAGTAACACGAAAACACGTGAAACGAAACAGGAGAGACTAATATGCCAGAATCATCCTACAAGGCGGGCGTGAAGGAATACCGCGAAAAGTACTGGACACCGGACTATGTACCGCTCGACACTGACCTGCTGGCCTGCTTCAAGGTCACCGGTCAGCCCGAGGTGCCGCGCGAAGAGGTCGCCGCCGCTGTGGCCGCCGAGAGTTCCACGGGTACGTGGTCCACGGTGTGGTCCGAGCTGCTGACCGACCTCGAATACTACAAGGGCCGTGCCTATCGCATCGAAGACGTGCCGGGCGACAGCGAGGCTTTCTATGCGTTCGTGGCTTACCCGATCGACCTGTTTGAAGAGGGTTCCGTCGTCAACGTGCTGACCTCGCTGGTCGGTAACGTGTTCGGTTTCAAGGCGCTGAAGCACCTGCGTCTCGAGGACATCCGTTTCCCGATCGCCTACATCAAGACCTGCGGTGGTCCGCCTGCCGGCATCCAGGTTGAGCGCGACCGCCTGAACAAGTATGGCCGTCCGATGCTGGGTGCAACCATCAAGCCTAAGCTGGGTCTCTCCGCCAAGAACTACGGCCGTGCCGTTTACGAATGTCTGCGCGGCGGTCTGGACATGACCAAGGACGACGAGAACGTCAACTCCCAGCCGTTCATGCGCTGGCGTGACCGTTTCGAGTTCGTCGGCGAGGCCCTTCAGAAGGCCGAGCAGGAAACCGGTGAGCGCAAGGGTCACTACCTGAACGTAAC
>JBATGJ010000123.1:0-6119 GCA_049665685.1 Gammaproteobacteria bacterium
TGGGGGAGAGGGTGAAAAGGTACAGGTCTATTATATGGCATGGGAAACCGTCATCGGGCTGGAGATACACACCCAGCTGGCCACGCGCAGCAAGATCTTTTCGGGGGCGTCGACCACTTACGGGGCCGAGCCCAACACCCAGGCCTGTGCCGTTGACCTTGGCCTGCCGGGGGTACTGCCGGTGCTGAACGCCGAGGTGGTGCGCATGGCGACCATGTTTGGCCTGGCCACACATTCCACGGTGGCACCGCGTTGTGTGTTCGCACGCAAGAACTATTTTTATCCGGATCTGCCGAAGGGTTACCAGATCAGTCAGTTCGAATTACCGATTGTGCATGATGGTTATCTCGATATCGAAATGGAACAGGGCGGGATCAAGCGCATCGGCATTACACGTGCGCACCTCGAGGAAGATGCCGGCAAGTCCCTGCACGAGGATTTCCATGGCATGACGGGAATCGACCTGAACCGCGCCGGCACACCCCTGCTGGAAATCGTTTCCGAGCCGGATTTGCGTTCGGCGAAGGAGGCCGTTGCCTACATGAAAAAGATTCACTCGCTGGTGCGTTACCTCGGCATCAGCGACGGCAACATGCAGGAAGGTTCTTTCCGCTGTGATGCCAATGTGTCGGTGCGGCCGCGAGGGCAGGCGGAGTTAGGTACGCGCACCGAGCTGAAAAACATCAACTCGTTCCGCTTTGTCGAGCAGGCGATCAATTTCGAGATCGAGCGCCAGATCAGGGTGCTCGAGGGGGACGGCGAGGTGGTGCAGGAGACGCGCCTGTTTGATCCCGACAAGTATGAAACACGTCCCATGCGCTCCAAGGAAGAAGCCAACGACTACCGCTATTTCCCGGATCCCGACCTGTTGCCGGTCGAGATATCGCCGGAATTTATCGATGCTGTACGCAATGACCTTCCGGAATTGCCGGATGCAAAGAAATCGCGCTTCGTATCGGAATATGAACTGTCCGACTATGATGCCGCAGTCTTGACGGCCTCGCGCGCACTGGCGGAATACTATGAGGCGACTGTTGCGGCGTCCGCTGGGCAAGGCAAGCTGGCTGCCAACTGGGTTATGGGTGAACTGGCCGGTGCACTGAACAGGGACAACTGCGAGATCGACGATAGCCCGGTCACTGCCGGGGCATTGGGCCATTTGCTGCAGCGTATCGTGGACGGCACCCTCTCCGGCAAGCTGGCGAAGCAGGTGTTCGAGGCCATGTGGAACGGCGAGGGCAGTGCCGATGCGATCATCGAGCAGCAGGGCCTGCAACAGATTTCCGATTCCTCGGCCATCGAGGCAATCATCCGCGAGGTACTGGAAAACAATCCGCAACAGGTTGAGCAGTACCGCGCCGGCCAGCATAAACTGCTGGGCTTCTTCGTCGGCCAGGTCATGAAGTCCACCCAGGGCAAGGCCAACCCGCAGCAGGTGAATGAGTTACTCAAGAAGCAACTGGATAATTGATTCTGCAATCGATTTCACCACAGAGAACACAGAGAAATCAGTCCCTTTCCTGTATCCTGATTAAACAGCCCGCAATCGATTTCTACAAACCATTTACCGGATGGATTTTCAATTTTGCTGTCTCTGTGATCTCTGTGATCTCTGTGTTCTCTGTGTTCTCTGTGGTGAGTTTTTCAGGTGTTTTTCGCGCCTTGGCGGCATATAGCCACCACAGAGATCACAGAGAACACAGGGAAACAGAAAAAAACCTATTGCCAGGGCGAGCATGCCAGCTAAATCGCTTGTCATCATCTCCGCGCACGACTGCAGGGAGGAGGTGAGACCGGGAACCGGTCGAGAGGCTGGCCTGGGCCATGCAGGAGGTAGAGCGACGCTGGAAGCCAAAGCCGAGGCGGGAATGAAATTGTTATTTCTCTGTGCCCTCTGTGGCGTGAGACTTGTCTGTAATATATGTTGAAATTTAAATGAAAATTATTGCCGACGAAAATATCCCCTGTGTGAAGCAGGCCTTCGCATCACTGGGCGAGGTAACGCTGCTTGCCGGGCGCAGTATGCAAGCGCAGCATGTACAAGATGCGGATATCCTGCTGGTGCGCTCGGTGACACGCGTCGACGAGTCGCTGCTGGACGGTTCTGCTGTCCGCTTCGTCGGTTCTGCGACGATCGGCTTTGACCATGTCGATCTTGATTATCTTGCCCGACGGGGGATCGGCTTTGCGACGGCACCGGGCAGCAATGCGACCTCGGCCGCTGAATACATCCTCAGTGCCATCATGGTGCTGTCCGAGCGAACCGGCTTCGATCCGGGTGGCAA
This sequence comes from Gammaproteobacteria bacterium, assembly GCA_049665685.1. Lineage (GTDB taxonomy): Bacteria > Pseudomonadota > Gammaproteobacteria > UBA9214 > UBA9214 > UBA9214. The sequence goes on from JBATGJ010000123.1 coordinate 2,286, forward strand.
GACAGTCGGTATTATCGGTCATGGCAATGTCGGCTCGCGTGTGCGTTGCAGGCTCGAGGCGCTCGGCATGCATTGCCTGGTGAATGATCCGCCGTTGCAGTCGCAGGGCGGCCATGATGAATACGTCGACCTCGATCATGTGCTGCAGGCCGATGTGGTGACCGTACACGTACCGTACACGCGGGCGGGCCGGTGGCCAACGCATCACCTGGTCGATGCGGATTTTCTGGCGCGGCTCAGACCGGACTCGATCTTGCTGAATACCTCGCGTGGCGCGGTTGCCGACAATCCTGCACTGGTGGACTGGCTGACACGCTGTCCGGATGCCGCGACGGTGCTGGATGTGTGGGAAGGTGAACCGGCCATCAGCCTGGAGCTTATGAAGCGGGTGGCCCTGGCAACACCCCATATCGCCGGGTATAGCCTCGATGGCAAGCTGCGCGGCACCGACATGATATACCGGGCTGCCTGTGAATTCCTTGGCCGGCAACCCGCCTGGCAGGTGGAGAGCGTCCTGCCGGTGGCCGCGCCGATTGACCTGGCCGTAACGGACCCGGATGACTGGTTCAGCACGGTACGCGCGGCCGTGCTGGCCGGCTATGACATACGTGCGGACGATGCCCGCCTGCGCGCGATGCAGGCCCTGGCAGCGGATGAACGTCCGGCCTTTTTCGACCGCCTGCGCAGGGAGTATCCGGTCAGGCGCGAATTCTCTGCGATAACGGTCAGGCTGGACACGGCGGTGCCGAAGGCAGCGCGGGTGCTGGGCCAGCTGGGTTTCCGCGAGGTCAGTGTGGACGGCGAATCAGCGGCACACCGGGCAGGCAGGATCACGGGCTAGGTTAAGCGTGCGCCAATCCAGTGCCAGGCCGTCAAACAGCAGCAGCCGGCCCGACAGGCCGGTTCCCATTGACAAGACAAGTTTGAGAGCCTCCAGCGCCTGCATGGCGCCGATAATGCCGACCACGGGTGAAAGTACCCCGTTTTCCGAGCAGGTTCCATCCAGCTCGTTACCCTCCTGGTAGAGGCAGCGGTAGCAAGGGCTGTTTTCATCCCGGCTGTCAAATACTGACAGCTGTCCCTCAAAGCGTACCGCGGCACCCGAGACCAGCGGTGTACGGTGCTGCACGCACGCCTGATTGATCTCGAAGCGGGTGGCAAAGTTGTCACTGCAGTCGAGTACCACATCGGCGGCTATTGTTTCCGCGTCCAGTTGCTCACCCGCAAGCTTTGCAGGGATTGCCGTGACGGTGATGTCCGGATTGACTTCCGCCAGTGTGTCATGGGCGGATTGCGCCTTGTTGCGCCCGATATCGCGCGTGTGGTGCAGTAACTGGCGCTGCAGGTTGGAGAGTTCGACGTTGTCGTGGTCGACGATGACCAGGTGACCGATACCGGCAGCGGCCAGGTACATGGCCGCCGGTGAGCCCAGCCCGCCGGCACCGATAATCAGCATGCGCGAGCCCAGCAGCTTTTCCTGGCCGCCAAAATCGACCTGCGGCAGCATGATCTGCCGGCTGTAGCGCAGCAATTGTTCGTCATTCATTGTTTGATTTTCTTTGCGGCTTTGCGCGAGACGGATCTTTTACAAATAGCGCCGCAGATAATCCGGCCGATGATCGCGGCAGCCGTGCGGCTTGGTCAGGTAGCGGTTGATGAATGCATCACGGGTACACTCGGCCTGGTCGTGTTTGCATTCGGTGCACTCGATATCTTCGAAGTAGTAACACAGGCTGCGCATCATGCGGCAGAAAAAGCTGGTGCGGAGGTGATAGCCAAATTCCCTGAGTAATGCAGAGATCGTTTGCAGGGTGATCAGGCGGACATTGTAGCTGACGAGGATTTTGTGCGGGGCAGCGATGCGCACCCGCATGACGCCCTTGACATCGCGCAGCAGATCGGCGGCAGACTCGGTAACCCCGGGGTCTGCGGATGATTCGGCGAGCCAGATGGTTCGCTGTTTCAGTTTTTCGAGCACGCCTCCATCGTGGCCCCTGTGCATGGAAATTTCAAGGGTTCCGGCAAGGTTGGTCCGGGAATCAGGCGCTTACAACCTGGCCGTTGTCACCCGTTCATGACCGGCCGCATCCCGGTGCAGATTGATGGCGCGGAAGCCCTGTTGTTGCAGTAATGCCCGCACACGATTGCCCTGGTCATAGCCGTGTTCCAGCATCAGCCATGCATCACTATAGAGATGGGTGTGTGCACATTCGACAATGCGGGCGAGGTCATGCAGACCATCCGTTCCCGCGACCAGCGCAGCGCGCGGTTCGAAACGCACGTCACCCTCGTCGAGGTGTTTGTCGGCCTCAGGGATATACGGCGGATTACTGAGGATCAGGTCGAAACGCCTGCTGGCGAGTGCATCACACCAGTCACCGGCGACAAACTCGATGTTGTCCAGGGCAAGCTGGCGCGCATTGGCTGCAGCCACCTCGAGTGCCCTGATCGATTGGTCGGTGGCCAGGAATCGGCACTCGGGGCGCTCATGCGCAAGGGCCAGAGCGAGCGCGCCGCTGCCGGTCCCCAGGTCGGCAATTTGCAGGTGGCTGTCAGGCGGCAGGACATCCAGCGCACAGGCAACCAGTGTCTCGGTCTCCGGTCGGGGAATAAGGGTATCTGGCGTTACCGTTAGGGGCAGCGACCAGAATTCACGTTGCCCGACCAGGTATGCGACCGGTTCGCCGGCGGCGCGACGGGTGACCAGTTCCCGGTAACGCGCCTGTTGCTCCGCAGCAGGTACCTGCTCCGGCCAGGCCAGCAGGTGGCTGCGGGGCCTGTCGAGCACACAGGCAAGCAGGACTTCGGCGTCGAGTCGGGGGGTAGCCCCGTTGAACAGCTGCACGCCCTCCTGCAGCAGCCCGCATATCGAGTTCGGGTCAGGCGCCCTGTTCATTCAGGGCGCTGAGCTGTTCAGCCTGGTATTCGCTGACCAGCGGCTCGATGGCCAGGTCGAGATTCCCGGCCATGAATTCGTCGAGCTTGTAGACCGTCAGATTGATACGATGGTCGGTCATCCGCCCCTGCGGAAAATTGTAGGTGCGGATACGTTCGGAACGATCGCCGCTGCCGACCTGCAGTCGGCGTGTCTCGGATTCCTCGGCCTTCTGCCTTTCCTGTTCTACACCGAGCAGCTTGGCAGACAGCAACGACATGGCGCGGGCACGGTTTTTATGCTGTGAACGTTCATCCTGACATTCGACCACGATACCGGTCGGCAGGTGTGTCAGGCGGATGGCCGAATCCGTTTTGTTGACGTGTTGCCCCCCGGCACCGGAGGCGCGGAAGGTGTCGACCTTCAGGTCGGCCGGGTTGATCTCGATGGCATCGATTTCGTCTGCTTCCGGCAGGACCGCCACGGTGGCGGCGGATGTGTGGATGCGTCCCTGTGACTCCGTCTCCGGAACACGTTGTACACGATGCGCACCGGATTCGAACTTCAGTTTTGAATAGGCGCCCTGGCCGATGATGCGCGCGATGATTTCCCGGTAGCCGCCGTGTTCACCCGGGCTTTCACTCAACACCTCGACCTGCCACTTGTTCAGTTCCGCATAGCGTGAATACATGCGGAACAGGTCGCCGGCAAAGATGGCCGCCTCGTCACCGCCCGTACCGGCACGGATTTCCAGGAAGATGTTCCTGTTGTCGAGCGGATCTTTGGGCAGCAGCAGCCTGTGCAGCTCGATCTCCAGCGCCTCGATTTTGTTGCGTGCCTGTGTTGTTTCTTCCTCGGCCATGACCTGCATGTCCGGGTCCGGGTCCCTGAGCATCTCCTCGACGGAGTCGAGGTCGTTGTGTGCCTGTTGCCAGGCCGTGAATGTATCGACCACCGGT
>JBATGJ010000124.1:0-2245 GCA_049665685.1 Gammaproteobacteria bacterium
ACGAAGTGCCAGTACCAGGCAACGGCCTCGAAGGCAAAGTGGTTGTCGCCTGTGAAGTGACCTTTCATACTGCGCAGCAGAATAACCAGCAGCATGGTAGCGCCCAGGGTCACGTGCATACCGTGGAAGCCGGTCAGCATGAAGAACGTCGAGCCGTACATGCCGGTGGTCAGCTTCAGGTTAAGATCACTGTAGGCGTGAATATACTCATAGACCTGCAGTCCCAGGAACAGGAAGCCAAGCCCGACTGTCGCCATCAGGCCGAGGATCAGCTGGGTGCGGTCCTGTTTCTTCAGGCCCCAGTGCGCCCAGGTCACCGTCACACCACTGGAAAGCAGGATCAGGGTGTTGATCGCCGGGATGCCCCATGCGCCCATGGTTTCGAACGGACCGCCGACTTCGCCGGGGCCATTGGTCGGCCAGGTCGCATCATAGCCGCTCCACAGCAACTCGTTGGTCATCAGATTGTTGCCGGAACCACCGAGCCATGGAATCGCCCACATGCGCGCATAGAACAGTGCGCCGAAGAAGGCAGCGAAGAACATGACCTCGGAGAAAATGAACCAGCCCATGCCCCAGCGGAAGGACATATCCACCTGGTCGTTGTACTTGCCGCTGATGCTTTCATTGATGACCGTACCGAACCAGCCGAACAGCATGATCAGCACAATGACAGCGCCGATCCACATGCCAATCGAACTGCCAATCGAACTGCCGCCGGTGAGATACATAGCGAAGCCACCCAGCAGCGTAAACATACCAATCGAACCGACAATCGGCCAGTGACTCGGTTCTGGCAGGTAATAACCCCCTTTGGATGATGACATTGTTGACTCCCTCTGTTTTCTGATCGATTAATTCAGTTGAATACATTGGCGGAAGCGGCCGTGGCCGGTCCCAGCGATATTCTTTCCAGGGCGCCGACAGGCTGCGACTTTTCATCGGCATCCATCCTGAAGAACGTATACGACAGTACGACGGAATGCACATCTTTCGGCAATGCAGGATCCACCACGAAGCGCAGCGGCATTTCCTTGTACTCGCCGGCCTTCAGCGGCTGCTGCGTGAAGCAGAAACACTCGGTCTTGTTAAAGTATTTGGAAGCCAGGCCCGGCACCAGGCTGGGTACCGCCTGCCCGACGACCGTCCCGCCGGTCAGGTTGCGGGCGGCGTACTTCACCTCGGTCACCTCACCCGGGTGGACCTTGATCCGCCTGACCATGGGTTTGATCTCCCAGGGCAGATCGCTGTTGACCGAGGCGACGAACTCGACAGTCACATCGCGCTCCATGTCGATTTCCTGGCCCAGCGCGGCTTCCACATCGATGCGTCCGGTCTTGCCGTTCAGCCCGGTGATCTCACAAAACACGTCATACAGGGGCACCAGCGCAAAACCGAAGCCGAACATGGCGAACACTACCAGGCCCAGCCTGCCGACCAGTTTGCGGTTCGCACTTGCCAGATCCTTGCGCTCCATACTCAGCCGCTCAGAAAGAAGAAACTGCCGACATACAGAGCGATGACGACGACCAGCAGCGCTGCCAGCGTTTTCATGATGGCGCCGCGTGCGGCTTTATGTTCCGGTGTCAACGACATAGTGTTTAACCAACAGGCCGGCGCAAATGCACCGGCATGTTCATCAGCTTATTTGACCTGCGGTGCCGTCTCGAAGGTGTGGTAGGGGGCCGGGGACGGAACCGTCCACTCCAGACCCTCTGCACCTTCCCAGACCTGGTCGGTTGCCTGCTTGCCGCCCTTGATGGTCTTGATCAGGATGTACATAAAGTACAGCTGCGCCAGGCCAAAGGCAAAGCCACCGATACTGGAGATCATGTTCCAGTCCGCAAACTGCATGGAATAGTCCGGAATACGACGCGGCATGCCGGCCAGGCCGATGAAGTGCTGCGGGAAGAACAGCACGTTGACGGAAATGGTCGACCACCAGAAGTGGATCTTGCCATGGGTCTCGTCAACCATGTGGCCGGTCCATTTCGGCAGCCAGTAGTAGACGGCACCAATGATAGCGAACAGCGCACCGGTTACCAGCACGTAGTGGAAGTGGGCCACGATGAAGTAGGTGTCGTGGTACTGCATGTCGACCGGTGCCACGCCCATCATCAGGCCGGTAAAGCCGCCGATGGTGAACAGAAACACGAACGCCAGCGCCCACAGCATCGGCGTTTCAAAGGTCATGGAGCCGCGCCACATGGTGGCCGTCCAGTTGAACACCTTCACCGCGGTCGGT
>JBATGJ010000125.1:0-17795 GCA_049665685.1 Gammaproteobacteria bacterium
ACGGAAGGACACGGAAGGACACGGAAGGACACGGAAATAAAACTACTACTGGAACATCAAGGCCTGGTAATTTGGCGCAGGTATCGACCACTACTTACTAGCAACCACTGCAAACTGTCTAAAGCCCCAGCTTCTTTTCCAGATAATGAATATCGGCACCGCCCTGGATAAAAGCCGCATCGGTAATAATGTCCCGCTGCAGCGGGACGTTCGACTTGATGCCCTCGATGACGATCTCGTTCAGGGCCACGCGCATGCGGGCCAGTGCGGAGGCGCGTGTCTCGCCGTGGGCGACCAGCTTGCCGATCATGGAGTCATAGTACGGTGGCACCAGGTAGCCGTTGTAGATATGTGTCTCCATGCGTATGCCCGGGCCACCGGGTGCATGATAGCTCTCGATCACACCGGGTGACGGCATGAACGTGCGGGGATCCTCGGCGTTGATGCGGCACTCGATCGCGTGCCCGCGCATTACGACTTCATCCTGCGAATAGGTCAGGCCATTGCCCGCGGCGATGTTGATCTGCTCCTTGACGATATCGATTCCGGTCACCATCTCGGTCACCGGGTGCTCGACCTGCACGCGCGTGTTCATCTCGATGAAATAGAACTCGCCGTTCTCGTACAGGAACTCGAAGGTACCGGCGCCGCGGTACTTTATTTTCCTGCAGGCCTCGGCGCAGCGCTGCCCCATTTCATCGCGTTGCTGCTCGCTGATGCCGGGCGCCGGCGCCTCCTCCACCACCTTCTGGTGGCGCCGCTGCATGGAACAGTCACGCTCACCCAGGTGAATGGCATTGCCCTCGCCGTCCCCGAGCACCTGGAACTCGATGTGCCGGGGTTTCTCGAGGAATTTCTCCATATACACGACGTCATTGTTGAAGGCGTTCTGCGCCTCGGTTTTCGTCAGCGAGATCGAACCCAGCAACGCGGCCTCGGCATGCACCACGCGCATACCGCGCCCGCCACCGCCGCCGGCGGCCTTGATAATGATGGGATAGCCGATATCGCGCGCCAGCTGCAGGTTGGTAGCGTCATCCTCGCCCAGCGGGCCGTCGGAACCCGGCACACACGGCACACCGGTCTCCTGCATGGCGCGGATCGCGGCCACCTTGTCACCCATGGTGCGGATGGTTTCCGGGCGCGGGCCGATGAAGACGAAACCGCTGCGCTCCACCTGCTCGGCAAAGTCATCGTTCTCCGACAGGAAGCCGTAACCCGGGTGGATGGCGCTGGCATCCGTCACCTCGGCCGCACTGATGATGGCCGGGATGTTCAGGTAGCTTTCCGTCGAAGGGGCCGGACCGATACAGACACTTTCATCGGCCAGCAGCACATGCTTCAGGTCCCGGTCGGCCACGGAATGCACGGCGACCGTGCCGATCCCCAGTTCATGGCAGCAGCGCAGGATACGCAGGGCGATCTCGCCCCGGTTGGCAATGACGATCTTTTCCAGCATCAGGCGATTACAAACAGGGCCTGGCCGAATTCGACCGGCTGACCGTTCTCGGCCAGCCTGGCCTTGATGGTGCCCGACTTGTCGGCCTCGATCTGGTTGAGCATCTTCATGGCCTCGATGATGCACAGCGTATCGCCGGCATTGACCTGCTGGCCGACCTCGACAAACGGCTTGGCGCCGGGTGACGCGGCCTCGTAGAAGGTACCGACCATGGGCGAGGTGACGTGATGCCCTTCGGGTATGGCCGGCTCTTTGGGCGGTGCCGCGGCTTCCGCCGGAATGGCCGGTGCTGCTGCGGGTGCAGACGCAGCCGGCATGGCCGCCGGCGCTGCCTGATAGACCGCCGGGGGCGGGGCCGCATAATGGGCCTGGCGACTGATACGAACCGACTCTTCGCCCTCATGTATCTCGATCTCGGCGACCTGCGATTCCTCCAGCAGCTCGATCAGCTTTTTGACTTTGCGTATGTCCATATTTGAATCCTGATTCTTTGTCATTCCCGCGAAACATGTACCCGCGGAGGCGGGGAGCGGGAATCCAGTCCTTGTACAAGACATCCCTGGATAAATACTCCTCCAGACCTGTCATTCCAGCAAAAGCGAGAATCCAGCCCTACTGATATCAATGCACGTTAGGTCTTATGCTCCTCCAGATACCGTACCGCCGCCGTCAACGCCAACTCATACCCGACCGGCCCCAGCCCGGAAATCACCCCCACGGCAATATCCGAGAAATAGGACTGCTTGCGAAATTCCTCGCGGGCATGGATGTTCGACAGATGGACTTCTATGAAGGGGATTCCGGTGGCCGACAGGGCATCCCTCAATCCAACGCTGGTGTGCGTGAAGGCAGCCGGATTAATGATAATAAATTCAATATTCTGGGGCGCTGCCTGCTGCACGCGCTCGACCAGCTCGTGTTCGGCGTTGCTCTGTAAGGTGGTCAACTCGATCTCGGCCGCTTGTGCCTGCGCCCGGAGACTCGCGATGATCTCATCCAGCGTCGTGGCGCCATAATGATCCGGCTCGCGCGTACCCAGCAGGTTCAGATTGGGGCCGTTGAGGATAAGAATCTTTGGCATGGTATTTTCGTGGCAGAACCCTACAAGATCGCCTTAATATCGCCGCATTTCAATGATTAAGTCAGTTAATACATTTAAAATTTATGGTTATTATGCATATTTCATTCATTTAGTCCAGTTCGCCAATTTTAGGTACTAGTACACCGCAAGATTGCGACAATAGCGACAATTCTTCACTTTAGTCCACCTTGGTAACGACTGAATGAATACCGGCAAGGCACGCTTTACGGGCACAAATCCGGGTGAACCTGTGGTTTGAAAATCATTGGCCAGGCGCGACTAGCGTTGGCCCGGTAGAGCACACCGATCCGTTTAGAATTTAGCCAACACTGACAATTGGCTCGTCTGGTGAAACAGCACCAGGCCTTGCCACGGCTCGTGGTTGGCAGGGAACACCAAGATAACCGGGATGATGGCACCACCATCATCCCGTCGGGAAAGAATAATGTTTACTGAATTACTCGGCTAGCGAAATACCGCTGGGCACGCTGGTCGGCATATCATCACGCAGGTCAATCGCCGCCGGGTCGGTCAGTGCATGCAAAAACTCAATCAAATCGGCAATGCGTCCCTCTTTCAGCTTGACCGGCGCCAGTTCGTTCGCTGCCGCAATTGCATACACACGGGCCAGGTCATTCATGACCACGAAATCCTCGTCATCGAGATCCGGTCTTGACGGCAGCACGGCCTGCGTCTGGTCGTAGTTGTAGAGTGATTCGATCGGATCGAGATGGTGCCGAACCACAGCCTCCAACGTATTGTAGGCACCGGCGTGCCCATAGGGTGCAGTCAATGCCACATTGCGCAGGATCGGGGTGCGGAACTTGTAGCGATCTTCAATGTTGCCCGTGACCCGTTCGCGACCGAAGTCATCGCGTCCATCCCAGTAGCCCGGCAGATTGTCGCCCTTGCCCGGACCGATCTGCGGCATGGCAATAGCGTGAAAGCGTTGATCAGTCTGGAACTTGCCAGAGTGGCATTCGGCACAGCCACCCTTACCGTAAAACACCCACATGCCGCGCTTGGCAGCCTGACTCATGGCACGCCGGTCGCCGCGCAGGTAGCGGTCAAAGGGGCTGTTGTCGAACCGCCAGGCAACGGTTTCGAAAGCAGCGATGGCATTCGCGGCATGGACATAGGTGATGTCATTGGCATTGATCACCGCATCAGGACCTTCGGGAAAGGCTGCCTGGAATAATGGCAGATAGTTGGACTCGTCACGCAACTTCAGCGCAATGATCTCCCACACCAGCGGCAGATTGGATGCTACTGCGGCATCGGCCTGGTCATTTTCCATTAGCTGACCCGCCATCTCGGTCAGTGAAGTGACCGGGAACATGGCCTGGGCGGCGAGTATATTGTCCAGCCCTGGCGGCAGATCGAGACCGGCCGGCGAACAGAAGCCAGAAGGCTCATCGGGGCATATTTCGATACGGCCATCATGAAAACTCTTGTCAAAGTCCTTACGGCCGAGGTTGAAGATGGGTTGCGCATTGCGCGGCACACGTTCATGAATGGCATCCTCACCACTGCCAGTGTCGCGCGTGACACCCAGCCCACGACCGCCCTCACCGACCGGTAGCGACAGCCCATCACCGGTATCCGTCAGGACATGGTGACAGGTACCGCAGGAGGTGTTCAGGTTGCCACTCAGGATCTTGTCGAAAAACAGATTCCGGCCCAGCTCGACCAGATCAGGGTCGGCGTTGCCATTGTCATAGAAATCACTATCTGATACCGGATCGGGCAATGGTTTCTTCCCGTCGTAACGAGCATCATGCGCAGCAAGCGAGCCATGACACAGGGCTGATAGTGAAATCGCGAGGGCAATATGGTTTATTTTGATCTTCATGCCGTACTGACTCCTGTTTACTGACGTTGTCACGATTTGTTGTTAAAATTGCATACCTTTGTTTATTGGGTTTTATTCTAATATCAATAACCTACTGAGTAATTGATTTACGTCATTCAACACGCAAGCTATTGGAGTCTGATGATCAATGATGGATTGTCAGCCCAAGAGGGACGGAATGCGGAATCGGCCTTGGACAGGGAGGCAGCGGCAATAAAATTAAACAAAAACATATAGTTAACCTTTTCTCTTGCAGCCAACCGATCTGCGAATGAACAGATATTTTCCACCAGATTGTTTGGCACTTTGTGCGACGAAATGTTAGCTTTTATATTTACACAAACTTCATGGACGGATACAGGGTACATTCAGTCCAAGGAAGTAAGAATTCTTCCCCCGGGATTGCAAGAGGTCATCTAATGAACCATACAAAAATCATAACAGGAATTATCTGTACAGTTTCACTGCTGTTTGGTGGCTGCACCGCTCTGAAAACATTCCCGACTGCAGCGCGGCCCGGTGAGACCGTCGCACTCGCAGTCGGATCACCCGACAATCTGACGATGGCGAATGTCAATTCGGTCACGTTTGTGTCAGCCGCAGCACCTTCCACACCGAAGGACATCACGCCAAATGTCCGCTCTATTTTCAAGCTGTATGCCGACAAGGCATCCACGGTCTATGAAAATCCCGGCGTCAGCGCGAACCAGATCGTGCGTACAGGAATGCATGAGCCATGGCTCACAGTCATGGCCATTGATATGCCGGAGGATCTGTCACCTGGCATGCCGCTGCCTACAGGCCCGGGAACGATCACGATCAACACCAATTCGAACGTTACCTACCCAACGATTGGCAATCACATAAACTCTCGCACCATCGCTATAGAGATCCTGCCTGAGGCGAGTCCAACGGATGGGGTAGCCAGTGTATTCGAATATGAATTCGGCACCTGCTGTACCCAGCTGGGCAATCTGTCACTGCTCGAGGCGCGTCCACACGCTCTGGTCAGATCACAGTACAATGAAGACCCGTTCACACTCTCGTCTTATGCGGCAATGGAAATGAAAATAAACTTTGCCGGGACGACGGATATCCCGATCACCGACAGCAATGTGAAGGTTGTAGTCGATGACATGACTCTTTACAGCAACTCGAACAGGCAGATCATCACCAGTGTTAACAATGAAGTGTTGACCGTGATATTAATCAGCCTGAGCGAGAAGCTTAAGCCCTACGAAATGCGCTTCGCCGTTGCACTGGATAAATCAGTCAACTTTACCGGCCCAGCGCCTGTAATAGCCAGTACTGACTACTATGATCTTAACGGTGCTTCACAAGCTGATTCGACAACCCACAGCGTCGAACTGAGATAACATACAAATTCAGGGATTCACAAGGGCTAACTGCGCATGGTTAGCCCTTGTCTTCATATTACAGATTGTATTTTTACTGAAGCCTGGACCGATCCAGCCTGCAGTACAGCGTTTCGTATGATGCATACTGGCTGAGGCCATAAATCGGTGATGATTGCTGCTGTCTGGCCGTTTTACCTTTGCTCGCCTTTATACGAACAGGTGACATTCCACGAACAGACAATCCCTCATCAAAATTATCCAGGACCTTGAGGCGGCGCCTGAATTCCCCAAGATCATCGCCTGCGCCAATCGTAAGGATAAGATCTGCCTTTTCAGCAATGACTCTCCCGAGTGATTTCAGGAACAGCTCCACCTCTGAAAATGCATCCGGCTCAAGCCGAAATGACACTATCAGGTTCCTGGCCGCCATCTGTCTGTCCCTGATTCGTTTCGACAATTCTTCAAGGCCGGCATTGAGGTCCGTATTCATCGCCAGCAGCCGGCCTTTTTCTTCATGGTTAAGTTTCTTGTAAACAGCTTCAAGCGCAGGATCTTTGTCTATCATCACCACACTTCTTGGGCTGTACTGTTTTACACCGAACTGAAGCGGCGATGGCCTGGGGAGGCCGTGTGAGGGTAAAGACGAGGGCCTGATGATATTGGGCATCTGATGAAGGGCGTGCCGGTCTCTTTCACCGACCGATGCACACAGGGATAACTGGTCACAGGTATGTGTGTAAACAGGGATCAGGCCCAGCAGTTTCAGCAAGTGAACAACGCGAGCGGTATCACCCTTGTTCAAACGCACTGCCAGTTTCCGGCCGGTACTCCGCCTGTCGCTTCCTGCATGGCTAAGCGCAAGCTTCAGATATTCATCCGTGCGCGTAATATCCAGTTCACCGACAGGTATGGTCCAACCGCTAAAGATCTCGCAGCACGCGGCCAGATTTGCACAGGTAAACGGCTGCACGTCGAGTGTTGTGTAGTCTGCGGCATCGATTACCCGCTTTTCCTTGAACATACGTTGCACGTAATCTGCACCAAATAAATCCTCTCTTCCCGATGAAACAAATTTCTCGTATTCGGAGAATAGTGGCAGCAGCGTCCCGAATGCTTGTGATTTGACTATCTTCACAAGCACACCCAGCTCATACAAATACCCTTCAGTCGCGAGCTTGTAAGTGGTGCGTACTATTTGCTCCGGGTTTCCTTTCATGGCTTGTACAACCCGATTACTTCACGCCCAAGACTGTCACTGCTGCAAGGATACTTTCAGATCGTCCAGATACTTCGCGTAGTGCTTCCAGCGACCGACGGAGCGCGTATAAACCGGCTCCCGGACCTGGTTGTAACTCGCCGTGCGGACAACTCGCTCCGTTTCGTAATACCTTAGGCAGCGCTCATCCCAGTCAAGGCCGCAGAAGTCCAGCATCCCGCGGGTAACACGGTCGGTTTCGTTGACCAGTTCCTCGTATTTGACCTCCAGCATAGGGATCTTCAATTCATCCCTGTAATGCCGCATCAGGCGCTGATACTCGCGGTAGTGACGGCCCAGATCCTCCAGATCATATGCATAGTCATGATAGCCGGTAAACTCCTGGAAATAGCAGGACAGACAGGTATCGAGTGGATCACGAACACAGTGAATAATCCGCGAGTCCGGGAACAGTGCCCGTATCAGCACGAGGTGATGATAGTTTTCCGGCAGCTTGTCAGTGACAAATTTTTCATCCTGTACAGATGCGCCCAGGCTGTTGAGATACTGGCCGGCCATCTGCCCGAAGGACTCTGCAGGCAACATGGCCAGGCACTCGGGATACGGCGTGATGCCATCACCAACCAATGACGGGAGATTGCTCACTATATTCAAAATCTCCGGTCGTTCACCCGACCCGTACACCTGCGGGTGACTGGCGAGGATTTGCTCGACAAGACTGGTACCCGAGCGCGGCATCCCCACGATGAACACCGGTACCAGTGAGGCATCATGACTGGAAAAAGCCGTGTCGGATTCCAGTAAACCATCATTTCCAGCTTGAATCAGCCGGTTTATGAACTGTACAAACCGGCCATGATCATAATGGTAGACCTTCAGACTGTTAGCTTCGCGATAAGAGGCAAATGCGGAATCATAATCGCCCAGACGGTCATGAACATCGCCAAGTGAAAAGAGCAGCGAGCGTCTCTCTTTCGCACCAAGCGCGGCATCCGGCAGCATGCGCTCCAGCACATTTACTGCATTGTCACAATCACCGAACCGGTGACAAAGGCGGGCATATATCGTCGCAGTGGCCGCTGAAATCTTTTCAGGCTTGATCAACGGGAGGATCAGATCTTGCGCTGCCTCGTAGTCCCCCAACTTCTCGCGCAAACCGGCTTCCGCCACAGGAAAACGGGTATCCTCAGGCGCATCATTTCCCAGTTTCTGCAGCTCTGCAAATGCCTCCTCATAACGACCCGTATCTGCCACAAGCATCGCATGGTTAAACCGGGCATCCACGTTGCCCGGATCCAGCTGCAGGATTTCCCCGTAACATTCATCAGCCATACCGAAGATCGCATGCTCCCTATAGACCTCTGCCAGGGCCTCGAGGATATCGACCGAATCAGGAAACTGCAGTTTCGCCTGATTCAGGTATTCAGCTGCCTTGTCCAGGGCTCCGTGCTGCGCATGGAGTCTGGCCATGGCTAAGTAAGCGGGCTTGTATCCCGGACGGTCAACGGTGATTCGCCCGAATATGTCGATTGCCTCATCCGATCTTCCCAGCTCCTGGTAACACGCGCCCAGACAATACAATGCATCCATATCACCCGGTTTGCGCTGTAATATTTGCTCTGTGAGCACGGCTGCCTCGGCAAACCTGTATTGGCCCATCATCACCCTGACAAGACCCAGCTGCGCCTGATCGCTGACCGGCCGCAACTCAAGCACCCGCCGATAACTGTTTTCTGCCTCACCATGCTTGCCCAGCTCATACTGGGCATTAGCAAGGTTCATGCAGGCTTCGGAATTGTCTGGCAACAGGGAGACAGCCTTGTTTGCCCACAACTCCGCATCAACTGGCCGGCCCAACTGGCCGGCGATTGCGGACAGGAACAGCCAGGCCTCGGCATACTCATCATCGATCTCAACGGCCTTCAGAGCGGCATCAAGGGCCTCTTCGTTTCTGGCCAGTTTTTGCAATAAATGTCCGCTGGCTAGATGTGCCTCGACGTATGCCGGGTCCAGCCCAATCGCCCTTTCTATGCTGGCAAGCGCTTCATTCAGCTCGCCGGACTCGCCTTGTGCGACAGCAAGCATCAGCCACATTTCCTCATTATTCTGATCGAGCTGGCAAAGCTGACTGCAAAGTGACTTTGCCTCTTTGAATTGACCACTTGCGAGTGAGGCTTGTGCGCGATTTGCCAATAAGGTCGGATCCATCTCATTCATGGTCAGTACTCTGGAAAAATTACGATTAATCGACTGTTTTCAGTTGAGTGATGAAGAAATGGATTGATCAGTGTCCGTATCCCATAGGGCAGACAGCTGTAATGATTGATCACTCCAGGCTGTGTCCGGTAGCCGTGAACAGGCGCTCTAATTCCTTATCCCCGGCTCCTGTTATTTCAGTCCCTGCATGCCATTCAATCAGGCAATACAAAACTGGAAAATCGTTCATCCTTTCCACCCAGGCTCTAATTCAAGCGCCCGCCATGATCTGCCCATTCCCCGGCACCAGCCACATGAGAATGTGGTGGCGTGGCGCCTGCGCTTGTCACCAAAGAGACCATGCAAATCGAAGCGGAATGATTACCAAGCGAAGCAGCCTGACCGGTCAGGATAGTAATGATTCATAGAAATAGATACTTAACAATACAATAACAACTCGCATTGGACGATACACATCATCAGCATGAGGATTGCAGTCAGGTGTTGCATCAGCCCCTGCCTGGCTGCCAAGGAAACAGTAATTTCAACAAACTCACCGGGCATAGCCGGTAGATGATTGTCCATTTCTTCAACAGACACTTTCACTGACCGGCAACCACGATATATCTACCTGTCTTATATAGCTTTATTGAACTAATCTCTAATCCCCGGCAGCCAGCAATGACAGTGCTTGTGTAACTGTCACCCTT
This sequence comes from Gammaproteobacteria bacterium, assembly GCA_049665685.1. Classification (GTDB taxonomy): domain Bacteria; phylum Pseudomonadota; class Gammaproteobacteria; order UBA9214; family UBA9214; genus UBA9214. The sequence goes on from JBATGJ010000125.1 coordinate 9,873, forward strand.
TCGGAATTCTTTACACTCGTGAAACAGTCAAGATAATACTATTAATTCTAATAATATCTTTATTTTCAATAATATATAGGATATGCGGGGTCAATCTGCTGATAATAATTTGTCGGATATATTTACAACTACCCGCTGTGTCGATACACAGACCATACCTGAAAGAGGAGTTTCTTATTGTTTCTATTATGTATTTATATTTCTGGCATATAGATTGCAATGTAACGCACTGAATAGAACCTGCAGTGGTAAACAACCGAAACAACACACTGCATGTTTGATAAAACAATCACACAATGTATGACTATTTGATCAAATAGCGCAAATCTGGAGAAGCAGATTATGAAAAAAACAGCACTAGCCACAGCACTCGCTGTCGCAGTCGGTACCGCTGGCATCGCCGAAGCAGGCACTGCAGGCCTGACTGGCGTATGGACCGGTTCCTATGTATTCACCATGTACGATCCTGGTGGTGGGTTTGTCGGCGACAGTGGGGCACCGCAGCCGTGGACATTTGACTTCAATGCCGGCACTGTCGACATCGTCAATACTTCCACCTTCTACACCAGCGTTTGGTCGGCACACGACGTTACCTTTGGAGACAACGGTGATGGAACCTACTCCGGTTCGATGCTGTTTGACTGGAGCGTCAACGCAAACATACCGGTCAACATCACCTGGGATATCTGCGGTAGCTGCGGGAACGTAGCTACGATCACATCAGCAATTACAGCAGGCAGTCCGGTATTCCCTGGCTTCCAGCCATTCTTCGATGGCAGTATCAGCCAGATACCGATACCCGCTGCCGCCTACCTGTTCGGCTCCGGCCTGCTTGGCCTGGCTGGCGTTGCAAGGCGACGGCGAAGGCGTTAACAACCTGCTATAAAAAACCATCAGGTTTGTATTTAAGCCTGAATGGAAACAAGGAAAAGCCCCATCCTGTATGATGGGGCTTTTTTTATTCCAATAACTGGTCCACGTGCCTTGTGTGCAGTATCTTTCACCAAGGATATGACGATTAGGGGCTTCCAACAATGCGTTCCAAGAGTGCGCAACAGCGGTTTTCTGGCCTGCACAAGGCAGAACAACTCCTGAAGGCCGGACAACTGGCTGCGGCGGAACAACTCCTGAGACAGTTTTCCCGGCAATATCCGGAATCAGAACAAGCCTGGCTGCTGCTGGCATCGCTTTACGGCCAGAGAGGACGCTTTCAGGAAGTCATTGATTGTTGTCAGAAGATCATCACCCTCAACCAGCGCCAGCCTGCAGCCCGCTCCTTACTGGGCGCGGCCTATGCGGCGCTTGGGCGTTACCCGCAGGCCATTGAACAGCTCACTATCGCCCTGGAACTGGATAGAAAGAACACCGGCATCCTGAATAACCTCGGGAACGTACTCTATGCGGAAGGAAAATTCGATGAGGCCGCCGATAGATTCAGCAGCGCTCTGGGATTGAACCCCGGACATCCCCAGTCCCATTTTGGCCTGGGAAATTGCTGCCTTGCACAGGGCCTTTGGAATAAGGCATTGCAGAATTACCAAAAAGCCTATCAGGCAATGCCGAATAATTATGACATCAACATGAGCCTGGGAATGGCTTATCGCAACCTGGGGAAGCTTGATGAGGCCATACACTCTTACCAGCGCGCCCTGGAATTAACCAATCAGCCGGAAGCAGCATTGTGCGAATTGGCCAGGGTCACGCAACTTAAGGGAGATCTTGAAGAGGCACTGAACTATATCGAACAGTCACTCGGGCATCAGCCAACCAATGTGGACACCCTGGCTCTTGGAGCGGAAATCTACTACAAAATCGGTCGCATTGAAGAGGCCCACTCACAGATCCGCCGTCTCCTGGATCAGGGCAATATAACGCCCGCAATTATCAACACCTATGCCTTGATGTGCAATCAATTCAACGACTGCAATGAAGTCATCCACCTTGCCGGGCAACTCATAGAAAACGATGTGCTGGACCAGTCCAGCCTGACAGGAATGCACTTTACGCTGGGCAGACTTTATGATCAGTCGGGCGATTATGATGCCGCGTTTTCACATTATCAGCGCGGGAATGCGATACTGCCCGGACGCTTCTCGCGCAATGAATGCGAACGGGACATCAGCCGATTGATATCGGGCTACAACAAGGAATCGATCAACACTCTCCCTCGCTCTCACTGCCTGGACGAGCGCCCTGTATTCATCGTGGGCATGCCGCGATCCGGAACCAGCCTGGTCGAGCAAATACTGGCCTGCCACCCAGCTGTATTGGGTACTGGTGAGCGCAATGATTTCAACGAATTTGCCGCGCAACTATCCCGCAAATCGAAGTATGACTATGCTGATAAGCTGCCATCGATCAGCCAGGAAAAGCTCGACGAGATGGCCAGTCATTACCTATGCAAGGCCGGCAAACTGGCCGACGAGGTGGCAAGGATAACTGACAAAATGCCCGCAAACTACTACAATCTGGGGCTTGTCATGCAGCTTTTTCCACGTGCACACGTAATTCACTGCCGGCGCGACCCGCGTGATACCTGCCTGTCAATCTACTTCCAGCAATTCAGCAAAGGACACGCCTACGCAAACAATCTCGCAGATATCGCCTGCCTATATCGCCAGCATGAACGCCTGATGGCCCATTGGCGCAAGGTGCTTGATATTCCAATCCTGGAAATTAACTATGCAGATCTTGTTAAGAATTCAACGGACTGTATTACTGGAATGCTCCAGTTCCTGGGGCTACCGTTGGATGAAAGATGTCTCCACCATCACAAATCTAATCGGGCAGTCGCGACGGCCAGTTTTGACCAGGTTCGCCAGCCAGTCCACACCAGATCCATCAATCGGTGGAAACATTACAGTTCACATCTGGCGGAACTGATCACTGAATTCGGAGATCAGGATGCTGCATTGGAGTGGACTGATTCATGTTCCTGATTCCGGCAGAGAGATGTCCATACGGAACCAGATACCTGGCAACTGATTTGTGAAACAAATGACAAAGCGAAATGCGCGCATCCATTCAAAACTTAAAAACGCGCAATTGCTGGCAACCTCCGGACGAACAGCGGAAGCGATCAAACTGCTCCAACAGGTCTGTGCGGGGGAACCGCGCAATGCTGATGCCTGGTTCATGCAAGGTACCATTTTCGGTAATGCAGGCAAATTCAGGGAAGCAGCAGGGTGTCTGCAACGGGCCATAAATCTGAGGCCAGGCCATGTGTTGAGTTACTTTAACCTTGGCAATGCACTGCTCAGCCTGGGACAGGCGACCGATGCCGTGCAAACATTCTCCAGAGCCAGGGAACTCGACCCAAACAAACCGGAGATACTGCTGGCGCTCGCGGGTGCGTACGTCGGCCTCGGAAAACTAGAGGACGCCTCCAAACTCTATCGCGCTGTCGTCAACCTGGATCCTGGCAATCCGGATAGCCATGCAAACCTGGGAGCATGTCTCTTTTACAGCGGAGCACTGGAAGAAGCAAGCCGACAATACCGGCATGCAATCAGGCTGAGGCAGAATGCAGCCTACTACGACGGTCTTGGTGCGACCCTCTGCCAACAGGGCAAATACAGTGCTGCCATTGATGCCCACCGCCAAGCGATACAGATACAACCCGGGAATGCCAGGTTCCATTCGAACCTGCTACTCAGCCTGAATTATCTTCCGTCAGAGACGCAGGAGGAAATATTAGCTGAACATCAGCAGTGGGCACGGCTTCATGAACACTCTTTGACACTGCCTAACAGCCATACCAACAGCAAGGAAAGTGGACGACGCCTGAGGATAGGCTATGTTTCACCGGATTTCCGCAAACACTCCGTCGCCTATTTTCTTGAGCCGCTACTCGCGCATCATGACAATGACACAGTTGAAACCTTTTGTTATGCATGCACCCCTCAGCAGGACGATACGACGAAACGCCTGCAACATGCCGCCAGTCACTGGCATGATATCAGTCGGCTCGACGATCAGCAGGCTGCCAAGCAGATTCAGGCGGATCAGATAGATATTCTGGTCGATGTCGCCGGCCACACGGCAAAGAACCGACTTACATTGTTTACGCGCAAACCTGCGCCTGTACAGCTTACCTATCTTGGATATCCAACTACCACGGGGCTATCCAGTATTGACTACAGACTTACCGACGTATTTGCGGACCCTCAGGGTAACGAGGACTGCTACACCGAGCAACTGATACATCTCCCGGGCTGCTTCCTTTGCTATCTACCCCCGCCAAATGCTCCCCCTGTTGCTCCTTGCCCAGTGAAAGCCAATGGTTATATAACATTCGGATCATTCAACAACCTGGCAAAGATCAATGATGATGTGGTTTCACTCTGGGCAGATGTTCTGCACGCTGTTTCAAACAGTCATCTGGTAATCAAGAATCCTTCTCTGACAGACCAGCCGACTGCGGAACGTTACCGCTCCATGTTTGCACGACACGGAGTAGCGGCTGAGCGCGTTGTATTACTGGGTCTCGCCCCAACCACAGAGGAACATCTCGATACCTATAATCGCGTTGATATTGCGCTGGACACATATCCCTATAACGGGACCACTACAACCTGTGAGGCCTTGTATATGGGAGTTCCTGTCATTACCCTGGCTGGCAGGACACACGCCGGACGTGTCGGTGTCAGCCTGTTATCCTGTCTGGGTCTGAATGACCTGATCTGTGCCACACCGGATGATTATCTTCAAAATGCAGTTATACTTGCGGAAGATCCAGACAGACTATCGGGATACCGCACACATCTGCGCGATATGATGCTGAATTCATTGCTCTGTAACGGGCCTGAATTTGCACAGAAAATCGAGCTGGCTTACAAGTCAATGTGGAGGACCTGGTGCTCTGATGCAAGATATGATTAATTCAATGAGCACTATCTCCGTACCGACATGCTTTGTGTAATTTATTCATAACCAAATTTCTCAACATAGGGCTTTAAGTCATGCATTGCTTGTTCCATTTGCGCCTCATAATGCTGCCAACGCCCGATTGCTCCCGAGTGTACGGGTGAAACCACAGCACTGTAGCTTGGGGTACTGATATCACGATCACCTGCATGCTCGTAGTACCGTAATACCCGGTCGTCCCACGCTTCGCCTGTAAATTCCACCAACCGCCTGGCTTCTGCCTCGAAGTTCCCGACGAGTTCCTCATAGCGCAGCTCATAGAATCTAAGTTTCAGTACAGACCGATAGTGCAGCCATAGATTCATAACCGCCGCATAGAATCGTGCACTGTTTTCAAGTGTAAGAAAATTAACCATTGACTGGTTTGGCTGAAATGGTTGCATGAAGCAGCTCATGCAGCAGTCCCTCGGGTCACGTATGACAACAATCACGCTGGCACCGGGAAATAATCGATATATGAAGCCCAGGTCTATGAGATTAAGTGGCAGCTTATCCAGCAATTGTGCATTTTCTTCAACATTGCCCAGCATACCCTCTACCAGTTCCCAATAACGTGCACGCAGTCGCCCGATTTCACCTGGTGACAGGTTGGCAAGGTCATGCGGATACTGAAATGGACGTTCCAGCAGCACAGGGGTTTCTGATATCAAGCGAGAAATAAATGGCTTCTCATCACTTGTCACGATTGCCTCAAGTGAGCCAATCACCTGTTCTGTCAATGTGGTGCCGGAGCGCGGAAACCCGACCAGAAAAACAGGTGTTCTATATTTGCTGGCGAGGTTTTCGTCGTTCCATCCTTCTACAAACTGATCTGTAAATATTGTCCTGAGTTTATTGATTCTTTGATAAACCGAAACACGTGCAGCCTGCTCCGGTGTAATGGTTTCGGCAATATATTTATTGCTTGCAACATACTGCTCATATGCCTGCGAATAATTGCCGAGACGGTCCAACACGTCTCCCAGTTCCGCGGTGATTGACGCAGCATGTACCGGTGGCAACTTCAGTTGTTTCAGTGACTGCAGCCGTATTTGCGCAGCGCCCAGATTCCCCGATCGTTTGTCCAGCCTGGCCAGGGTGTAGCTGGCCCTGATATGCCCCGGTTCGGCCTGAAGCGCCTTTTTTGCCGCCATGAGCGCAGATTCCAGTTGATGGTTTTGCTCCAGCGCGACTGCCAGCCGGCAAAGTATCTCTGCGGATTCCGGCAATACATGCAGGGCTTCCTGGCAGGCCGATGCCGCTTCATGATAGCGGCATGCTGCAAGCAGTGCCTTGGTAAGGTTATCATGAGCCACACTATAATCACTCTTGATACGTAAAGCTTCACGAAAGTGCTTAATTGACAGATCGATATAACCTTTTTCAAGATAGGCAGATCCCAGCTTGTCATGCAATTTCGCAGAACGTGGATTAAGCGTGATCGCATGCTTGATATACCTGATTGCAATATCATAATCACCAAGCCGCTGTGCGGAAAGGCCTCGCATGAGCCAGCCATCATGATCTTTCGGATCACGCTTGCACAGCCTTGCATAAGCATCGGCTGCCTCTTGATAGTTGCCAGCTCGAAAGAAACTCAGTGCGCGTTTTTTTTCAGGAAGAGTATTCGCTGTTTTCCTGGCCATGGGCACTCATTTTCATTGTAATCAGAATTAAATTTGTATATAAAATTTTGTATTACCCGAATATACAAGATTAACGGGCAAATGTTCATCACAATTTGTTCACCATGCATGGATTTGAATACAGACAATTCCACTGTTATTCAAGCTCTTTGATACATCAAGCCATTTTTGTAAACGAGGGCACATACAAGTGACCATAAGCCAGCCAAAGGAAATTGCTGATATCAAGCGAGAAGCCGTCCTGCTTTGTCAGAATGGGAGATTTCAGCAAGCACAGGAGCTGCTCGAGAAGCTTGGACAGCAACAAAGGTTTGATGCTGAGGCGTGTTCTTTGCTTGCTACCATATATGGTCAGCTTGGCGATTTTAATAAAGCGATAGATGCCTACAGAGATGGAATAAAACTGCAATCGAATGCACCACAGATGCATTTTGGTCTTGGCAAAGCACTAGCCAGGCAAGGGCTGTTTTCGGAAGCTGAAGACAGCTACAAAAGGGCTCTGGATCTGCAGCCATCATTTACACAGTCTATCCCGGATCTGGCCGTTGCACTTTTTCAGCAGAATAAGCTGACAGAATCAGAACACTATTTTCAGGAGGCACTGCGATCCGATCCAAAATCGGTCAAGGCCATGCTCGGACTCGGGAGGATATATCAAATCTGGCGCAAAGCTGAATTGGCTACTAATTACTACAAGAACGCGCTAACCATCAATCCGAATATTGCACTTGCCGAACATCAGCTCGGTCACATGGCTATGTTGGCGGCTCAACACGAGGAAGCAGATAAACATTTAGAAGCTGCACTGAAGATTGATCCCAACTATGCACCAGCTTATCTTGAACTCGGTGACCTCAGGATTATTTGCAACAGAATTGACGAAGCGAAAGCTGCATATCAGGCGGCAATCTCTATTTCGCCTGATTACACCAGCGCAATCGTAGGAATAGCAAAAGTATACGAACTGTCAGGTGATACCCAGGCTGCATATGATCAAATTGAACCATTGATAGAACGCGGAATCAAGGACATCGGGCTTGGTGTTGTATTTGCCAATATCTGTCGCCACTTCGGACTTTGCCAGGATGCGATCGACTACCTCGAGGAAATACTTGCAGACCTGCAGGAGGGGGGTGGATTTATTGACCAGATCCACTTCTCGTTGGGCAAGCTTTATGATGCACAAGGGGAATACGACAAGGCCTTCATGCATTTCGCAGAGGGAAATAGACCAAAATCCGACACATTCAATCCAGTCGAGCATACAGCATACATAGACAGCGTTATCCAGACCTGTGACTGGAGTTTCTTTATCAAGGCACCCCGCACATCAAGAAAATCCCAACGCCCGGTCTTTATTATTGGCATGCCC
>JBATGJ010000126.1:0-9513 GCA_049665685.1 Gammaproteobacteria bacterium
CGGCAATCGCTCCATGCATTGCTCTACCTCCTGCATCCATGCAGTCGTGCTTCGCTCTACCGCGTCCATCCATGGACTCGTACCTCCTATATGGCCCAGGCCAGCCTCTCGACCGGTTCCCGGTCTCACCTTCTCCATATAGTCGTGTGGCGATTTTCTAATGCTTTATCCTTGCGCCTTTGCGCAAGCTGGCACTTATTTAATCCAGATCGTCTTGGCGTTGACGAACTCGCGAATCCCGTGTTTTGAGAGCTCACGCCCGTAACCGGAATGCTTGATACCGCCAAACGGCAGGCGCGGATCGCTCTTCACCAGGCCATTAACGAACGCGGATCCGCATTCGAGCTGACGCGCGACACGCTCCCCGCGCGCCGCGTCTCGTGTCCACACGCTGCCACCGAGACCAAATTCGCTGTCATTGGCAATGCGCACGGCATCGGCCTCATCACGCGCGCGAATGACACTGGCCACCGGACCAAACAGCTCATCGTGATAGGCAAGCATGCCGGGCTTCACGTGGTCGAGAATCGACGGCTGGTAATACGCGCCGTCCCCACCCTCGGGACTGCACCCGGTAATGGCTTTCGCGCCCTGGGCGATACTTTCCACTACCTGGCGATGCAGCTCGTCGCGCAGGTCATGCCTTGCCATCGGGCCAAGACGATTGTTCTCATCCAGCGGGTCACCCATGGACAATGCCTCCACGGCTGTCCTGAAACGCCGGACAAACTCGTCCGCCACCGCGTCCACCACGATAAAACGCTTGGCCGCAATGCAACTTTGGCCGGAATTGAGAAAGCGCGAGGTCACTGCTGTTTCTACGGCCTGGTCGAGATCGGCATCCTCCAGGATGAGAAACGGATCGGAACCGCCCAATTCCAGTACGCTTTTCTTGATCTGCGCTCCGGCCGTCGCCGCCACCTGGCGACCGGCCGGCTCGCTGCCGGTCAATGTCACGGCATGCACACGTGGATCCTCGATAACAGCCGCCACGCGTGATGACGGCAGCATGAGGGTGCTGAAGACAAAGTCCGGGAATCCGGCCTGCGTGAACAGGGACTGGATGGCCAGTGCACACTGCGGTACGTTGGACGCATGCTTGAGCAGGCAGGTATTGCCGGCGACCAGTGCCGGCGCAGCAAAGCGAAATACCTGCCAGAATGGAAAATTCCACGGCATGATCGCGAGCACGGTGCCCAGCGGCTGGTAGCAGACCAGGCTACGACTGGCGTCCGACTCGATCACCTCGTCGGCAAGAAATTCGGGGCCGTATTGCGCATAGTAATCGCAGCCGAGCGCTGACTTTTCGATCTCGCTGCGCGCCTCCAGGATCGGTTTGCCCATCTCCATGGTCATCAGGCGGGCATAATCCTCGATATTTTCACGTAACACACGGGCTGCCCCGGCGACCAGCTCACAGCGTTCACGTATGTCGCGTGTGCGCCACTCCACTGCAGCCGATGCAGCGCCCGATATTGTCACCGACAATCCCGATGCGGTCATGGCTGCACAGATTTCCTTTGTCTGTCCGGTTGCAGGGTTGATTGTCTTGAAGTCCACGTTCTCTCCTGTTCTGCTGCGTCGTTTTCTGTAACTATAACGGTTATGCACCGCGCACGCTTCAACCGAATTGCCGCCACCGTGGTCGCCAGCCTGCTGATCGCCGCCGCCATGGCCAGTGTTGATCCACTGGCCGATGCACGCACACGCTTCCTGGATGCCCTCAGTGCTCTCGATCGGGGACAGCTGGACAGCTTCAGGAAAATCGCCGGCCAGCTGGAAGACTACCCACTCTACCCTTATCTCGAGTACCGCGCCCTGCGCAAGCGTCTCAACAAAGCCAGTCATGCCGAGATGGCCCGCTTCATCGAACGCTACGCCGACCAGCCGGTCGGACAGCGCATGCGCCGTGCCTGGCTGCACGCGCTGGCAAAGCAGCATGAATGGAAGGATTTCCTGTCCGTTTATACAGACAACCAGTCTACACGGTTACAGTGTTATTACCTCAGGGCCAGGCAAGAAACCAACGACACGGAAAACCTGGTCGAAGATGCGTTGCCTCTCTGGATGGTCGGGCATTCACAGGACAAGGCCTGCGATACGATCTTCAAGTACCTTGACAGGCAAGGTGCATTCACACGGGAACGGGTATGGGAGCGGATCCGTCTTGCCATGCAGGAAGGGCAACCATCGCTGGCAGACTACCTGGCCAAACGTCTGCCGGCCAATGATCGAAAATGGGTAAGCGCCTGGCGTGATGCACGCAGCAGGCCTGCCAGTGCGCTGACGTCAAAACAGCTGGCTGCGGATGTCCCGCGTGCGCGCGAGATCGTCCTCTTTGCCCTGCGCCGCATCACCAGAAGTGATCTCGACGAAGCACAGGAAAAGTGGGCCATCATCAAACCGCGCTATGATTTCGATCCCGAGGAAAGCGCCGAACTGGAAAGGTACATGGCATTGCGGGCCGCCTGGCGGCGGCATCCGCAGGCGCATGACTGGCTGCTGGCACTACCGGATACGGCCGTTGACGAGGATGTCAGGGAATGGCGCGCGCGGACTGCCATCGCGGACGGCCTCTGGGATACCCTGCTCAGCCACATTGCCCAGATGCCACCCGAAGAGAGGCAGCTGGAAGAGTGGCGCTACTGGGAAGCACGTGCATACCAGGAGATCGGTGCGACGCTGCAGGCCAGTAATCGTTTCGCGCGACTGGCACGGGAACGTGATTATCACGGCTTCCTGGCCGCCGATGAGCTGGCCTGGCCATACGAAATGGACAACCGGCCACTGGAACTCGATCCGGCGGATATCAAGGCGCTGGCAGAGCGCCCCGGTTTCGTGCGTGCGCGCGAACTGTACCGTGCTGAAATGTGGGTGGATGCGCGACGTGAATGGCGGAATGCCATCAGTGACCTGTCGAAAGAGCAGATCAAGCAGGCCGCCGCGCTTGCCCACCAGTGGGGCTGGCATGACCAGGCGATCCTGACGGTCGCGCGCGCCCGTGAATTCGGCGATCTGGAGCTGCGCTTTCCGCTGGCACACAAGGACCACGTGGAACTGCATGCCGGCGAGAACAAACTTGACCCCGGCCATGTATTTGCGGTTATCCGGCAGGAGAGTGCCTTCAACCCGGATGCCAGATCCTCGGCCGGTGCACGCGGTCTCATGCAACTGATGCCCAGCACCGGCCGCACCACTGCCCGCAAATACAGCATACCGCTGGGTGGCCTGCATCGGCTGTACGAGGCCGCCAAGAACATCAGCATCGGCACCGCCTACCTGAACCAGGTCATGGAAGACTATGGCCGCAATATTGTCCTCGCGTCCGCCGCCTACAATGCCGGGCCGCACCGGGTAAAGCGCTGGCTGCCGGAAGAGGACAAGCAGGAAGCCGAGCGCTGGGTGGCCATGGTGCCCTTCGATGAAACCCGCAATTACATTCAGCGGGTACTGGCCTATTCCGCCATCTATGACTGGCGCATGCAGCGCCCGATTACCACACTCGACGAACACATGCCGGATATTTACCCTTATGAATACTATGCTGACAAGTAGCGCCGCACTGACGCCGGAAAAGGCATGAACAGGGAAACTGTCTGCATGCTCGGTGGCACCGGCTTTGTCGGCAGGGTACTGGTGAATCGCCTGACACAGTACGGTTATGACGTACGCATCCTGGCCCGGCACTGTGCACGCCACCGCTCGCTGGGCGTCAATCCCGCCGTCAGGCTTATCGAATGCAACATACATAACCAGGACGAGCTGCAGCGGCATTTTGAAAACTGCAGCGTGATCATCAATCTGGTCGGCATTCTCAACGAGACCGGTGCCGCCAACAGCTTCCGGCGTGCACATGTGGAATTGCCGGCGCAGGTCTGCCAGGCCATGCTGGCATGTGGTGTGCAGCGCCTGCTGCACATGAGCGCACTCAATGCCGACGCCAGTGAACAGAACAGTCGTTATCTGCAGACCAAGGGTGAAGGCGAGGACCTCGTGCATGCGGCTGCCGCGGACGGACTGGCAGTCACCAGCTTTCGCCCGTCGGTTATCTTTGGGCGTAATGACAGTTTCTTCAACCGTTTCGCCGGCCTGTTGAAAATGTCCCCGCTGTTTTTCCCGCTGGCCTGCCCGGCCAGCCGTTTTGCGCCGGTCTATGTCAACGATGTCGTCGAGGCCTTTTGCCGGTCGCTTGACATGGCAACCGCCGGTGAGCGTCTCGACCTGTGTGGACCGCAGGAATTTTCCCTCAGGGAACTGGTCGAGTACACGCGTGACCAGCTGGGTTCAGGCTGCCGTATCATCGGCCTGGGTGACGGCCTGTCACGCCTGCAGGCACGGGTTCTTGGCCTGGTGCCCGGCAAGCCGTTTACCCTGGACAATTACCACTCCCTGCAGAAACAGAGCATCTGTGCAGATAATGCACTGCCCGGTCTGGGCATCACCCCCGCAGCGGTTGCCACCGTGGTGCCGGGCTATCTCGGGGGCAAGAGCGCACGCGGTCGATACCCCGGCCTGCGCCGGCATGCGCGCAGGGACGAGTAACGCAATGGACATATATCTCGTCGGCGGCGCGGTACGTGACAGCCTGCTTGACCTGCCAGTCGCCGAGCGTGACTGGGTCGTGGTCGGCGCCACAGCCGACGAGATGCTGGCTCTGGGCTATACACAGGTTGGCAGGGACTTTCCTGTATTCCTGCACCCCGACAGCAAGGAAGAATATGCGCTCGCCCGCACCGAGCGCAAAACCGGGCACGGCTACACCGGCTTCAATGTCTTTGCCGGGCCGGATGTGACGCTCGAAGATGATCTGCTGCGTCGTGACCTGACGATCAATGCCATGGCGGAAACTGCCGGCGGTGAACTCATCGATCCCTATGGCGGCGCGGATGATCTGAACAACGGTGTGCTGCGGCATGTGTCACCGGCGTTTGCAGAAGACCCGGTCAGGATCCTGCGGGTGGCCCGTTTTGCCGCACGCTTTGCACACTACGGGTTCCGTGTTGCACACGATACCAATGCCCTCATGCGCATGATGGTGGCCGCTGGCGAAGTGGATTACCTGGTACCGGAGCGGGTCTGGGCGGAGCTGGTCAAGGCACTGGGCACCCGGACACCGACACGTTTTTTCGATGTGCTGCATGGCTGCAATGCACTGCCAGTTCTGTTCCCGCGACTGGTCACGCGTTATGCAGAGGACACCGCACACGGACACGACAGCAGTCACTTGCCGGTACTGGCGGCGAGCAGCAATCTCGATGCTACGACCGAGGTGCGCTTTGCCGCACTCGCCTGTGACATGAACGGGGACGGTGACTGGCTGGATGATTTCTGTACGCAACATCGGGTACCGAACAGTTACCGGCAACTCGCACAGCTGGCCATTCGCTACCGGAAACCGGTGCACACTATCGGCACACTGTCTGCTGAAGACGTGCTGCAGGTGCTTGAAGGACTCGATGCATTCCGCCGCGGTGAACGCCTGGGGGTCTTCCTGCAGGTCTGCGAGGCCGACGCCAGGAGTAACGATCCGGGACTAACGGACTACCCGCAGGCAGGACAACTGCGCGCCGCACTGGTGGCCGCCGGGCAGGTCGAAGTGAATACCGACGGCAAAAGCGGCAAGCAGATTGGCGAGGCCATCAGGCAGGCACGGATCGCTGCTATAGATGCTTCTCTGTAGGAGTGCGGGAACACGCGAATATTGATGTCCGTCAGTTCGCGGACAACGTCCGCTCCTACAAAAAAACACCCAGCAACACCGCGCCCAGCAACAGCCGGTAGAGCACGAACGGCCACATGCCGATCCGCTCGATGAGGCGTAAAAAGAAATGGATGCACAGCCAGGCGCTGACACCGGAGACAGCAATGCCCAGCAGGATTACCACCCACTGAACAGGGTCCGTGTCATTCAGCAGCTTCCATCCCTCGTAGCCACCGGCCATCAGTATCGCCGGAATCGACAGCAGGAATGAAAAACGCGCCGCATCCGTGCGCGTCAGGCCGAGTGCCAGTGCAGCCGTGATAGTGATGCCGGAACGCGAGGTGCCCGGCACCAGCGCCAGCGCCTGCGCCAGACCGATCAGGACGGCATCCCGCACCCCGAGTGAACCGGTATCGCGCGTGTGCCGGCCGTGCCGATCGGCAAGCCACAGCAGTATGCCGAAACCGATCGTCGTCACGGCAATGACCAGCGGTGAGCGCAATTCGTTCTCGATCAATGCATGCAGCAACAGGCCGGCCAGCACCACCGGGACCGTACCCAGCACAACCAGCCATGCCAGGCGAGCATCGCCCGACATGCCTCTGCCGGCACAGGATTGCAGCCAGGCAACGGTCATGCGTGCGAGTTCGGCACGAAAATAAAACACCACGGCAGACAGTGTGCCGACATGCACGGCAACATCGAAGGCAAGTCCCTGGTCTGTCCACCCCAGCAGACGTGGCACCAGTATCAGGTGCGCCGAACTCGAGATCGGCAGGAACTCGGTGATGCCCTGAACCAGGGCGAGAATGATTGCCTGAACGTTATCCATGTTTTATGTTCTGGAAAAAGCCTCTCACCACAGAGGGCACAGAGTACACAGAGAATATAAATACGCAATCAAGAATCTTTTGATAGCAAATGACATAATCTTATTGTCCATTTATATTTTCTCAGTGTTCTCTGTGCCCTCTGTGGTGATTTGATTTTTTACAACCGCCCGCGCATGTCCTGCATGCGAAATCCCGGTATGTCCATATCAAGACCGCGCGTCAGCCCGATACACTGAAAACGCTCACCCATCTCGCCGGGCAAAACCAGCGTCTTGGCCTGCTGCGCCTGCTGCAAATAGCCCGCATTGTCCGACGGACCGGCCGACTGCAGCAGTTTGTCCAGGCCGCAGTCGAGCAGGAAATGCGCCTGGGTCGTATACCCGGCGACGCGCAGATCGGCAGCCGTGCCCGCCTCGGCCACGGCGGTGAAATCGACATGTGCCGTGATGTCCTGCAGACCCGGGTAATAAAATACATCGTCATGCGCCCGCTGCCGGTAGTGGCACTGCAGTGTGCCATTCGCGCGTTGCGGGTGCAGGTACTCGCGGCGCGGGTAACCGTAATCGATCAGCAGCACCAGTCCCGCCGCAATACGCCCGGCGATTGTGTGCAGCCACGGCGCAATGGTTGGGTTGTACTCGGAAACATAGCCGGGGGCCAGTTCATATTCTGCTGCATACCGTTCGATGACCGCAGCCAACTCGCTGCCGGCACATGTCTGCAGCTGCCAGGCAAATCCCGGTCCGTCTCGAACAACAATATACTGTTCAACCTGTTTACCGTTCCAGCGCCAGCGTTCACAGGCCATGGCATCGATCACCTCGTTTGCCAGCACCACGCCACGGAAGCCGGCTTCAGGCAGTGCATCCAGCCAGGTAACGCGGTCGGCCAGTCGCGGTAATTCACGCTGCAGGATTTCCTGCTGTCGTTGCCTGAGTTCCGCGCTGCGCTCAAGGATCAGATACGTTTCCGGCAGGCAGTCGAGCACTGCCAGTTCACCGAGCAGATCGACCGCCAGGCGGCCGCTGCCGGCGCCGAATTCGAGCACACTGCCACCGCTCGTTGTCAGCACCGCCGCACAGCAGTGTGCGATACAGCGCCCGAACAGTGGCGATACCTCGGGCGCCGTGACGAAATCACCCCCGGCGCCGAACTTGCGTTGTCCGGCACTGTAATAGCCCAGGCCGGGCGTATACAGGCACATGTCCATGTAGCGGGAAAACGGGATGGCGCCACCGGCAGCGGCAAGCGCTTCACGAATCGTCGACACCAGCGCATCACTCAGTTGCTGTTCCGCCTGCGTCGGTACCGGCAATTTCAGGGAATGTTCCGTGATAAATGGAACCTCGGATTATTTCGCTGTGTGTGTCATTGCACGTCTAGCGATGCAATCTCGCCACAGAAAATTCAGGAGATTGCTTCATCACAGCTGCCCCCTGCAATAATCGACAAACCATTCGTTTCATATTACCCGGACTGGCGGCCAGTCCACGCGTCGCAACGGCGGTTGTGCATCAGCGTCGAAATCCGCCCAGTGATCGGCATAACGCCGGCCGCTCACCGGGTGGCGCTCGTTCGGCGCGATCTCGGCCAGCGGGCAGAGGACAAAGGCATAGCGGGTGATATCCTCGCGCGGCAGCACCAGGCCCTCCTCGTCAATGACCTGGTCGTCATACAGCAGCAGGTCGAGATCCAGTGTCCGTGCGGCCAGCGCCGAGGTCCGCGCGCGCCCGCTCTCGGTCTCTATGGCATGCAGTTGTGCCTGCAATGCCAGCGGCGATTCCTCGCAATGAAAGCCAACGACCAGGTTATAGAAGGGTGCGCTGTCGAACCCGACGGCGTCACTTTCATAGACCGAAGACCGCTCCAGTGCACCGTAACGCGCTTCCAGCAGCCGCAGTGCCAGCGTAATATTTTTTCTGCGCTCGATGTTGGTGCCTATGCTGACCCAGGCATGCGCCATTTACGCCTGCTCCCGACTGCCACGTTCGATAATCACGCCCACATCACGCGATCCGCGCACTGCGCCCGGCTTGTGCACGGTCAGCCTCAGCCAGGGCACGCTGAATTCAGCCAGCACGATGTCGGCGATCTTCTCGGCAAGCGTCTCCACCAGTTGGTAGTTGCTATCGCCAACGAAGGCAATCAGCCGCTTGGCAACGGCCTTGTAGTTCAGCGTATCCTCGATGGCATCGGTGGCCGCGGCGGCACGAATATTCGCCGCCATTTCCAGGTCGAGGCTGATGGTCTGCTTAACCTGGCGTTCCCAGTCGTAGATCCCGATGATGGTTTCGATCCGCAGGTCTTTGATGAAAACGATATCCATGTGCGTGCTGTCCTGTCAGGGCCTGAACACACTATACCTTGACGTGCGGGCGGTTTGCGATTCCAATGGTTTGTCATGAATCCTGATTACCTGCTGATACCGGGCGGCTACCTGTTCGGTTCCATTTCGACCGCGATCATAGTCTGCAAGCTCATGGGTCTGCCCGACCCGCGCACGCAAGGTTCCCGCAATCCGGGCGCAACCAACGTGGCGCGCATCGGCGGCAAAAAGGCGGCTGCACTCACGCTTGTTGGGGACATGCTGAAGGGCCTGATACCGGTGCTGCTGGCACATGCACTGGATGCCGGTGCAGTCATCCTGGCCGGCACGGCACTGGCGGCGTTTCTGGGGCATCTCTACCCGGTGTTTTTCGGTTTCCAGGGCGGCAAGGGCGTGGCCACGGCGCTGGGCGTCAGTTTCGGACTGCACTGGCCAGCCGGGCTCACCATCACGGGCATCTGGTTGCTGACAGCGCTGGTGTCCCGCTACTCTTCCCTGTCGGCGCTGACGGCCATTGCACTGGCACCGGCTGTGTTTTACTGGCTGATGCCGGCACCGCCTGTGATCGCCGCCATGCTGATTCTTGCGGTCATGCTGTTCTGGCGTCACCGCAGCAATATCGCGAACCTGCGGGCTGGCCGTGAAGGCAAGAT
>JBATGJ010000127.1:0-1716 GCA_049665685.1 Gammaproteobacteria bacterium
TTTGAGTGAGGGGCTGCAGACATGCCATGCAGGCGCGAATGCGAAGCGGGGCAAACAGGGCGGTAACCATAGCGCGTAATCTTTATAGGCGCCATATACAGGGGGTGGGAGATTCTATCGAATTTTACGATAGCGAAATAGAATCTATATATAAGGATAACGGGTGGGGTTTCACCACAAAAACCTAGCCACAGAGATCACAGAGACAATGATTTCCCTCTCCCTCGATCTGGAAAGGGGTCAGAGCACTTTTTCTGTTTCGGTTGCAGTAGAATCGCTCGATGTTTAGGAAAAAGGGCTCTGACCCCTTTTCACAACCTAAATAACAGGAACCTGTATGACCGTCCGCGCCATCAAACCCGAAGAATACTTCATCGAAACCGAGCCCTACTATGAACCGGTCGGCGACGAACTGGCCATCTTCCAGGCTGCGTATAAAAACCAGTTGCCTATCCTGCTCAAGGGGCCGACCGGCTGCGGCAAGACCCGCTTCATGGAGCACATGGCCTGGCGGCTGAAGCTGCCGCTGATCACCGTGTCCTGCCACGACGACCTGACTGCCTCCGACCTGGTCGGGCGCTACCTCATCACCGGCGGCGAGACCGTCTGGGTCGACGGCCCGCTGGCGCGCGCGGTGCGCAACGGCGCGATCTGCTACCTGGACGAAGTGGTCGAGGCGCGCAAGGACACCACCGTGGTGATTCACCCGCTCGCCGATGACCGCCGCACGCTGCCGATGGAAAAACTCGGCGAGGTGCTCGAGGCCGGCCCCGAGTTCTGCATGGCGATCTCGTATAACCCCGGCTACCAGAGTGTGCTGAAGGACCTCAAGCAATCCACCCGACAGCGCTTCGTCGCGCTGGAGTTCGATTACCCGTCGGCGAAGCTGGAAGCGAAGATCCTGATGAATGAAACCGGCATCGACCAGGCCACAGCCGAACAGCTCATCAAGTTTGCGCAGATGACGCGGAATCTGAAAGGGAGTGGGCTGGAAGAGGGCGCGAGTACACGCCTGCTGGTGCATGCCGCGAAACTGATTGCGGATGGGGTGAATCCGGTGGTGGCGTGCCGGAGTTGTATTGCGGAGGCGTTAACGGATGATGCGGAGATGTTGACGGCAGTGCATGAGTTGAGTGCGGCGGTTTTTTAAGCTAATAAAATGGAAATAAATAGAAAAAATAAATAGGTGTCAGAGCACATTTTTCACTAATATACCCATGAGATTTGTTTAGTTACCAATCCTGTGGATCCTGGCCCATAAAAAATGTGACCGACAGCTTCAGTGAGTAAAAGGGGACAGATTTATTTAGCAGGTAATAATCACGTTCCCGTCAAATAAATCTGTCCCCTTTGTTCAGTCCCTTTGTTCACTGTGCATGAACCGGAATAATCTCGGCAGGTGTGCCAAAATGTGCCTGCGCGATTTCCTCATCCAGGTTGAAGCTTGGCATGAAATTTATAATTTTGACCGGCGCTCGGTAGGCAAGCGCAACAATAAAGGGGTCGGATACATTTTCTAGCCCGGGCGCTTCTTTGGCCTTTCACAATTACCTGGTCCTAGTCTTACCTAATCATAATGAAGTCGGATACATTTATCCCTGGGCTTTGCGTGGTCAGAAAATATAAAGGGGTGGAATACAATTATTCCTGTTTGAATCAATAGGGTCATACTTGATAGATACGTTAAGTAGCCGTCTAATCAATGGTGTCTGGCAC
>JBATGJ010000128.1:0-18924 GCA_049665685.1 Gammaproteobacteria bacterium
ACAATTTGTTATTTTTATTTACTCTGTGTTCTCTGTGGCGTTTCTTAGATTTTCTTGGCGGCTTGGCGCGAGATATTATCTTTTCAACCCGGCGGCCACGTCATGGGGCGCCCACCCAGCAGGTGCAGGTGAATGTGATACACCGACTGTCCAGCACCTGGATTGCAGTTGATCACGGTACGGTAACCCGGCTCTGCAATGCCCTCGTCAGCCGCAATCTGCTTTGCCGCCAGGTATAACTTACCGACCAGGTGCGCATTCTCCTCATGCAGGTCATTGGTCGTCGCGATATGTGCCTTGGGAATAACCAGCACATGTATCGGCGCCTGCGGATTGACATCCCGAAAGGCCAGCACCTCGTCATCTTCGAAGACCACATCCGGCTGGATTTCACCGGCGACCATCTTGCAGAACAGGCAATCAGTCATCTCGACACCCCACGACTCAAAACAAAAACAATAGCCACAGAGATCACAGAGTATTCAAAAGTTTCTGTAATCACAGGTAAATTCTAATTCTTGTTATTGTGTAATTTTCTCTGTGCCCTCTGTGGCAATTTATTAATATTCCTTTTAAATCTCCCGCCGGCTGGCGAATGCGTGCTGCAGCGTACCGCCATCGATATATTCGAGCTCGCCGCCCATCGGTACACCATGGGCGATACGGGTGGTCGCAATACCATGGGCACGCACCAGTTCGCTGATGAAATGCGCGGTGGCCTCCCCCTCGACCGTTGGGTTGGTGGCAATAATCAATTCGGTAACCTCGCCCGAGGCCAGCCGCGCCTCGAGCAGGTCAAGCCCCAGTTGTTCAGGACCGATGCCATCCAGCGGGGACAGGTGCCCCAGCAGCACGAAATACAGCCCCTGGTAACCGGTCGATTGCTCCAGCGCCTGTACATCGGCCGGTGTTTCCACGACACACAATTTTGAACGGTCACGGCGATCGTTGGCACAGATGGCGCAGCTTGCGTCCTCACTGAGTGTGCGGCAGTCGCGGCAGTTCCCGACCTGGTCCATGGCCAGCAAGAGTGTCTCGGCAAGCTGGCGCCCGCCATCGCGATTGTGTTCCAGCAGATGGTACGCCATACGCTGTGCAGAGCGGGGACCAACGCCCGGCAGACAACGCAGGCTTTCGATGAGACGCCCGATCAGGCGAGATCCTGACACGCCACCCCCGTCAGAACGGCAATTTCATCCCGGGCGGCAGGTTCAGGCCGGCCGTCAGCGAGGACATCTGCTCCTGGGTCGTGGTTTCCACCTTGTGCGTGGCATCGTTGATGGCCGCAGCAACCAGGTCCTCGAGCATGTCCTTGTCATCGGCCAGCAGGCTGTCGTCGATCGCTACCCGGCGCACCTCGTGACGTCCGGTCATGGTGACCTTGACCAGGCCACCGCCCGACTCGCCCGTCACCTCTATGTCGGCCAGTTTTTCCTGCGCCTTTTGCATATTGGCCTGCATTTCCTGGGCCTGTTTCATCAGGTTACCCAATCCACCTTTCATAATGTCACCTCGATTTTGCTGATGGTCTGATTATACAGCCACATGGAATAAATCAGGCGTCACCCGTTGCCGCAACCGGCCACGTACAGGCCGCCCTCAGTCGCCTGGCTGGATAGAGTCCTCGTAGACGGTGCCGCCGAAGGCATCCTGTATCGCCTTGATATTTTCATCGTCCTCAATGGCCTGCACGGCACGCTGTTGACGCCGGGCATTTTCCCGGGACTGCTTCATGGCCGGTGATTCTACCTCTGCCTGGCTTTCATCGGCGATGACGACCTTCATCGCGCGGCGAAAATGCTCACTCAGGGCAGTTTCAAGCTGCTGCTTGCGCAGCTTGTTGAGCAGATGTACATGGGCGGCATCGATAGACAGCGTTATCCTGTCACCGGCGATGCCGCGCAGGGCGCAGTTGTTCGCCATCTCGCGCAACATGCCCTTCAGCGCAAGTGCCTCGATAATGGCGGACCATTCACCGGCGGTGGATTGCGGCGGCAGGGTGTCGACCTGCATCGGCGGCGCCGTCTTCTTGGGCTTGTCAGCGGCCGCGGGTATGTTCGTCGACCGGGTGTCGTGCGGGGTGATGCCCTCGTCCGCCGCCAGCGGCCGGAAGGCGAGCATGCGTAACATGACCATTTCGAAGCCGCCGCGCGGCTCGGGTGACAGCGACAGGTCGCGGCGCCCGACCAGACCGATCTGATAAAAAAGCTGCACGTCTTCCCTACTGATGCTGCCCGCAAGCTCGAGCACGGCGTCCAGGTCACCCGCGGTATCGTCGATCGCATCGGGAACCAGCTGGGCAATGGCCACCCGCTGCAATACCGACAGGATGTCGGCAAGCAGTGCCGCATAGTCGGGCGCATACTGGTCAGCATCGCCGATTTCATTCATCAGGCCGGCGGCATCATTGGCACCGAGCGCGGCCAGCAGGCGATAGACCACGTCACGGTCAATGCTGCCGAGCATGGCACGCACCTCGCTCTCGGTCAGGGCACCGTCACAGAAAGCAATGGCCTGGTCAAGCAGACTGAGCGCATCCCGCATGCTCCCGTCGGCGGCGAACGCCAGTTGTCGCAGGGCACCCTCCTCAATCTCGATACCCTCGCTTTTCAGGATGGCCGACAGCTGGCCGGTAATCTGTGCCAGTGTCAGGCTCTTCAGGTTGAACTGCAGGCAGCGCGAGAGAATAGTGACCGGCAGGCGTTGCGGATCGGTCGTGGCCAGCAGGAACTTGACGTGTGGCGGGGGCTCTTCCAGCGTCTTCAGCAACGCATTGAAGCTGTGACCCGAGAGCATGTGCACCTCGTCGATCAGGTAGACCTTGTAACGTCCGCGCGTCGGTGCGTACTGTACGTTTTCCAGCAATTCGCGCGTGTCCTCAACCTTGGTGCGCGAGGCGGCATCCACCTCGATCAGGTCGACGAAGCGCCCTTGAGCGATCTCCTCACAGGCACTGCATTTACCGCAGGGTTTCGAACTGACGCCCTCCTCGCAGTTCAGCGATTTGGCGAAAATCCGTGCGATGGTGGTCTTGCCGACACCGCGGGTACCGGTGAACAGGTAGGCATGGTGCAGGCGGTCGTTGTCCAGCGCATTGACAAGTGCACGCTCAACGTGTTCCTGGCCGACCAGTTCGGCGAAAGTTCGGGGACGCCATTTCCGCGCCAGGACCTGGTAGCTCATGATGATTGTGTCGACTGAAGTTGGCTTGAATCCGTCGTCCTGTTGGAGGCGACCTGTACCAGCCACACCCCGGCGCCCGAGTCCACTGCTGCCGCTGCTCCCTTCCGGGCCTGACGGGGTTCACAGCTTATCGTCGCGGGGGGACCGGCACAAGCCACCATAAACAGGGTTGCCATTATAGGCTGTACCGCGCCGATTTTTAAGCGGCTTGATTTAATTGATATTCACTGTTATTCAGTGCCATCAAAAGCATAACGGGAGGGGCTCGCATGAGCGAACAACGAAAAAAATACTGGCGGGCAAACCTCAGGCTGGTAACCGGCTGCCTGGTGGTCTGGTTTGCGGTGTCATTCGGCTGCGGCATCCTGCTGGTCGACTTTTTCAACCAGTTCCAGGTAGGCGGTTACAAGCTGGGATTCTGGTTTGCCCAGCAGGGTTCCATCTTTACCTTCCTGGTGTTGATCTTCTGGTATGCCTTCCGCATGAATGCGCTGGATCGCCAATACGGCGTTCGCGAGGATTCCTAGTGGACCTGCAGACACTGACCTACCTTACCGTCGGGTCCACCTTCGCCCTGTATATCATCATTGCCATCCGCGCACGGGCGACCAGCACCGGCGACTTTTATGTTGCCGGCAAGCATGTTCACCCGATTGCCAATGGCATGGCCACAGCGGCGGACTGGATGTCTGCGGCCTCCTTCATCTCCATGGCCGGCCTGATCAGTTTCATGGGTTACGAGGGCGGTATGTACCTGATGGGCTGGACCGGCGGCTACGTGTTGCTTGCCATGCTGCTGGCGCCGTACCTGCGCAAGTTCGGCAAATTCACCGTGCCCGAATTCATCGGTGACCGCTACTACTCGCAGCTGGCGCGCGTGGTGGCGGTTATTTGCCTGATTTTCATCTCCTTCACCTATGTGGCCGGACAGATGCGTGGCGTCGGCATCGTCTTTTCCCGTTTCCTCGAGGTACCGATCGACACCGGTCTGTATATCGGCATGGGTATCGTGTTCATCTATGCCGTGCTGGGTGGAATGAAGGGCATCACCTACACGCAGGTCGCGCAGTATTGTGTACTCATCTTTGCCTACACGGTGCCGGCCGTGTTTATCGCCCTCAATGCCACCGGCAATCCCGTGCCGCAGCTCGCCCTCGGCAGTGAACTGGTCGATGGCTCCGGTTACCTGCTGGAAAAACTGGATCGCACACTGGTCGACCTCGGTTTCGGGTCGTATACAACACCGTTCAACGACAAGTCCATGGTCGACGTGTGCGCCATCACGCTTGCCCTGATGGTCGGCACCGCCGGGCTACCGCATGTGATCGTGCGTTTTTTCACGGTTCCCAGGGTCCGCGACGCACGCATCTCGGCCGGGTATGCCCTGCTGTTCATCACCATTCTCTACACCACCGCACCGGCAGTGGGTGCGCTGGCCCGCATGAACCTGATCGAGACCGTCAACGGACCCGCCGGTAACGGCACAGCCTATACGGAGATACCGGGCTGGTTTCGTACCTGGGAAAAATCCGGGCTGGTCGCCTGGACCGATCACAATCAGGACGGCCAGGTCCAGTATGCCGCCGGCAAGGCCTTTGCGGGCAACGGCAAACCGGCGTTCAATCAGTACCAGACCGGCCTGTTGGGCCAGCGCCTGACCACCAACCCCGGCGATGGCCAGGTTGTCGGCAGCGCCCCGTTTGCCAACGAGATCTATGTCGACCGTGACATCATGGTGCTGGCCAATCCGGAAATTGCCGGTCTGCCCGACTGGATCATCGCGCTGGTCGCGGCCGGCGGGATCGCCGCGGCCCTGTCGACAGCGGCCGGCCTGCTGCTGGTCATTTCAACCAGTGTGTCGCATGACCTGCTGAAGGGCACGTTCGCCCGCGGCATCAGCGAGCAACAGGAACTGATGGCCGGCCGTGTTGCCGCGGGCGTCGCCATAACCATTGCCGGTTACCTGGGCCTGCACCCGCCGGCCTTCGTTGCACAGGTGGTTGCGTTTGCCTTCGGCCTCGCCGCGGCGTCGCTGTTCCCGGCTATCCTGATGGGTATCTTCAACAAGCGCATGAACAAGTGGGGCGCGATATCCGGCATGCTCGCCGGCCTGTTGTTCACCCTCGGCTATATCATTTACTTCAAGGGCGTGTTCATCGAACCCTTCGCTGCCAATGTGCCGGAAAACTGGATACTCGGCATCTCGCCGGAAGGCGCCGGCGCCATCGGTATGGTGATCAACTTTGCCGTCGCAACGGCAATCGCCAGAAACACCGCCCCACCGCCGCCATATATCCAGCAGCTGGTTGAGAATATCCGGGTACCACGGGGTAGCTGAATGTATCGCCAGCGGCTCGCTCTCCAGCGGGCTCATGATGCACCAGTTGATCATCTCACCAGGCATTGCGTTAATCGGGCCGACAGCTAGCACAAATGGCCATGCGACCTCCCTATTCACATGATATATTAGCCTATTATTTATCATTGTCGATATCTATCGACCGGGCAGGCACGCGATGACCCTGACAGAACTGCGCTACATCGTTGCCGTGGCGCGCGAAAGACACTTCGGGCATGCGGCGAAGCGCTGCTTTGTCAGCCAGCCTACGCTGAGTATCGCGATCAAGAAACTGGAGGAGGAGCTGGGTGTACAGCTGTTTGAACGCCAGTCCGGTGACATCTCCGTCACACCAGTCGGTGAACGCATCGTCGAGCAGGCGCAACGCACCCTGGAAGCGGCTGAAGGCGTCAGACAAGTGGCGCAACAGGGCCAGGACCAGTTATCCGGCCCGGTCAGGATTGGCGCCATTTACACCATCGGGCCGTACCTGTTTCCCGAGCTCATCCCGCGCCTGCGCAAGCAGGCCCCCGATATGCCGCTGGTGATCGAGGAAAACTACACAGCGGCACTGGTCGAGCAACTCAGGCATG
Organism: Gammaproteobacteria bacterium; assembly: GCA_049665685.1. Taxonomy (GTDB): domain Bacteria; phylum Pseudomonadota; class Gammaproteobacteria; order UBA9214; family UBA9214; genus UBA9214. Next base: position 6,115 of record JBATGJ010000128.1, read on the forward strand.
GCGACCTGGACGTCATCATCCTGTCGCTGCCGTTCAGCGATCCGGGCCTGCTGACCCTGCCGCTCTATGAAGAACCGTTTATCGTGCTGCTCCCGGCCTCCCACCCGTTAACACAGCGCAAGACCATCAAATCAGACATGCTGGAGGATGAATCGGTATTGTTACTGGGTGCGGGTCACTGTTTCCGTGACCAGGTACTCGAGGCCTGTCCCGCCTGCCTGCCGAAGCCGGGCTTGCACAACGACCTGTCAAACACGGTCGCCGGCGGTTCGCTCGAGACCATTCGCCACATGGTGGTATCGGGCCTCGGCATCACGGTAGTGCCGTGCACCGCCGCTGGTGCCGACCGGTATTCACAACGCCTGTTGTCGATTCGTCGCTTTACCCGGCCGGTCCCGACACGCACGGTGGCGCTCGCCTGGCGTGTGTCCTTTCCGCGACCCAAGGTGATCGACGCCATCAGCGAAACCGTCGCCAAATGCAAGCTGAGCTGTGTCAAACCGGTAACCCGCGGCCGCAAGCGGCCTTGAGGTCGCGACGAGCACCTAAAAAGTCACGCCTTGGTGCCAGGTGGCTAGCGGCGCTCGATCTGGTAAATCAGATCGGCCGATGAGCTGATTACGCTGGCCTGTCCCACCAGTTTCCAGCGGCTCGACAGGGCATAGCGCAGGCTTAGCGTCGAGATCGGTTCGAACAGGCCAATGCCGTAACTGACGAACAGTTCCGGGGTCAGGTACTTGCCGACCAGCAGTGAGGCCTGTGTCTCGTCTTCGCCCGCCTGACTACCGATCGACACCTCGTCGAGCCCCAGCTGGTCACCCACGCGCTTGCCAATCGATTCACCACCACTCATTCCCAGCGCCAATGCCGCCGCCTGCATGGTCGAGCGCTCGTTGTCGCTTGCGCCGCCCTCGAGCGGGCGCCCCAGCACCAGCCAGGACAACTGGGCCGATTGCGACATGGCAGGCTCGGAGAACACGGTGAATTTCGGTGCCTGCAGGCCACCGCGAACCTTGACACCCACCAGCACATCGGGAGCGGGCTTGCGCACGGCCTCGATATCCAGTCCGGGCTTGGTGACGGCGCCACCGGCAAACAGCAACCGACCGGTCCGAATGGCCAGCTTCTGGCCATAGGCCTCGTAACGTCCACCAGCGATGGAAATTTCACCTGTGGCGCTGGCCGGCTGTTGCGGCAGATCGACCAGCATGACATTGCCCTGCAACTTGCCACTCAGCCCGAAACCATCGATCTCGACCGCATCCCCCAGCACCAGCCGTACCCGGGCATCCACGGCATAAGGCGCCGCGCGCGCGTCCTGCTCCTCCTTGCTCACCAGCACCTGGTCAGATGACACACTGACAGCCGAGACGGGCAGTTTGCGCGGACGCAACTGTGCGCGCGGAACCTCGATTTGACCGCTGATAAGAACCTGCTCACCGTCCACGGCCAGCTTGAGGTCCGGCGAGGCGAAGATCTGCGTCTCCGGCGTGTTCATTACCTGAAACTGCGACCCGCGCACTGCCAGGCTTGCCGTGCGTTCGAGCAGATTGACGACGCCCTCGCCGTTCAGCGTGCCACCGCCCGAACTGGCCGCGGCACTGACCTGCACCGCGCCTGCGGGCTGACCGGCGAGTTCCAGTGACACGTCCTCCAGCACCAGGCCCGGCGTCACGAGTGTCGCCGCCGCTTCTGTGAGCGCCAGCTGCCCCAGCAGCTGCGGGGCGGCCGGTGTACCGGCCAGCTGCATGCGTCCATCGATGCGACCGCGCAGCGTATCCACCTCGGGCAACCAGCTGGCGGCCAGGCCGATGTCCGGCCAGAGCAGTATGACCTCGCCGTCCAGCTTGCCCTGTAACCAGTCGCCGTCGGCAGGCACGCCCATCTGGATATTTGCGTTGACGCCACCCGGGCCTGTCGCAAGCGGCAGATCGACCACCAGTTGCGCACGGGTTTGCGCCAGCGTGAAGGTCGCCTCGCCCGCCGCCAGTGAGATCCTCTGCTGCTCACCTGACGTTTCCTGGGGCAGACCCAGTGTGACGGGCGAGCTGTCGAGGCGGACGTTGATGCGGGTCGTATCGCGCACCTGTTTGCTGATATCCCCCTGAGCCTGAATCCGTCCGTCAATGTCCAGCGCGTTGGGCAGCCATGCCGAAAAATACGCCAATGGCAGGTCTGTCAGCGAAAATGCACCGGCGTACGCTTGCAGCGTGCCGGCAACATGGCCGCACAGGCGTGCCTCACCGGCAACCCAGCAATGTTCTGCCAGCTGCAGACGCTCGCGCGAGAGTTCCCCGGTGAGCGGTTGTGCCAACTGCCAGGAGGCCAGTTGCGGATAGGCCAGGTTTGCCTGTTGCAGATTGAATTGCCAGGTATCGCGATCCCAGCGACCGGTCAGGTCGAGATCAGAGGCGCCATAACCGGAATCAACCTTGAGCTTGAGCGAATGCTGCGCCGTGGTTCCCGCACCCTCCACCTCCAGCCGGGTAACGTGGATGCCGGCCAGGCTGGCATCACCCAGCCTGCCCTGCAGTCGGGAGGTCCGATCGTCGCCAAGGAAAACATCGCCGACTACATTCAATGACCCGATACGCTGCTCCTGGAAAACGATATCCGCTGCATCCGCCTTAAGGCTGATTGACAGATCGGGCAGACTGCCGACCAGTCTGCCACTGCCGCGCAGACTGCCCGTGGCCTGCGGTGACAGGTCGGCGATGCGTGGCGCATCCACCTGCCAGTCGAGGTCATAGCGGCTGCCGACCAGCCCGGACGCCGTGACCGTGGCGCTGCCGCCGGTGAAGCTGGCTGTCTCGATCTGCCAGCTGTCGCGCTCGCTACCGCTGCGGGCACGCACGGCCAGCTGTCCGGCTGCAACATCCAGGTACTTCAGGTCACCGGCCGCATCCAGCCGGTAGGCGTCCGCTGTACCGGCCAGGGTGAAGCGTCCCTGTTTGCTCTCGTATTCGGCCGCACCCGCCAGCGGCCAGGACAGCGCCTGCCACTCTGCCTGGAAATCGAATTCCGGCTGTGCGCCGAGTCCGATAGTGCCGTGCGCATCCAGTCGCGACGGGCGGCCAGGCGAGGACAACCGCAGCGTATCGAGCTGCAGTGACGCCGGCTGCAAGGTGCCGGCAAACACCAGCTGCAGAGCAGCGGCCGTGGCATCGCGCAGGTCGACCGAACCCGTCAGCCGCAGTGCAGCGGGCGGTCCCGTGGCGGCCATTGTTCCAGCCAGCCGCATATCCGGCCAGCCGCTGTTGATTGCCACCAGGTCAGTGGCCTGCAGTTCCACTGCCGCCTCAAGCTGCAGTTCCGCCAGCGGCGCGTTCAGCAGTACACTGGCCTGCACGGCATAGGGTGCCGCGACCACCTGGTCAAGCTGCAAGCGGCGCAGGCTACCGGACAGCCGGGTCTCTGCCTGCAAGGGTGCATAACCCGGGGGCAACGCCTCCCAGCGCAACTCACCGCTAAGTGCAAAGTCGCCCTCGGTGTGCAGGGTGGCCGTCCCGTCGAGATGCAGATCTGCGCGGCGCAGCGCAAACTGCGAGATATCCAGGCGTGTATCACGGTAGCTGCCGGCCAGTTGCAGGGAATCGAAGGCCACGGGCTCCGCCCCGGGCGCACTGACAATAACGGCCCCGGTGATGGCCAGGTGCTGCAGGTCGATTGCCACGGGCAGGGTGACACGCGCAGGCAGCTCAGTCGGCTCATCGCTACCCTCCCCACGCTGTTCGTAGCGCACGCCCTCGCCGGCCAGACGATGGATTTGCACTACCCCGTCCAGCAGACCGCGCGGTGCCCACTCGAGGTGCAGGGTGCGCGCGGCGAACAGCAGCTGATCGGTCTCATAACGCAGGTCGCTGATCGTGATGTTACCGGCCAGGCGTCCCGTAACTGCGCCGCTCGAAAGTTCCGGCACGAGCGGCTCAAGCAGGTGTTGCCAGAGTACTCTGAGGCCCGACTCGGTGCCCGCCAGCCACACCACGCCTGCCATTAACAGCAACAACACGGCAAGCAAACCTGGCAGGAGGCGATGTTTGATCAGGCTCACAGGTCGGGTCCAATGCTGATGTGCAGGCGGTAATCGTTGTCTGGATCATCGAACGGGTGTGCGATATCGATTCGCAGCATGCCAACCGGGCTGCGCCAGCGAAAGCCGATGCCGGCACCGACCTTCAGCTCGGGCGGGAATGCATCGTCGGCATTCCCGGCATCGACAAATACCGCGGCACCAAAGTTGCCGACAAACAGGTAGTCGAGCTCGATACCGGCCACTGCCAGGTAGCGGCCACCCACTACCTCACCGCTACTGTCGACAGGCGCCAGCTTCTGATAGCCGTAGCCGCGCACACTCTGGTCACCCCCGGTAAAGAAACGCTCCGTGGTCGGCAGCTGCGAGAAGTCTTCGACCGTCATCGCGCCGAGCTGTCCGCGGCCGAGGAGGCGCCCCTTGTCCCCTACGGCGTACACGCCACGTACGCCGGCCGCGATACGCGCAAAACGCGTGGACGAGATCAGCCCGGGCGAACCGCGCAGGTCGGCGCTCCAGCTGTAGCCACGGCGCGGAAACAGCACATTATCGCTCTTCAGCCGGGAGATGGTCGCACCGGGTATCAGCATGTTCACGCTGTTATCATCATTACCCAGCTCGAAGGACTCGTGCAGATAGTTGAGGTAAAGGCGGCGCTGGAAGCCGCCGCGGGTGACATTCTGGCTGACATCGAGTTGGTAACGCCGGGTGTTCCCGCTGTCCGCCACTTCGGCATTTTCGACCTCGCCGCCGAATACCAGGCGGTCGGTGACCAGGTTGCGTATCGGAATCTTGTAGCGGACGACGGCCTTCTGCGACACCGACGACACGAGCAGGTTCGATGTCAGGCCATGCCCGCGGCGGTTGATGCGCAGAAATTCCGCGCCCAGCGATACGCGCGGTCCGGTATCGGTGCCGAACCCGGCGCCGACTGTATAGCGGGTTCGGGGTGCGGGCGTGGTACGCACGATAACAGGTACCTGCTGCTCCGCCACCTGCTCGCGCTGCACATCCACTTCAACCTGCTCGAAAAAGCCGCTGTCACCGAGCGCCAGTTGCAGGTCGAAAAGCTTATTGGTGTCGAACGGCGTGCCCGCCTCGATGGGTACATAGCGCGCCATAAAGTCCGGATTGAGGATATCCTGCTCGATAACGACCCGCCCGAAGTAGTAGCGTTCACCGGTATCGAGTTGCAACACGACATCTGCACGGTGCGCGGCGGGATTGACGCGTAATTCGGAGCGTGTGTAGGCCGCGTCCAGGAAACCCGCGTCTATTGCAGCACGGATGAGAGCGGACCGGGTATCGTCATAATCCGGATGCTGCAGTCGCTCTCCCCGCTGCAGGCGGGTGCTTTTGCGCACCGCGGTCAGCTCCGCATCCTCGCTGCCCTCACCGGTGATGCTGATGTCGATTGACTCCAGGATAACCGGCTGACCGGGATCGACCCGGTAGTCTGCCAGCCACTTATCCCCCTGCTGTTGCAGCGAAGATTCGATAGACGGCATGTAATAGCCGTAGGGTTGCAGGGCTGCCCGCAGTTCTTGTGTGGCACGCCGATGCAGGACACGGATCTGCGCTATGCCCGGCCATGCGGGCACATCCTGTTTGTCCAGCAGGGGCAGCTTCAGCCCCGTAGCGGGGCGTACATAGCGCGACAGCGACAGATGGGCATAGGCATTGTCAAGCAACACACCTTCGATGCCGCTGATCCTGATCTCCAGCTCCGGCTCCGGCTCCGGCTCCGTCCTGGCCACGGCAGGACAGAGCAGCCACAGCAGGCATATGAGCATTAACAGTCGCATGCCCCCGCTCTGGTCCAAGACCGATTTGATGCCCGTGTTCATACCGGCAGCATAATACGCTTCGGCCGGTACTGTAACAGCCGGCAGCGACTTTTGCTGCCGGGCGCCAGTACCGGCCTAAGGCCTGAACGTCACGCCGGTTGTACTGTCAGTTCTGATGATGGGTCGATATGATCCGGACAAACCCGGACACGAGAGCACTCTATAAGGACATGGCATGATCATGAACATCGACCTGCGCTTACTCCGCTGTTTACCGGGCGGTGCAGCTCTGCTGGTTGTCACGGCCCTCGTTGCCGCTCCCCCGCCCGTCAAGGTCATCGCCACCGAGATAAAAGCGGAACCGTTTACAGACCGGCTGGAAGCGCTGGGCACGACCTCGGCTAATGAATCGGTTGAACTGACGGCCACGGTCACGGAAACAGTCAGTGTCGTGCACTTCGATGACAGCGACCGCGTAGAGACCGGCCAGGTGCTGGTAGAAATGACCAGCAGTGAGGAACATGCCCAGCTGGAAGAGGCCCGCTCAACCGTCAATGAGGCACGACGCCAGTTCGAACGTATTCGCTCGCTGGAGTCCAAAGGTACGGCCGCAAAGTCGCTGCTGGATGAGCGCAGGCGGGAATGGGAAACCGCCAGCGCACGCCTCGCCGCCATCGAATCACGCCTGGCCGACCGACTGATCAAGGCACCCTTTGCGGGTTTGCTGGGTCTGCGTGATATCAGCGTGGGTGCCCTGGTACAGCCCGGCGACCTGATTACCACACTCGACGACGACAGCGTCATGAAACTCGATTTCCCGGTCCCCGGCACGGCGCTCGATGCCATCACACCCGGGCTCGAGGTCAATGCCACTTCCCGTGCCACTCCAGGGCATCTCTATGCTGGCACTGTCAAGTCCGTTGACAGCCGTATCGACCCGGTGACACGGTCCGTCAGGGTCCGCGCGCTACTGCCCAACCCGGAACGTCTGCTCAAGCCGGGCATGCTGTTGCAGGTCACCCTGCTCAGCAATCCCCGCGAGGCGCTGATTGTTCCGGAGGAGGCGCTGATACCGACGGGTGAGAAACATTTTGTCTATTTGATCGACACGGCTGATAACAACAAGGCGACCCGGCGCGAAGTCCGTATCGGTGGACGCATTCCCGGCAAGGTTGAGGTTATCGAGGGCCTGCAGGCCGGTGATATGGTCGTCAGCCAGGGCACACTCAAGGTACGCCCTGGCCAGCCGGTCGACATCATCGCCCTGGATGACGGCACGCGTACCCTCGCCGAAATGCTGCGTGCCATACCGGACGGCCAGTAATACCCAATGATCCTGTCCGACATCTCCGTTACCCGGCCGGTGCTGGCGGCCGTCATGTCGCTGTTGCTGATTGCCTTTGGCCTGGTCTCGTTTGATCGGCTGCCGTTGCGCGAATATCCCGACATTGACCCGCCCATCGTTACGGTAACGACAGACTATCCCGGGGCCGCGGCCAATGTGGTCGAGAACCGCATCACCGAGCTGATCGAGGACCGGATTTCCGGCGTCGAGGGTATTCGCTACATTGCCTCGACCAGTGAAGACGGCCGCTCACGGATAACCATCGAGTTCGATATCAAGCGTGACATCGATGCGGCGGCCAACGATGTACGCGATCGGGTGTCCGCGATTCTCGATGATCTCCCGGATGAGGCCGATCCACCTGACATCGGCAAGGAAGACAGTAACGAGGATGTCATCATGTGGCTCAACCTCGCCGGTGAAAACATGGACATCCCGGCACTGACGGATTATGCCCACCGCTACCTGGTCGATCGCTTCTCGGTACTTGACGGCGTTGCCCGCGTGCGTGTCGGTGGTGGACAGGTCTATGCCATGCGTATCTGGATCGATCGTAATGCACTGGCAGCACGCAACCTGACGGTAGCGGACATTGAAGCGGCATTGCGCGCGGAAAACCTAGAGCTGCCGGCCGGCAGCATCGACTCGGAGCTGATGCAATTCACGGTGCGAACCGAACGCACCTTTTCCAAAGCCGAGGACTTCGCCCGGCTGGTACTGGCGCGTGGCGATGACGGTTACCTGGTCCGTCTCAGCGACGTCGCGCGCGTCGAACGCGGCACCGCGGAAGACCGGTTGTTTTTCCGCGGCAACGGCGTGCCCATGGTCGGCATCGGCATTACCAAGCAGTCCACTGCCAACACCCTGGCCGTCGCGCGACTGGCAAAGGCGGAGAAAGACCGCATCAATACCACCCTGCCCGACGGCTTGGAAATCAAACAGAGCTATGACAGCTCGGTCTTCATCGAGGGGGCGATCCGCGAGGTCTATAAAACATTGTTCATTGCGATCGCCATGGTGATCGGTGTGATCTACCTGTTCCTCGGCAGCGTGCGCGCGATGCTGGTACCTGCCGTGACGGTACCGGTATCGCTAATCGCTACAACTACCGTGCTGCTTGCACTGGGCTTCACCCTGAATATCATTACCCTGCTCGCCCTGGTCCTTGCCATCGGCCTGGTCGTCGACGATTCCATCGTGGTGCTGGAGAATATCCACCGGCGCATGGAAGATCACGGCGAGACGCGCCTGGTCGCCGCCTTCAAAGGCACTCGCCAGGTCGGCTTTGCGGTTATCGCCACCACCGTCGTGCTGGTCGCGGTGTTCGTGCCGATTGCATTCCTGCAGGGGGATGTCGGCCGCCTGTTTACGGAATTCGCACTGACCATGGCTGCCGCCGTATCCTTTTCAACCTTCGTCGCCCTCTCGCTTTCCCCCATGCTCGCATCGAAACTGTTACCCGAGCAGGGCAGGCGCTCACGACTTTCCCGGGTGATCGACAACGCCTTCGACGGGGTGCGGGCGGGGTACGATACTGCCCTGCGGGCCGCCCTGCGCCATGCCTGGGTCGTTGGCCTGGTGTTTGCCGGTATTCTCGGCGGCTCGCTGTGGCTGTTTAACGAGATACCCGACGAATACACGCCAAAAGAAGATCGTGGCGTGTTTTACCTGATGGTGACCGGGCCCGAGGGTTCCTCCTACGAGTTTATCTCGACCTACATGACCGAAATCGAGCAGCGCATGATGCCACTGGTTGAGAGTGGCGAGATCAGCCGGCTGCTGGTTCGGGCGCCGCGTGCATTCGGCAACTTCGCAATCTTCAACACCGGCATCGTCATCAATGTCCTGGATGACTGGTCGAACCGACGTTCGGCCTGGGACATCATGGACGATGTGCGCACGCGACTTGCCGATCTGCCGGGTGTGCGTGCCTTCCCCGTCATGCGCCAGGGCTTTGGTGCGCGCGTACAAAAGCCGGTGCAGTATGTCATTGGCGGCGGCACCTATGCAGAACTTGCAGAGTGGCGCGACATACTGGTCAGCAAGATCCAGGAAGACGACCCCGGGCTGGTGGGGCTTGACTGGGATTACAAGGAAACCAAGCCACAGCTGCGGGTCATCATCGACTACGATCGGGCCGCCGAACTCGGCGTCACCATCAGCACCATCGGCCGCACCCTGGAGACCCTGCTTGGCTCACGCCGCGTGACCACCTACATCGATGCCGGCGAGGAATACGATGTCATTCTGGAAGGCGAACGCAGTGAACAGCGAACGCCCACCAGCATGGAGAATATTTACGTTCGTTCACAGCGCAGCGAAAAACTCATCCCCTTGTCGAATCTCGTCAGGCTCGAGGAATTTGCCGACTCCATCCAGCTCAACCGCTATAACCGGGTGCGCTCGATCACCCTTGAGGCAAACCTGGCGGAGGGCGTTTCACTTGGCGACGCACTGGCCAAGCTCAACCAGCTGGACAGGGAGCATCTGCCAAGCGAGGTCATTGTCGACTACAAGGGGCAATCACGCGATTATCAGTACAGCGGTGCATCGATCATCTTTACCTTCCTGCTCGGCATAGTGGTCGTGTTCCTGGTGCTGGCCGCGCAATTCGAGAGCTGGGTACACCCGTTTGTCATCATGCTGACTGTGCCACTCGCCATGGCGGGTGCACTGCTGGGCCTGTATGCGACCGGCCAGACGCTCAACATCTACAGCGAGATTGGCCTGATCATGCTGGTCGGCCTGGCCGCCAAGAACGGCATCCTGATTGTGGAATTCGCCAACCAGTTACGTGACGCCGGTAGTGAATTTCGCGATGCCCTGATCGGGGCTGCCGAAATCCGCCTGCGCCCGATCGTCATGACCGGCATCACCACGGCGGCCGGCTCGATACCGCTATTGTTATCAAGTGGTGCCGGCACGGAGACACGCGTGGTCATCGGCACGGTCATCCTGTACGGCATCCTCGCGGCGACCTTCTTCACCCTGTTTGTGGTGCCGGTGGCCTATGACCTGCTGGCACGCCATACCGGATCACCGCAACGCGTACGCCGGCGTCTTGAGGAAGAAATGGGAGCAGATGGGGGATCGACCGGCGGCTAGCCGGTGAAGGTGGCCTGGCCGCGGAGAAGCAGCGCTCGTTGTCGAACTGGATTACCTGGCTGATTCAACGGGAAATAAAAAAGGCAGCCAGCAAGGACTAAGTGCTCCCCGCCTTTCCCATCAGGATAGCTGGCCGGTGTTACAACACTGGCTGCCCCGGTCGAAGCAAACCCGCCGCGATGTTGCCCGTTGCAGTGATCGGATCAGATTGATCCCTGCGGACCTCACCTACGCCCTGCGCAGAAACGCAAGCCAGCGTGCCAGATTGAGCAGACTGGCCAATGAACCGGCCACATAGGTGAGCGCCGCTGCCCGCAGCACGCGGCGCACCGCTGTCTCGTCTTCGGCTTGAATATAGCGACCGGACCTGAGGATCGGTAACGCCTTGCCGAAGCTGGCATCCAGCTCGACCGGCAGGGTGACCAGGTGAACCAGCGTGGCACTGGCCATACTGCCCAGTCCGATAACGCCCATGATGAGGCCGGCGGATGGCGCGCGGGTGACCATCAAGGCAACCGGCAACAGGAACATGGCGGCGGCACCGAACTGCTGGGTCGTCTGCGCCATCCTGACCAGGCGATGACGCAGCGCAAGCTTCGGTTCCTTGCGCTGATGCTGTATGGCATGACCGACCTCATGCGCGGCAACGGCCACGGCGGTCAGCGAGTTGTGCTCGTAGTTGCTGGGACTCAGGCGCACCACACGCTGCTCGGGATCATAGTGATCACCGCCCTGCTCGGTTTTCTCCACCGGTACGTCGGCCATTTCGAAGCGATCCAGCAGGTGGCGCGCCAGTTCACCGCCGGTGCCCGGAATGCGTGACAGGGACTTGTCATAGCGGCTAAAGGTCAGGCGGGCCCACCATTGTGGACCCATGATGAGCAGCAGGAGGAATACAATAATGAAGACAACGTACATGACGGTTCAGTGATGCGCAGAGCCTCGTGCCTCCAGGTGGTTGACGAGCTGTCCGTGCCAGCCCCCTACTTCCCGCAAATTGCAGTTACCTGTATATAAGCAAGTATATTCTAAATTTCACGGTCAATTGTGATTTCACGCCTGGATCCCGGGCTGCCCCTTTGTGACGTGTAACCTTCGTACTGATAGATCCTGGAGTGGTATGAACCAGGCGTTCACCGGGTTCGGTGTATGGCCAAAGCAGGAAGGTCCTGACTGGGCAAATGAATTCCCGCCCGGACTTTTGCCGGCATATTCATGCCGCTTATAAGAATAGTACCTTGGTACAATTGCCCGGCGGGCCGGCAAAGCATTAGCGTAACGTTTATATAAGGTTGATAACCAGTCATTGTCCTAGCAGAGATTGCGAGGCCCGGCAGTTGTGAAAACAGAAAGACGAAGTGAGGACAATCAGAACACCGAGAGTCTCGACAAGGTTCTGAATGAACAACAATTACTGGCCCTGAGCAAAATGGAAACATTTGGCTGGACACTTGCGTTTGTACGCAAACCATTATTCCAGGAAATTGTCCCGGTGTTATTTCATCCTGACAGTCATAAATTGGGAACACTGGACGCTGACGGCGTATTAAATGTGAGACCGAAAATCAAATATCGTTAATTGCTATTCAGGGAAACAGATTCTGTACCGCAGCGGCTCCCTCGAGGGGTCGTTTTTTGCTTTCTGAACGGTAAACAGGCAGCAGTTAGATGTCCGGGTCAGTTTTCGACAGCACCATTGTCGATCCAGACCCGGATGGTCTCGATCTCTTCAGCACTGAGTGGATCTTTGCCGTGCGGCATGTTGACCGTCAGCTTATCCCTGGCAGATATCAGGATATACAGCGAACTGGTTCTGGCAAAACCCGGATTAATGAGTGGCCCGGAACGCGTGCCTTGCATGATTGATTCGTAGGAATCGACCAGAAAGCCGGTTGCCTCGGCACCTTGTTGCCCCGCAACATGGCATTCAGCACAATATTTTTGCATGATGGGTGCCACGTCATCGGCATAGGTGGCCTTTTGGGGCTGTGGTTGTTCTACTTCAGCTTTCTCACAGGCGGCCAGACTCGCCGCGATCGCCAGGGACGCTGCAAGAGGCATGGCTCGAATACTCATTGGGACTTTCTCTCCGGAATTATTGGCCAGCCGTCATCTTATCATTTAAATGTCGATATTGAACATGCGCTTGTAAGGTTAAGTCGTGGCCATAGTGGTTTGGCGCTTTATGCGTGTTCCCGTGTCGCCGGGGATGAGAATAAAGAGTGTCAGAGCAAATTTCTTCCTGATATTAGCCAAGAATGTACTCTGGCACCCTTCCTCCCCTAAATCACTTTTACTCATCACAATGGCATTCATTTATGGAATCTGGCCTTCAATCGTGTATTTCACGCTTCGTGTGCTGACCAACCGTAGCTTGATGCGGGTTCCAGTCCATATAATGATCGCCTCAGATCGCCAGTGGACTGCATAGAGGGAAAAAGATAATGGAATTTCTCGCCAGCTCTTTTTACGACAACAGTCTGCGTACCTGGCTCGTCGCCCTGGTTGTGGCGCTTGTAACCACCGTCGCACTGCGCCTGCTC
>JBATGJ010000129.1:0-3936 GCA_049665685.1 Gammaproteobacteria bacterium
TCCGGTAAACCGGTCCGCATGTGGGGCCCGTTCGAGGACGAAACCGACAGCTGCGCCATCGATCCCGGGCATGGCCGCGCCATACTGGGCTGCGATGACGGTGTCGTGCGGGTGTTCGATATCGACACCGGCGCACCGGACGCGGAGATAGCGGCCCATTCCTCGGGTATCAAACGTGTGACGGTATCCCCCGTCAGCGGTGATATCCTGTCAGCGGCCTACGATCAGCGCATCCTGATATGGGATGCCAACGACATGCGTCTGAAGCTGGAACTTCAATTCCGGCCGTCGATCTGGGAACGCTCGTTCAACTGGACCGCGGACGGGAAGCAGCTTCTCGCCGGTACTTTCGATGGCACCGTGCTCGTCTGGGACGCAGCCAGCGGGCAGTGCCTGGGTGAAATCGGGGAGCGGGGCGAAGGCAATGCCTGTTTCAATGACGTCAGCGGCACCGCTGCCGGTGACATCCTCACCGTGAGCGACGACGGTCTGCTCCGCCTGGGCCACCTGACACCCGCCCAAGCGAAATGGGTTGCGGAAATCGAGCCGAGGAACGGTCGCATACTTGCCAACGCGATCACCATCGACGCGGAATACGGCATGGCAGTCAGTGGTGCCCACAACCAGGCGCTGCACCTGTTCGACTTTGACGGCCAGACCCTCAGCGGCGAAATCGAAGTGCCGCTCGGGGAGGGCCCCATCAACTGCGTACGCATTTCCCACCATGCAGGTCACGAACGCGAGAGTTTTGTCGCCTGCTACAGCGGCGCCATCGTGCGCGTCAGTCGGGAAGGCGAAATCCTGGCGAAATTCGCCGGTAATGACGGCGCGGTCAAGGCTGTACGCCTGCACCCGAGCGAGAAGATCGGCGTCAGCTGCAGCGCTGACAACTCACTGCATTCGTGGGATTTTGACGGCAATCGCTTGCATAGCTTCCTCGGACACATGGCGATTGTCGACGACGTCGATATTGATCCGACCGGCACCATGATCGCCAGCGTTTCCAGGGACTTCACGATGAAGGTCTACCGCCTGGATGACGCCAGCATGGTCGGCTCGTATTCCCTCGGTCGCCGCTCACCCAAAGCGGTGTGCTTCGTCGACAAGGACACGGTCATCGTGACGAACTACTGGGGATCGCTGCTGCGTTTCGATTTGACCAGTGGTGATACGCTGGTCCGGCATATCGCCAAGAACGGCATCAGCGCGCTGACCCGTTGCGGCGACCACCTGGTGGCATCGTCCTATGATGGCGCACTGTACCTGGTGGACCCGGTGACCCTGGATTCGGTCAATACGCTGCGCAGTATGACCCAGCGTCTCGTGCCAAGTGCCCTGATCTGACCCCGGTGCAGGTTCGGCCTCGCAGTCATACCGTCAAGTGCCCGTGCCCACCAGTAGAAGGTTCATCATACTTGCGGCGCCGAGAACGGGGAGTAACCTGTTATGTACGCTGCTCAATTCGCATCCGGACGTGTTATGCCATCATGAGCTCTTCAATCCGCGAGGGATCTATTATGCGCTCAATCACCGTGATGGCTCTGTTGACTTCGGCAGCATGGCAGAACGTGACCGGGAGCCGTTGGCATTCCTGCAGCGAGTCTGGGAAAACACGCAGGGTGCATCCTCTGTTGGTTTCAAAATGACACGGGGACAGAATGATGTCGTCATGCGAAGTCTGATCGGGGATGCCGGGGTATTGAAAATTGTCCTGTACCGAAAGAACCGGGTCAAGACCTTTGTATCCGAACAGCTTGCCAGGCAAACGGATCGATGGGAAGTTTATGCAAGGGACAAACTCGCGACCAATACGCCAACACTGCATGTCGATGTCGAATCATTCAAGGCACACTGCGATCTTAACGAGCGCTTTTATCAGGATATTCAGAACGCATTGCATTCCGGGCAGCAACCCTGGATCGAAACGGCGTACGAGGAAATCCTGACTGCTCCCGAGCATGTCCGCCTGCTCGAATTCCTGGGAGTAGAGGCAACAGATGCGAGGCTTACGCATTCCAGTATCAAGCAGAGTGATTCGGATCTACGGACCCACATTGAAAATTTCCGGGAGCTTGAACTGGCCTTCGAAGGCAGTGAATACCTGGCGGAACTGTATGATTACGAAAACTAGCGGGATGATTGCAGCGCGTCTTCGTGGACGCCTGCATGTTTGTCTCGGCCGGTACTTTAAAGTTATTTAATCCTGAGAGAAACAATATGTCTGTGTATACACTGCTGAATAAGGATTTTATTACCTCGATGCTAACCGTCGACGATCCCTGGTGCTCGAGTCATGGCTCTGACAACGGTTCCGATGACCTCAGCGCGGGGCTGATTTACTACGCGCTTGCCTATTCCGCCAGGGCGCAAACCTGCGTCTGCCTGGGTTCCGGTGGTGGCTTCGTGCCGCGCCTGATGCGCCAGGCTCAGCGGGACCTGAATATTGAAGGATCACGCACCTTCCTGGTTGACGGTGCCCAACATGTTTCCGAAGAACGCAAGAACGTGTGGGGCACTCCCTACTGGCTTGAGGAGGACTCCACCTTTCGCAAAAACTATCCGGAAATCGAGCTCGTGCTCAAACTTACCGAAGATGCGTTTAACGAAGTCTTCGTGCCTGGAGAGATCAGCATCGATTACCTGCATGTCGATGCCGATCATCACTATAACGGTGCGAAGCGCGACTGGGACCTGTACCGCACCCTGGTCCCGAATAACGGCGTGATCACGTTGCACGATACAACAAATTACCGTGATCCCTGCGGTGTGCCGCAACTGGTGGACGAGATCAGGGAGGAGGGAGAGTACGATATCGTCAATTTCCCTCTGGCCTATGGTCTGGCAATTGCCAAGAAGATCCTTAGTGTAGAAGAATACATGGCCGCCTCAAAAGCGAGCCGGACCACACCTCCTGGCCCCGGACGACAGAAACAGGCCTGACTCGTTACCCATCAATGCGCGCTAGCTTTGCAAAAGAGTGTGTAACTTCGTGCGCAAGAGGTAAGGCTTTTTGACGATCAGAAGCCAGTCTGTCGATGCACTGGTGTCAGCGAAGCGGATCCTGGTGCTCGGGCCCTGCGGTTCCGGCAAGACCCGTCTAAGCCGTGAGTTAAGTCGCATACTTGATTTGCCGGTAATTCATCTGGATGCCAACTTCTGGCGTCCTGGCTGGATCAGTACGCCCCAATCCGAGTGGCGGGATGTGGTGAGTTCCCTGATCGAACAGGAAAGCTGGGTTATGGACGGTACGTACGAATCGACACTGGACCTTAGGGTCCCGGCAGCCGAAGCCATTATCGAGGTCAATTGCCCGCGCTGGATCTCGCTTTGGCAGGTGCTTCGAAGGAGTAGGTATTACCGAAACAGGCCGCGTCCTGATGCGCCCGCCGGACAGCCAATCGACCTCGCCTATTTGAGATATATCTGGAAGTATCCAGCAGAAACAAGCGCTATTGTCGCTGAACTCATTGAAAAGCATGGCCCGGATAAACCGGTCATCAGGCTGGATTCCCGTAAAAGCATGGACGCCTTCATGCTGGCGTTGCAGAAAAGATGAATGTAGTGGCGTGATGAAATTACACATGCAAAATCCAGGCTGCGGGTACCAGGACCCATGAAGATTGCGCTAATCCAGGATGAGATCTATTTGCCTTCTTTTGGTGGCGGGACAAAGGCCAATCGCTACCTACTCGAGGAGTTTGCACGCAACGGTCACGAATGTGTCGCGTATACGCGGGCATTGACCCGTTCAGCCGACGGGCCCAATGACATAGCGCAATTTTACGCGGAGGTGAGTGCCCATGGTGCGAATGCTCAGGAAGCGGAACCCGGTGTATTCTCCTACAAACACGAGGGGGTTCAGGTCGAGGCGCTGAACTTTGCGGATTTTAATGAGCAGCGTGATTGCCTGGTTCGCCGGATTCAGGCGATGGGCCC
>JBATGJ010000130.1:0-1949 GCA_049665685.1 Gammaproteobacteria bacterium
CAAAGTGAGTCCGGGCGTCGGCAGAACTGCCAACGCCCGGAACCTGCCCATACTAGCTACTGATTGCGGCGGTCCAGAGCAGACCACCTGAAAAAAGCAGTGGTTAGTTAAGCGGCTTTCTTTCTACGTGCAACACCGATCAGACCCACAAGGCCCGAGCCAAACAGCCAGACGGCGGCGGGAATCGGAATCGCATTCACATCCGTAGTAATGGTAATATTGTCGAAGAAAATGTCTGTACCGCAGCCATCGACAGGTCCGCAGGAGGCCTTCAGTTGCAGCGTCACGCCACCGTCGACGTTAGGTCCGAGGGTGGTGTTCCAGGTATAGCTGGTCCACATATTCGGATCTGCATTGGGGAATATCGGCCCGCCGGTATAAATCTCAGCCTTGGATGTGCCACCACCGGCCAGTTCGGAGAAAAGCTCGACAAATACGACGCCACCGGCACCTTGCAGGGAGCCACGCAGGTCCCATGTCACGGTAATTGCCGCACCGGGTGTAAGCAATCCGGCCTCGAGGTTGGCGTTCTTTAACAGGTTATCGACAGCCGGGTCCGTTTGCGTGCGCACGGGTACGACAAGGTTGGCTGCATAAGTACTGCCGTTGCCAGGAGAAGTGACCGCCTGGGTTCCGCCATTCGGGAACTGTGTCCAGCCGCTGAAATCACCGGTTTCGAATCCACCGTTAACGGCAATATCCTGGACCGCGGCTTGTGTGGTTGCAGCAAACAGTGACAGTGCCATGGTCACTGCAAATTTCGTTCGAATACTTTTAATCATTGGTATAGCCCCTCAATTAATGTATACCCGCGAACCTGCCTGATGGCAAAGTGCGCACGTGTAGTGTCAGGCCAAAGCTACCGAATACCGCAACATTACCGTGTATCCTTCGTAACTCATTGTCCGGACATTGCTATATAGCAATGCAAGATCAGCGCCAACTTCTTATCTCACTGTTTCTGATGAATTTATCTTCGCCCATGTATAGCACATATCTCGCTGACCGCCATTTCGTAAGATATCCCGACACCCTCGCTCTATCGATCTCTGCCCTGTTTTTACGTAATCAGTCTTAACAACAGTTACATAGAAGCGTTCCGGCATTGATTCCCCGGCCAATCCGCGCTGTCGAAATTCTTTACCTGCTATAACACTTTTAAAGGGTGTCAGAGCACGTTTTTTCCTAATATTCGAACGAACCACTATCTTTTCGAGGCCGGCCCTTCGGCTTCTCTTCTGTCTGTCGACCCAGCATGGCTTCCAGCTGTTGCTTGAAGGCGCCTGAGCCCAGTACCAACTCCTGGTTCAGGGTGTTGCGAATTTCGTTCAGTAAATCCGGTTCGATGTGTGTAGAGAACATGTCCCTGTAGGCCATGCACCGTTGCTGCTGGCGCTTGTCCAGCTGAAGATAGAGCGGATGCGGTTTGATCACCTTGTCTGGACGACCCTGGCCGTTATGCCTGTAGCTTGACCAGGCATACTCGGCGGGATGTGCGACCATGTTTGCGCGCACCGGATTGAGTTCGATATAACGCATGCAGGACAGCAGGTAACGCCCGGTGTCCACGAGCCCGGCCTTATAGCGCCCTTCCCATAACGTACCCGTGCGTCGATAAGTGCGATTGATCGCCCTTACGTAGCGTTGTGCAAGCCGCTGCATCATGAATGAAACACCCAGCGACTGTTGCGGCGTGACCAGCATATGCACGTGATTGGTCATTAATACGTAGGCGTGTACGTGGCAGTCATACTTCCCGGCTGCCTCCTGCATCAGTTCAAGATAGCGCCTGTAGTCTTCGACGGCAAAGAAACAGGCCTGCCGGTCCAGACCACGCTGGATGATGTGCTGGGGATATCCCGGGAGGGCAAAACGCGGCTTCCTTGCCATTGCAGCTCCGACTATTCAATCTAAGGGAACTGCCAATGTATCGATGCGGTGTCGTGTGG
>JBATGJ010000131.1:0-14576 GCA_049665685.1 Gammaproteobacteria bacterium
AGGTTACTCGGTCTCGATGTTTACGAGGAAGAGGAATCAATGTTTTTTGAAGATTTATCAGACGATATGATTGAGGATGATGTATTCGCCCGGTTGCTTACTTTTCCAAACGTATTAGCGACCAGCCATCAAGCATTTTTCACTCGTGAAGCAGTAAAGGGTATTGCAGACATCACGCTGCAAAACATTCACCAGCATGAGAACAAAGAACCGCTAGTAAACACTATTTAGCCATGATCAGGCAGTGGGGAACAATCCACCTGCCGCGTCCTGCAGGCTTTCAAGACGTCCAATCAAATAATATAAACGTTGCATTAGAGTCGATCCCGGAAGTACAGCCGATTCTCCTCCTGGAATCAGTCTTCAGGTCCTATTCCGGCCATAAAGCGACATTCCACAATGTTTCAGTGAAGTTCAGGAACGCAGCAATAACGGTCATACGTAGCGCCTGTGTTCAGGTGTGCTGCGATGCATTGTTAGGACTATTGCCCTTTCGGTTGAGTAATCGCATGTTTTACAACAACCTTTAGGTCTTGAAGAGGTAATTTATCACCAGGCAGAATATTAATGCATCCTTTTCCTGTTTTAATTTTCGGATGCTTTTCTTTGAAAGCAGCAATATGGTGATATCCACACGTATAAAGTGATACGTAGTTTTTCTGGTTAGCCAATGCCACCCATCCATCACCAATTTGATAGGTTGGCATTTTGTATCTCATATCGATTTTGGCCTTGGGATATAACCCGACAATTAGTTTATGGAGTGTGTCCACTATCGGCTTCCGATCTTTTGGCACCGATGCCAAATACGCTTTCACTGCTTTATCCATCGAGATATCTATTAGCCCTAACAGTGTAATCGGCGGAATCCGCACTATTGGTAATAGTACCGTCGCGGCCTATTGTGTCAATTAACACAATATGCCGAAACATATCGTTCATATAGAGCTGCCTGTGTATCCATCTTGGCTTGATGGCAGCTGATAGCGGTCTGGGTCTGAATGTCCGACTACAGTACATGCCGGGAGTTTAAGGAAATATTTTCTACGTCTGGGTTGGATCGAGAACAGACACCCGACTAAATTACTCAGGTATTCCCCCAGGAACTTCCGAGTCCGGCAGCCACTTTCGGACATTTAGCACAAACAAAAACAGCTCCGTAAAGGAGCCGTTTTGTACAGGCCAACTGGAAGGGCTATGCAGCTTTCTTGCGCCTAGCCATGCCAATCAAGCCAAAGAGGCCAGAGACGAATAGCCATACAGCGGAGGGGATAGGGACAACTGAAGCAGTTACCTTAGCTGAGACTGCTCCGTCAAATGAAGCATAATCAAAACCGTACTGATTGACCGAATACCAACTGGAGCCACCATTCTTTGAAAACATAATTTCGCCAGTAAAAACACCTGCAATTCCATCATTTATCATCTGATCGGGTGTTCCTTTTCTTTTTGTTCCAAGGTATGGAGTTCCGGGCTGTGCATTCCATACAAGAAGATAATCTGTATTCGATTGAAGCTCAAAACTGCTATACGCAGTTATCTCTATAGAGTACTTTTTAGTATTCGGATAAATTATTGATGTATCAAATGCACCAATTAGTGCACCTGGAGCAAGGTCGATACCGTGTGTGCCAGTACTAGCATAAACGCCGATTTCGAGATATTTGGATGTGTATTTATTGGTCGAACCAAAGACAGCTGTCATTTTTTCAATGATTAGGTTATTACCTCCTACATGAAAGACTGACGCTGTGGCCCAATCATTTATTGTTGTATTGCTTTGATCACCTGCTATCAAACCACCCGTATTATCAAATGATGCGAGCGTGGAAATTAATGCAGCATGCACATTGGTTGATAAAACCAAAGCGGTAGCAACTAATGATAATTTACAGAATTTCATTTGTAATATTCCTTTACGCACCATTTAAAACCGATGTTGTTGTCAGTCTTCTTGACTGTTTGATTGTTCATAAAGAATTTATCAAGCAACTGATGTAATGGCACTCGTACTAAAGTGCATGTAAGGGAAAAATGCCTACGGATTACTTGATCCTTATTGGTTCAATAGGTTCGTTGCTCTGAATTTAAGGTCTTATAGGTTTTTCACAGGCTGATAACTTTTTAAATGAGAGCTTGCAACGGCTAGTCATTACCCAGGAATAACAGTAGGTTGCAGGCTAAATGTGCACTATCGGTCAGCGCATGACCAACCTCGGGCCAGTAAGCGTTAAACGTCCGGCTTGGGTCGTCTCCCGTCCTTTAGCGAAATCTTATATAACATAAGACTAAATGTCCGGATTTGAGCATGAACCTGCCATTCAAGACGTTCCCGGCACCCACTTCCACCCCTCACGGATAGCATGGCGGGAGAAAACCTGAAATCCTGAAAATCTGGAATCCTGGCAAGTTGTGTCGCCGGTCTTGATGTCAGTTTTCCAGTTTTTCAGTTTCCCCCCTGGACTGTGTTGACCGAAGACCTGCCAAGACTCGACGTACCTGACGACCCGTCACCGGAGCCCACCTTCCAAGTCTGCCCATGACCGGGCCCAAAGACGCACCACTCTAGCCCACAGTGTCCCGCTCCCGGCCGTTTCCGCCACGGGGGTACTTCGACCCTCCGGTGGCCACACCCTCCCCCACGCGGCGACTGTGGTGTCGGTTCAGTAAAGGTTCGGTCACCGTAAAGCCACAATTCGTTGAGCACATTCGAGAATGCAGAAATAGATACGCCAATACTGGAGTTGTCTGATCGGGAAGGTTCAGTACTAGCTCAGTCCAGGGGGCCAAACAGAAGGGCCAACAGAAAAGCGCTTCGAAAACCTAAGCTTTCCGATCGGAAATCAAAGTGTTTCTGCTACTGTTAGTCACTAGGTCGGCGGTTCGAGCCTGTCCCGGGGAGCCATTCAAATTCTTCCACTTACGGCCTCATCATCCTCCACCGGGGGATGATCATGAGATCGATAGTCACCGGATCGGTGTCAGTTGCCATCGCTCACGCCCAGACAGGAAGCAAAGACACGCACTGGCCATCTTTGGGCGGCCATTGCCCTTCCAATTGACCTATATCAGTCCCTACCTGCCCTTCCTGCTGATAGTCTTGGGACAACCAGCCGCACAATAATCAATCTGAGCTGGAATATAGGATTTTAGGGGGTCACCATGAATAAACGTTCTCTGAAACAAATATTTCTTGTAGCAGGTCTTGCATGCTTTCTTCTTATAGTGCCGTTAGCCCAGGTTAGCGCAGCTACACTGGGTTTCAATCTGGTGATCACGCCACGAGCGGGATTTTTTGACCCAAATTTCGGTACTGGTGTGAGTGCGAGTGATACTTTTGTCGGAAAGATATTTTTTGATACCAGTGACCTCGCACCTGACGGCGCGAGAAGTCGGACAATATTGCCTGGAGGGGACTCATTAACAATTGCGGGAGAATCCTTCGATCCTCTTTTGAATTCAACTTTCTGGTCTTTTACTATCGTTGGCGGAGAGCCTGTATGCTTTGATACAGGTATCGGTGGCGGGTGCGGTACCGGAACCAGTCAAATCAACTTTGCTGATCCTAACGATCCATATCCGGCCATTACTTTTACAGACACCTTTATTGGCACTGCTTTTGATACAAATCAATTACCAATGGGATTCGATTATTCCATCACCGCCATCCCCCTCCCCCCAGCCCTCTACCTCTTCGGCTCCGGCCTGCTGGGGCTGATCGGGGTGGCCAGGAAGAAGGTTACTTAAGAAACATTCATGACATTCACTCAATCCATTCAAACATGCTTCGCGAAGTATGCAGATTTTAATGGTCGAGCCAAAAGACCTGAATATTGGTGGTTCTTTCTGTTTTTGTTTTTATTGGGTGCAGCGACCGGCATTGTCAGTGAAGTGCTTAATGCCATAGTTGCATTGGCAACAATCCTTCCATCATTTGCAGTTGGAGCACGCCGCCTGCATGACACCAATCGAAGTGGCTGGTGGCAACTACTGTGGTTCATCCCCATTATTGGGTGGATCGTGATGATTGTTTTTCTGGCACAGGAAGGTGAATCCAATGACAATCAGTTTGGTGCCGCGCCTTCGAATTAATTGAGTTAGCATTTCGGCTCATCGGCTGCGGCCTGCTGGGGCTGATTCGTAGTGGCCAGGGAGAAAACGGTCTAATCATTCCCAATATAAATCGCGAAGAAGAAAATGCAATACAAAGGCAAGATCATTTCCTGGAATGATGACCGTGGGTTTGGGTTTATTGAGCGGAATGATGGGAGCGATAGAGTATTCGCCCACATCAGTTCCTTTTCTGACAGGAATCAGAGGCCGTCCGCAGGTACCATCTCCCTCACACCCGCTCAAGTGGTGTTTATGACACTTGAGGCAGACAAGGTGTCTGGTGTTTCAATATACCAAAGCAGATCTGTACCTGCTTGCGCAATGTTCATAACATTCCCTGATACGCTGATAGCTAATCAGCACACAGAGAGATACAAGGACGTTACCGATAAAGGCTGTCACCTAGTACCTAAGTACAAGTGCAGACCTGTCGGACAATTCGGTTAAGACTTTAAGCTAGTACCTAAGTACTAGACTGGTCAATTAGTTGGCCTATATCAGTCGCCACCTGCCTCTCCTGCTGGTAGGCTGTAAATTATCAGCCACACAATAATGAATCGAGGCTGGAATATAACAATAAACGAAGAGAGCTTCATGAAGAATACACGTCTGTTGTGTGCTGTGTGCGCCAGTATTATCAGCTTCATTAGCTCTACATCATGATCAGTAACACTACACATATCCAGGAACCCGGGTGATACGGAATGATTAGTTTAAATATAAAAAGATTAATATCAGTAGCATTGGTGGCGTTAAATTTTGCTGCTTTGACAGCTTGCGATAATAAGACTGTCATTGTATTTGCACCGTTTGATCCAGCATTCTTCCCAATTGCAGTTCCAGGAACCATTGGCGGCTTTGGGAGTGCCGCCTTTGATAGCAATGACGACTTAATAGTTGTAGGGGGATCATCAATAGACGTAACAACCGTAGCAAGGTCGGATGGAAGCGTAACTACATTAACGCTTATCGGCACCGCCGGAATTCTGCTCTCCATTGTTGATCCAGGCACAGGTGTGTTCTATATCGGCAACGATTTGGGCGATATATATTCGGTTGATTCCACTACAGGAGTGGCAACGCTGGTGGTCAATATTAGGGGCTCTGTAAATGGTCTTGTGGTAGCACCTGCCGGCTATGGCACCTTCGGAGCGCAGTTGATTGCGGCTACAGAAGGTGGTGGTGTGGTTGCTGTCGATCCGACGGGGCCAACTGTCACGCCAATTGCCGCAGGTAATTATTCCGATCTGGAATTCGCATTGAATGGAACATTGTATACTGTTAGTCACGGAACTGGAGATGTCACAACAGTCTCAGCCGCTGGTGTAGTGGCTACCGTTGCCACACTTGCATCTCCAGATGGCATTGCTGTCGAAAGTTCAGGTGAACGTTTATATGTAGCCGATAGTCTTTCAGACGAACTCTTCTCAGTAACCATCCCTGGTGGAGTAGTCGCAAGCCTGGGAAACTATGACTACAACAGCGGCTTCTTTCCAAGCGGGCTGGCATTCGATCGAGGCACCCTAATCATGCTCACGGATGCTGTTGGTACCATGAATATTGAGGCGATCACACCTTAAGGAAGTATATGAATTTATTATGCGGAGAACTCCGGGCCGTACTATCCACCCCCCAGCCCTCTACCTCTTCGGCTCCGGCCTGCTGGGGCTGATCGGGGTGGCCAGGAAGAAAGCGGGTTAAACAAACGAAAGAACACACACCCCTCCGGAGGAAAGGGTGTGTGAGTGACTCAATATTGAAGGGGGCTAGCAATTATTATGTGAGCCACTGACTATCAGGTTATCCACTGGTCATGCAGTTGTATATTGGCCTTCAGTACAGGCATGCAATACTGCACCCTCCCCCACTATTCCCAATTCCCCTCGGTCAGATCGCAGACTGTCCCGGCTCTCGCCTCGGTCGCCCCGGGTGAAGGTGCAGAAATGATTAACCTGGAAGGGTTGTCTGTAGGAAAAGGCTGACAACGGCTGTAAATATCCAATTATCTCGATTTTCTCCTTTAGCCTTGCTGCAATCAGCCGCTACCAAGAATCTTGCAGGCTGGCATACCAAGAATATCAGGAGAATTGATAGTGAAGAAATCTATTTACATGGCTGTAATAATATCTGCGCTGAGTGTGACCAGCGTTGAATCATTTGCGGGTGGGCTGTACGGTACTGGTGATAATTCTGGCAGCGAATTGCGTTCGGACAGCTTAAGGAATTTCAACGGTTCCAGAAATAATTCTGGCTACTACGGTTACGGTTACAGGAACGATAACTCAGGCAATCTACGTGGCACAGGCGGTAACTTTGGTAGTGGATGGCGCTCGAGCAGCTCAGCCAATCTACAGGATACGGGCGGTAATTTTGTAGCGGCTGGAGGCAGGATAGCTCAGGCAACTGGCAAATGAGTTCTGGTAAATCCACTCATTAACCTGTGCTTTAGATAGTCCATAGATAGAATTGCATTATTGCGGCGGCCTTCGGGTTGCCGTTTATATGTGCGGTGATGTTACGGCAAGGCGCTGGTCTGTAAGACATTACCGATAACAGCTGTCAGCTAGTACTTATGTATTAGTCAGCTCCTCGATTGACATATATCAGTCGTCAACTCCCTTAATCCTGTTATATTTCCAACAGTCAGCAAAAATAAGAATCAGGCTGGAATAATTCGAATTTTGAGTATGTCTGATTGAATCATTTGCGGCGGAGTGATTCCTGACTTATTAGGTAATCAAAAGGGGCAGTTATGATTAATCTGATATTGCGCTCACCCTGCAAGATATTTGCCACATTCTTTATCACCCTTCTTATTATTTTGCCAGGTTGTAACGTTGGAGGTAGTGGCGGTGCTGTCATCGTAGCAAACCAAAATCCCATGGGTCTTTGGGATGGGACATTTACAGAAACAGGCTTTGGAACAGGCAATTTAACAGGATTATTGATAAATGGTGAGCTTTTCTTCATAAGTACAGATGCAGACTCAGTACATGCAGGAACATATAATGTTATATATAATTCAATAAGCGGAACTGCTGACCTTTATCAAATTAACGGCGCCTTATTCGGAACTTCTACTCTTTCAGGAACGGTTACCACAGGCGCTTCCTTGACCGGTAATTTCAGTACTTCTTATGGAAGTATCGGTACATTTAATTTGGCCTATGACCCAGTTACAGATAGAGGTTCTTCTCTTGCAACAACTAATGCTGTCTGGTCGGCCACAAATGGTCTGTATACAATAACGCTGGCAATAGATATAAATGGAATGATTACAGGTTCTGATACGGATGGATGCGTATACAATGGCGCTGGTTCAATTATTGACGCAGGAAAGAATATCTATCGTGTCAATATAACTGTGACTTCTTGTGGTGTACTTAATGGAACATATGATGGATATGGTTCGGTACTCGACAATGTAATTGCGAATGATACGCTTATATATGCCGTACAGAATGCAAATTATCTTTTATACGGGTCACTAACAAGACAGTAATGTATGGATCATGACGGCTCCTTCGGGGGCGATCATAAGACCGATAGTCACCGGGTCGAACCGGTGTCGCCCTGGGGACATCATTGACTGCGGTCGACGGGGAGGCACGACCGAGCCAGTCCCGGGGAGCCAAATCTTTCGTACACCTCACTGTATCCCGACGAATGCGTGTACTGATCCCTCACCCCAGCTGGTGCTGAACCTCGGCCAGTGAATGCGCGGCGAACTCCGCGTCCATGGCATCGTAGCCCATCAGTTTGCTAATGTAAGCAATCGAGAACAGACCGCGGATCACCTGTTCACCACTACCACGGTCGGTTTCGATCACAAGCGTGTATTTGGATTCGTTGTCTCGCAGGGTATTGATAATATGCCCCACACGTGCGCCACGGACGGTTATGATGTCCATCGCCATCACCTCGTCGAGCGGTGTCATGAGCATTTGCACGCGTATGTCTGCATGTGCGATACCCTGTTCCTGAACCAGCCTGAGCGGCCAATCGCCCTGAATATCATAAGACGTGATGATGCCGGTAATGTTGTCTTCCCGGTCCGTCATCAGCAACAGGCGCACTCCCGCCTCTTTCATCTTTCGCAACGCCAGGTCAATGCTCAGGCCGGGCTCGATGGTCACCGGCGTGACCTCGCTGAAATCCGTCATCACGCTGATCGCAGGGTCCTCGGCATACACCAGGGGCGTCAGTCCGTCAGGCGTCCGACAGGGAATTCCCACACGCGGTGTAACGCGCGACAAAACGGCATAGTCATCGTTCATAGTGCACCTCCTGCCGCCATATTCATAATCACAGCTGTTCCAGAGTATTTCAGCACAAGCATAGTCCATCCGGGACGTGTTGCCAGGGACGGGGGGAAGTGCCGGTGGAAAACGGGACATGCTGCAGGCCCCAAGCCAGGAATTCACGGGATCGGAAATGATTGATATCTCAAGTGCTCATCCAGGCAATGGAATCTGACTCTGTTCGTAAACAGGGGGCAAATCCCGGGTTCCGCTGAAATTGGCTACTATCAGGATATGACTCCAGAGGCATTCCTGATCCTGCCTGCCAGCCGTTGTAAACTCTGGTATTGTTCATGGAGGGCAGCAATGTTGAAACACATAGAAACGGCGATGATTCTTCGTAAATATTGGAAATCTTACCTGAACTTACCCATCTGCATTTTACTGGTCGGATGTAGTACCTCCGCATCATTAGTCCCTGTTAAAGGCCCTCTCAGCAAACAAACTCCTGTGCCAACTATCCAGGCAACAGTAAACGGCATAATGGGAAATACCGGGGAAATCAAATTAGCTATGCCGGATGGCGAAAGTTGCTTCGGTAAGTGGTCATCTGCGGCCGGGGCGGGTATCAGCGCGGGGACTGATAGTCTTATCGGTACATATGGACCTGTCTATGGTGTAGGGACATCAGGCAACACAGGAACCGGGCAAAATCCGGGTCTGGCATTTCTTTCTTGTAGTCAGGAACGCACAATCCAAATAGAATTTGTTACAGGCGCTGGCATTGCAAGTGGTTTTGGGATTGCAAAAGATAACAAAGGGAATATTTACACGGTTCAATTTTAATCAAGCGAGCATAAACACAAGGCGTGCGTCTTCCTCATCAGGACCTGTCCGCCGCGCCCACCTGGGAAGCAAGGACACGCGCCGACACTCTTCACGTCATTGTGGGGTTGGCTTCGCCGTTCCGAATGTCCTGGATCCGGGCAACTGTTGCCGTTCCCCAAATCCTGGAAACCCCGCTGATGCCGGGTTCCTGTACTTACGACAACGTTTAAACTCGGACGTAGAAAGAATGTATAACGGGCGGACTCTCAGCGTGTCCACCGTAGTCGGATCAGCTGCAGTGCCGAATTAGGTGGGGGGGGCAAAATCACAGCCGAGCCAGATAACCAGGTCCACCCAAGGCTCTGACTGCCGCTTCGATTTCAGAGGCCCGCTTTCGAACGTACTCAGAAGGACGGAGCGCCGACATTCGCTTCGGGCTAGGCAACACGGCGGCCAATATCGCTGCCTCCCGGGAAGTGATTTGGCTCGGGGGCTTGCCAAAGAACAATCGACTCGCTGCATCAACTCCGTAGACTTCTGGGCCAAACTCCACAACGTTGAGATAGACCTCTAGAATCCGGCGTTTCGGCCAGGTGAATTCGATCAGCACGGTGAAATAGGCTTCGAGAGCTTTACGAAAGAGGCTCCGGCCAGGCCAAAGGTACAGGTTCTTGGCAAGTTGCTGGGAGATTGTGCTGGCCCCGCGTCGGCGTCGGCGATCTTCCTGGAGCGCTCCGGAGATCGACTGGAAGTCGAATCCATGGTGGTGCGGAAACTTCTGGTCTTCGGAAGCGACAACGGCGATGGGAAGAGCGGGCGAGATCTCACCCATGGAAACCCACCGCCGGTCGATACTGCCTTTATGGTGGAACCGATCCTGAAGGATGAATGCAGTTGTTGGTGGTGCGAGCCAACGCCAAGGAAGGGTCAGGGCGATACTGACAAGCATTACGATCACAAGCGCCGTTGTGACGTGCCGGCGAAACCTTCGCCTACCTACTTTGTTACGATGTTTCACCATGACTCATAATTGTCCTGAGTGATTCGGCGTCTACCCGCAGTCTAACGCCGCGGTTCAGCGGCGCAAGCCGCCAGCAAATTTGCGTCCGCCAGAGATTGCTTGTTATATGCCGTGCAGCCCCATTTACTTCCTGGTTGTGTTCCTTCTTCTTGCCACCTTTCCCTTAGCCTTTCGGGCTCTCACGTGCTGGCCAATGTCCAATTTCTGAAGGCAGCGTCGAATATCGCAGTTGGGTCGATCCCGGTCATCTGACTAATTTACTCAGGTATTCCGCCTGGAACTTCCGTTTCCGGAGGTTCAGTAACACACAAAAAAGCGGCCTGAAGGCCGCCGCTGTTGATCATTAGACAAGCCCTACTATTTTTCTTTGCGCAGTGGAGTAAAGAGAAATGGAATCACCACCACCAGTATAAAACCCATGATATTGAGGCCCCACTCGAGCGATTCTGAAGTTACAAATAATGCAGCAATTATCAAAACCGAGCCGGGCAGCATGGCAATCAACCACGATGGGTAACGTATACCTGATGATCCACTACAAGAGTTGCAGGTTGCGAGTAGTCCGGGGCTCAGTATCGCCTTACGTAGCGGCGAGATACCTGGCTCTTCACAATGAGGGCAGCGGAACATAGCAATAAATCCTCAGGCAGACTGTTTACGTCTAGCTATACCAAATAGACCCAGCAGGCCAGTGCCGAAGAGCCAGAACGTCATCCCTGATTACGTTACATCATGCAGGTAAATATCACCAAACGCTAAATAAAACTTAGTATATTAGTTGTGTTGGATACACGGGTATTTTTAATTGAAAATCTGAATGTCCGCTATGTCGTTCTAAGACCTTAAACCGTTGTTAATATAAGCAATGACTAAACGTCCGAGATGGTTCGTTTCCCGTCCTTTAGAGAAATCCAATATAGAATCAGTCTGCAGGTCCGAGAACGGCCGGAAAGTGGCATTCACTGTGATCCAGTAGGGGGTACAGATCCAGCAAACCTGACATTCACGACCTACTATTGAACCTTGACTTCCCAAGGATTGCTCGATGGATGTCGGCTCACTGCTGCCCGGGTGCACCGTGTGGTACTGCTGCAAGTCGAGAACAGGCAGGATATGACCCCGAATGAAACGTCAATGTTGAAGTGCATATCTCCCATGAGGCTGAATTGTGGGGAATCAGTGGAAGGTATTCGTGTGTGACGGCCGTTTCCCGGGTGGATTTTCCCGAAATACGCGGGTGATGCTTCCTATAAACTCGAAGATGAAATTTCCGAATACATCATACCGACTCTAATCGAATGAAAACCCAGGAGTCACAACAGGCATGACTTTGTGCCCTGGCATCAGGGCGGTGGATTGTCATGCAGGAATTGCCACAGCGAGATTTCGAAAACGGCACCGATGTTTCGAATTTCTGCACCAATTGCGGCTGCCATAAGCGTCAATGGGCCTGGCTGGATCTTGCTGAGTAAATGAAAATGATACTTCTAAACCGAAAGCGTTGGTTTCCGGGCAGGATCTCAAGTTTGCTGGCTACAGCGCAGGTCGTGGGCGGCCTTTAATCGAACGTATCACCTAATTACCGGGTATCCGATTTATGCGGCACGGTAAGCACAGGCTTGTGACGGCTGTCACATAATTATAATAAACATCATGCATTAAGCGCCCCGGGACCGGCCTGACTGGCATTTTGGCCCTTTTCTGCTGTAATCTGAATTAATCACAATAACAGCGCCAGCCGTCCAAATAACAGGGCTACAGGGATGAATATGAAACCACGGCTACAATTTCTGTCCACCATGGCCGCGCTTGCCGCAACGCTGTGCATGCCATTGCAGACAACGGTACAGGCGGCCGCACCCGCATTGCCCTCCACGGCAAGTGTTCAGGGCATGAATACCGTCCCCCGCCCCACGTCGACCCGACGCGAGGCAGTCCGCCACATCCTGGTCAAGCTGCCGGCCAATGTCGACCTTTCCCGCCTCCGGGGGCAGGCAAACAAACACGGCATGCGCCATCTAGAGCGCATCTACGGTTCGAACTGGTACACCCTCACGCTGCCGGCCAATGCCGATCCCCGCGCAAGCCTTGCCATCGCGCGCCGCCTGCCCGGTGTCGTCATGACGACAACGGACCCTATCATCACCTTGAATACCATTCCCCCGAGCGACCCGCTGTATGTGGATGACGATGATCCCTCCACGAAGAGCTGCGACCCGGTCATCGATATCTGTGACCCGGCGCAACTGGTTGACCAGTGGGGTTTGTTCAAGGTCGGGGCCGAGTCTGCCTGGAACAACACTACCGGCAACGATAATGTCGTCATCGCGGTCATCGATAGCGGTATGGACATCGATCACGACGATCTCATCGACAATGTCTGGACCAATCCCGCCGAGCTTGCCAATGGCATCGATGATGATGGCAATGGCTTTATCGATGATATTCATGGCGCCGATTTTGCCGGTGACAACGTGGGTGATCCGTTCACCGACAACGTTGCCTCGCAGGACGCGGATCCCGATATTCCCATGGGCGGTACCTGGGTCAACGATGCCTTCGCCTTCCCCTACGGGATACGCTTTGCTGGTGATCCCGCGGTTGGCGATGCCGTGGACAACAACTTCGACTTCTTTCCCGACCTGGGAGTATTCCATGGCACCTTCGTGGCCGCCATTATCGCGGCCATGACAGACAACATCAATCCACAAACCGGGCAGCCCGAGGGCATGGCCGGCGCCTGCTGGAACTGTAAGATCATGCCGGTGCGCATGGTAAACGCTGAAGGTATTGGCTACGGTTCGGACGCCGCGGCTGCAATCTACTACGCCACCGACATGGGTGCCGACGTCATCAACCTGAGCTGGGGCTTTGACCTGGACAATCTCGATCCCGCAGGCCTGGCTGAGGTTGCCGTGATCACTGATGCCATCAACCATGCTGTGGCCAACGGCGTGATCGTGGTGGCCTCCGCCGGCAACAGCGGCACACCGTCACTGCGCTTCCCGGCAGCCATGGCCAACACCATCGCCGTCGGCGCTTCCAACTGGCTGGACCAGCGTTCTGCTTTTTCGACCATTGCGGCGTTCGGCGAGATCCCCGACAACGGGATCGACGATGACGGCAACGGTAGGATCGACGATGCGCTGGATGTGGTGGCGCCGGGTGAGTATATCTGGAGTGGCTATGTCTACAGCGCCTTCGAGTCCCTGCAGTCACAGCTCCTCGGTGACCCGACACTGGAGCCAGGCACCGATGCCTATGCCAGCAGCAACGGCACCTCCTTCTCGGCGCCACTGGTGGCCGGCTACATCGGCCTGCTGCTGTCACACTTTCCCAATGCGACACCCGGCGAGATCCGCGCGGCCGTGCGCAACTATGCCATCGACCTGCTCGACCCCGAAGGTATCGGCGACAACCTGCAGGGCTACGATGCCTTCTCCGGCTTCGGCCGACTGCGCATGCACATTCCCGCCAGCCTGTCGGATCCTGCTCCACCGCCGTCTCCACCACCCTCGGGTCCGGTGATTGCGCTTGCGGTGGACACGGTCGATCCCGGCCAGTACGGCTATCGTTACGGCAGCAGCGAGCACGAGATCTCACTGTTCGCCACCTTCCAGGGTGACGGGGTGACGCCCTATCGCCTGCAGGTCACCGGCTACGACATTGACAGTACTGGTGAGGTGGCGGTGTATCTTAACGGTACGGCCATCGGTGATCTGACAGCCGGACCGGATAACGGTCTCAATGCGGGCGACGTGTTTACGTTCGATACTGCGTTGCTATTTAACGGTGTAAACACGCTCGAGTTTCGCCAGAGGACGGCAGGTTTCACCTGGGGTGTGACCAGTATCGGGGTGCTGTCTCCACCACCCCCGCCACCGCCACCGCCGGTGATCGCACTGACCGTGGACACGGTCGATACCGGAAAGTATGGCCACAAATACGGCAGCAACCAGCACGCGACACAGCTGTTTGCCACCTTCCAGGGCGACGGGGTGACGGACTACAAGCTGCAGGTCACCGGCTATGACATCGATTTTGACGATGAGATCTCGGTACATCTGAACGGCGTGCAGATCGGTTACCTCACCATGGGCCCGGACTATGGCCTGAACGCCAGTGACGTGATTAGCCTGCCCCAGGCATTGCTGATCGCGGGTCAAAACACCATCGAATTCCGTCAGCGGAGCGCGGGCTGGATGTGGGGCGTCACCAACCTGGCCGTGGTGACCTCAATCATCCCGCCACCCGGTTCATCGGTGATCGCGCTGACCGTGGACACAGTCGATACCGGAAAGTATGGCCACAATTACGGCAGCAACCAGCACGCGACGCAGCTGTTCGCCACCTTCCAGGGCGACGGGGTGACG
>JBATGJ010000132.1:0-6534 GCA_049665685.1 Gammaproteobacteria bacterium
CGTTTCACTTCTCACGTGTTTCTAGTCTGAATCAGCTATTGGAATGTGTCTTTGAGATGCGCCAGAAAATCCTCTGCGTCCTTGAAGCCTACCAGCCGTGCTTCGCGCAACTCCTTTCCATTGGCCCCGAAGAACAGAATCGCCGGGGGGGCGAACAGGCCGAGATGATTCAGCAGGGCAAGGTCCTCTGCATCGTTGGCGGTGACGTCGGCCTGCAGCAGGGTGGTGTCGGCGAGTGACTGCTGCACGGCGGGAGCGGAGAAGGTGTAGTCCTCCATCTTGATGCAGTAGGTGCACCAGTCCGCGTAGAAATCCAGCATCACCGGCCTCCCTGCAGCGCTGCTGCGTGCCAGCGCCGCATTGAGATCGTCGATGTTTTTGATGCGCGTGAACTGCAGGTGCTGCGAGGTGTGCGTGCCGTCAGCGCTGGATATCACGCCGGTGTTGAGATTGCGCAGGGGATTGAACGGATCGCGTGCACCGGTCGTCGCGCCGATGATCAGGATGATACCGTACACCAGCATGGCGATGCCCAGGCCTTTCCACAGCCGGCGCCAGCCGGAAACACCGGCCGGCAGTGAATCCAGCGCGCCCATGTAAACAGCCGGTATGATCAGCAGCAGTGCCCACAGCAACAGCGTCACTGGTCCGGGCAGAATACGTTCCAGCATCAGCACGGCCACGGCCAGCAGGACGACACCGAACACGGCCTTGACCGTATCCATCCAGCCACCGGCCTTCGGCAGCAGCTTGCCGCCCGAGGTGCCAATCGCCAGCAGCGGCAGGCCAAGACCGAGGCCCAGCGCATACATCGCCAGCGCACCGGTCAGGTAGTCGCCGCTCTGACTGGTGTAGATCAGTGCGCCGATCAGTACCGGACCGGCGCAGGGCCCGACAATCAGGGCCGACAGCACGCCCATTGCGCCGACACCCAGCAGCGTACCCCCCCTGAAGCGGTTGCTGGTCTCGCTCAGCCGCGCCTGCATGGAGGCCGGCAGCTGCAGGTTGTAAAAGCCGAACATGGACAGAGCCAGCAGCACGAACACCAGGGCGAAAAAACTCAGGATCCACGGGTTCTGGAAAAAGGCCTGTACCCCGGCGCCGAGCTGCGCGGAGACCACGCCGATCACGGCATAGGTCAGGGCGACACCCTGCACGTAGATGAAGGTCAGACCGAACGCCCGGCCGGTGGTGATGCCCTCGCCCTGTCCGACGATGATGCTGGAGATGATCGGGATCATCGGGTACATGCAGGCGGTAAAGGCCAGCAGAATACCCGCGCCGAGGAAGAACAGCACCGTCCAGCCCAGGCTGCTGGTGGCAAGTACCCGGACGATGTCGTCCTGGCGCTGCGAGGTGATCGAGACGTCCTGCGCGCCATCACCCATGCCGGTCGCCGGTGCCGCCGCCGCTGCCGCCGGTACAATGGCGTTGGCCGCCGCCAGGATCAGCGGGATTTCCTTCTTGGCCGGCGGATAGCAGATGCCGGCATCGGCGCAGCCCTGGTGACCGATCTGCAGGGTTATCCTGTCCGCCTTGCCAGTCAGGTGCTGTACCGGTAACTGTGCCGTGACTTCGTGATAGAACACCTGGACGTCGCCGAAAAACTCGTCCTGCTTGACCTTGCCCTCCGGCAGTTTCATATCACCCAGGGCGATATCGGGATTGTCGGCCAGCGCGACCTTCAGCTTGTCGCGATACAGGTAGTAGCCATCCGCGATGGTCCAGCGTACCTCGAGCAGGCCGGGCGAGACCTCCAGTGCCTCCACCTGGAAGGCAACATCCGGATCGAGAAAATCGTCCTCGGCCCCGCTCAGGCCAAGCCGGTCGCTGATCGACTGGAGTGCGTTTGCCGCACTGGCTGCCGGTATGGCCATGGAGGCCAGGCTGTCAGGTGACAGCACCGGCAGGTCGAGACTGGCGAGCTGGGTGTGCGGTGGATAACACACGCCGATATCTGCACAGCCCTGCGATACAGCCTTCAGTTCGAGCGTCCCGGGTGCATCGGCAGTGCGGATCACGGGGATCGTCACCGCGACCGCCTTGCGGAAAGTGGCGATCTTGCCGAAGAATTCGTCGTCCTTGACGGTGCCTGCCGGCAAGTCCGGCTCACCCAGGCTGATGCCGGGCGTGTCGCTGCTGAACTTGATACGGTCGCGGTACATGTAGTAACCGTCCGCGATGGTCCAGTTGACCTGCACGGTGTGGTCGTCGACGAGCGTGGTGCTGAATAAAAATGCCTGCTCGGGTTTTAGCAGTTCGTCATCCGATCCGCCAAGCAGGTCAATGGCAAGCGCTGCCGGTGCAAGCAGGGCAAGCAGCGCTAACAGGTAAAGTCGTTGTATCAACTGGATCATTTCAGGCTGTCTGTTATCCATTGGAGATAATCTTGTTGTCCTGTTTCTAGTGGGACTGCAATGATTTCAGGTAGTTCGTAAGGGTGCAGCGACTGGATACGCGACTCGACCGCCGGCCAGCGATGCGCGTGCGTCTTGATCAGCAACAGGCATTCGGCATCGCTTTCGACGGCACCTTTCCAGCGGTACACAGAGGTAATACCGGGCACGATATTCACGCATGCCGCCAGTTTTTCACTGACCAGTGTCGTGGCAATTGTCCTGGCGGTGTCTGTGTCCGGCACGGTGCATAGAACCATCTGATGTTCACCCCCCATTTCCTGAATATACTGGATCAATGGGGTCTGACTCGATTGATTTTTAATTATTTCGGCTATTGTGAAATAAAATCAATCGAGTCAGACCCCATTGATCTGGTATGTTGTCTCCATGTCGCCATTTCCCGTGTTGTTTCTGCTGTTCCTGCTGGTTCCCCTGGTCGAGCTCTGGTTTCTGATCAAGGTCGGCGGCTGGATCGGTGCACTCCCCACAGTAGCACTCACGGTGATGACTGCCGTGATCGGCGCCTCACTGGCGCGTCTCCAGGGTCTGAAGACACTGCTGCGCATGCGCCAGACCATGGCGCGTGGCGAGACACCGGCGATCGAGGTGATCGAGGGCGTAATGCTGTTGGCGGCGGCCCTGCTACTGCTCACACCGGGTTTCTTCACCGACGCGCTGGGTTTTGCCTTCCTGCTGCCGGCCATCCGCCGGCCCCTGGCCTGGTGGGCCCTGCAGCGCATGGCGGTGGTCACCCCCACGGGCGGGCCAACGGGGGCGGCGGGCCAGCATCAGCCCCGTACCCTCGAGGGTGAAGTCCACCGCGAGGATGATAAATAGACTGTCGCGGGGCGCTCCTGCCTA
This sequence comes from Gammaproteobacteria bacterium, assembly GCA_049665685.1. Taxonomy (GTDB): domain Bacteria; phylum Pseudomonadota; class Gammaproteobacteria; order UBA9214; family UBA9214; genus UBA9214. The sequence continues at coordinate 3,261 of JBATGJ010000132.1, forward strand.
TAAATTCAGACCGCAGGGTGCATCCACGCACCGGCGACCGGTGCACAGAGTGCACCCTACCTCCCTGAAATGACGTTGTCTTCCAGGGTGTGCCAAGGCGCAATCAGTGGTTTTCTTCCCTTGACTTCCCGGGTTTCGACCCTATCATTAGCACTCACTGGGGGCGAGTGCTAACAACTGCACCCGCCATCGTTGGTATATGTCAAAGCAAAGCAGTCCGAAGGAGACAGACAGAATGAATATTCGTCCGCTGCACGATCGCGTGCTCGTCAAGCGCATGGAAGAAGAGACCACCTCAGCAGGTGGTATTGTGATTCCTGATTCGGCCGCAGAAAAGCCACAGCGTGGTGAAATTGTTGCCGCTGGTAATGGAAAGCGCCTTGATAGTGGTGAAGTTGTACCACTTGAAGTGAAGGTCGGTGATACCGTCCTGTTCGGCAAGTATTCCGGCACCGAGATCAAGGAGTTGGGTGAAGGCATGATTGTCATGCGTGAAGACGACATCATGGGTGTCGTCGTCTGACCCGCCAGCCCTAACTACCTGAATCATTTAAACATACAGAATCAAGAGGATTTGTCATGACGGCAAAAGAAGTGAAATTCGGCGATGACGCCCGCGCACGCATTGTTGCGGGTGTGAATATCCTGGCCAACGCGGTCAAGGTGACCCTGGGTCCGAAGGGACGCAATGTAGTGCTGGACAAGGCCTTTGGCGCACCGACGGTGACCAAGGACGGCGTGTCCGTGGCCAAGGAGATCGAACTCGACGACAAGTTCGAGAATATGGGCGCCCAGATGGTGAAGGAAGTTGCCTCACAGACGTCCGATGTGGCCGGTGACGGCACCACAACCGCGACGGTACTGGCCCAGGCCATGGTGCGCGAGGGCATGAAGGCCGTCGCCGCGGGCATGAACCCGATGGACCTCAAGCGCGGCATCGACAAGACGGTGATTGCCGTGGTCGCCGCGTTGTCCGACCTGTCCGAGCCGTGTACCGACAACAAGGCGATTGCCCAGGTCGGCACTATTTCCGCGAACTCCGACGAGTCGGTCGGCAACATCATTGCCGATGCCATGGAAAAGGTCGGCAAGGAAGGCGTGATCACGGTCGAGGAAGGCTCCTCCCTGGAGAACGAGCTGGACGTGGTCGAGGGCATGCAGTTTGACCGTGGCTACCTGTCACCGTATTTCGTCAACAACCAGCAGAACATGTCGACCGAACTGGAAGATCCGTTCATCCTGATCCACGACAAGAAGGTTTCCAATATTCGTGAGCTGCTGCCGATTCTCGAGGGCGTTGCCAAGTCCGGCAAGCCGCTGCTGATCATTTCTGAAGACGTCGAGGGCGAGGCGCTGGCCACACTGGTGGTCAACAGCATTCGCGGTATCGTCAAGGTCGCAGCCGTCAAGGCGCCGGGCTTCGGCGATCGCCGCAAGGCCATGCTGCAGGATCTCGCCGTGCTGACCGGCGGCCAGGTGATTTCCGAGGAAGTCGGTCTGTCTCTGGAGAAGGCCAGCCTGGACGACATGGGTACTGCCAAGCGCGTCGTGATTACCAAGGAAAACACCACCATTATCGACGGTGCCGGCCGCAAGGAAGACATCGAGGCACGTGTGCAGCAGGTGCGTGCACAGATCGAGGAGTCAAGCTCGGACTATGACAAGGAGAAGCTGCAGGAGCGCGTGGCCAAGCTGGCCGGTGGTGTGGCCGTCATCAAGGTCGGTGCTGCCACGGAAGTCGAGATGAAGGAGAAAAAGGCACGCGTGGAAGATGCACTGCATTCGACCCGTGCGGCCGTCGAAGAGGGCGTGGTTGCGGGTGGCGGTGTCGCCCTGATCCGCGCCAAGGCCAGGATTGGCGATCTCAAGGGCGTCAATCACGACCAGGATGTCGGCATCCAGCTCGCCATGCGTGCCATGGAAGAGCCGCTGCGCCAGATTTGCCAGAATGCCGGTGAGGAAGCCTCGGTGATCCTGAATGCCGTGGCCGCCAATGAAGGCAACTATGGCTACAATGCCGGGACCGGTGAATACGGTGACATGATCGAGATGGGTATCCTCGATCCCACCAAGGTGACGCGTTTTGCACTGCAGAACGCCGCATCCGTTGCGGGACTGATCATTACCACCGAGGCGATGGTTGCCGAGGCGCCACAGGATGAAGCAGCAGGTGGTGGTGCCGGTATGCCGGATATGGGCGGCATGGGCGGCATGGGCGGCATGATGTAAGCAGCCCGTCGCTGTTGTAAACCAGAAGCCCCGCCGGCAACGGCGGGGCTTTTTTTTAAGTACCAGCCACGAAACACACACGGAAAAATTAATTTCGCCCTAAGCTAAATAGGGGGCAGTAGGAGCGCATCGCATGTGCGAAAAAGTGAAAAGTGAAAAGTGGAACGTGAGACGTGAACAACACCTGTATAATTCTAGAATGCCACTGAATCCAGAGATGTACAGGATAGTACACTGAAGCATACGGAAATATTCTGCGACTGAATACCCGTCATTCCCGCTTGTGCTGGAATGACGCCTGCTGTTTCTATTCATGCTTCACATTTCACGTCTCACGTCTCACGTTTCACTTTTTGTTGCGGGTGATCCATTCACGCGACAGTTAACTGCACTACATTCCGTCCTGGTTTTCGTACATAATCCCTCCATGGAGACAGTCGTTTACCCCGGAACCTTTGATCCGATCACCAACGGTCACACCGATCTGGTGGAACGTGCATCGCGGCTGTTCGACAAGGTCATCGTCGCGGTGGCAGTCAGCACGGACAAGGCGACGGCCTTCCCGGTCGAGACCCGTGTAACGCTGGCACGCGAGGTGCTGGCGCACGTCGAAAATGTTGAGGTCTGCAGCTTCGACAATCTGCTGGTCGATTTTGTCCGGCAACGCGAGGCGGGCGTCATTCTGCGCGGTTTGCGCGCGGTATCGGATTTCGAGTATGAATTTCAGCTGGCCGGCATGAATCGACACCTGGCACCCGAAATCGAGACCCTGTTCCTGACGCCGGCCGAGCAGTATGCGTATATCTCATCCAGCCTGGTGCGGGAAATCGCCTGTCTTGGCGGCGACGTAACACCGTTTGCCCACAGCAAGGTGGTCGCCGCATTGCGGGGACGCATGATTTAAGTTGTAATAAAGCTCTTTACCGGAAGTTCCTGCCATGGCCCTGATGATTACCGATGAATGCATCAATTGCGACGTTTGCGAGCCGGAGTGTCCCAATGATGCCATTTACCAGGGCGAAGAGATCTATGAGATCAATCCGGA
>JBATGJ010000133.1:0-18193 GCA_049665685.1 Gammaproteobacteria bacterium
GAGCAGGACCGTTACAGTCACAGCAAGGAGTTCCTCGTCAGCCAGATTTGCAGCCTGTTTGGTGGACGTATCGCCGAAGAGCTGATCTTCGGCCCGGACAAGGTTACGACCGGGGCATCCAATGACATCATGCGCAGCACCGAGCTGGCACGTAATATGGTTACCAAGTGGGGCCTGTCCGAAAAGCTCGGGCCACTGACCTATAGCGATGAGCAGGAAGAAGTGTTCCTCGGTCACTCCGTTGCCCAGCACAAGGCCGTATCGGACGAGACGGCGCACGATATCGACAGCGAGATCCGCGTTATTATCAACAGTGCCTATGCGCGTGCCGAGGAGATCCTCAAGAACAATCTCGACAAGTTGCATGCCATGGCAGCGGCGCTGATGAAATATGAAACCATCGACAGCGATCAGATCGATGACATCATGGCCGGCAAGACGCCGCGTCCGCCGCGTGATTGGGACGAGAGCGAGACACCCACTCCACCCTCCAGTGGTATCACGGACACGGATGACAAATCAGACGGGAAGATCGGCGGACCGGCCGGTCAGCACTAGAACCCACTGCAGATTTGTAAAGATAATGGCTGTCATCCCCGCGCAAGCGGGGATCCAGCCTGTGAACGGCAGATGCAGGTGAACATCACGCAACATGGTCCATTCACGCGGTCACCCTGTATTTTTCCTGACCCGTAACCTGTAGCTATAATGTTTACCACTGGATTCCCGCCTCGGCTTTGGCTTCCTGCGTCGCTCTGCCTCCTGCATGGCCCAGGCCAGCCTCTCGACCGGTTCCCGGTCTCACCTCATCCATGCGGTCGTGCGCGGGAATGACAATAGTCTTTCCTCCTTGTGCTTTGCGGTGTAAAGCGATATCTACGGATAAACCCGCTGGATGAACCCGCTGATCCTCGATTGCGCCGGCAAGCCACTGGACCTGTCGCGTCCGCGTGTGATGGGCATTCTCAACGTCACGCCCGATTCCTTTTCCGATGGCGGTGAGTTTCTGGCCATCGATATGGCCGTGGCGCGCGCGCAGCAGATGGTTGACGAAGGTGCGGCCATCATCGACGTGGGCGGAGAGTCAACCCGCCCGGGAGCGGCCGATGTCAGTGTCGATGCAGAACTGGACCGCATTATCCCCGTCATCGAGGCGTTGTCTGATAGGGTCGATGTGCCGGTGTCAGTGGATACCCGCAAACCGCCCGTGATGCAGGCGGCGGTGGCTGCCGGTGCCGGCCTGGTCAATGATGTCACTGCCCTGCAGGCCGAGGGTGCGATCGAGAGGGTAGCCGCACTGGCCGTGCCGGTGTGCCTGATGCATATGCAGGGTGTGCCGGGCACCATGCAGGATGCCCCACACTACGCCGATGTCGTCAGCGAGGTCGGTGACTTTTTACAGGCGCGTGCCGAGGCCTGCATCACCGGCGGCATTGCCCGCGAGCGCATCCTGCTCGATCCCGGTTTCGGCTTCGGCAAGACCGCCGGCCATAATCTCCTGTTGCTGCAACAGCTTGACCGACTGGTCAGCCGCGGGTTTCCGGTCCTGGTCGGGTTGTCACGTAAATCCCTGATCGGTAAGGTGCTGGGCCTGCCGGTCGATAAACGTCTATACCCCGGCCTGTCACTGGCGGTGATTGCGGCCTGGCAGGGGGCGCGCATCATCCGTACGCATGATGTGCGCGCCACCCACGAGGCCCTCGAGATGTGCCAGGCCGTCATGACCGCGACCCCGCAGGTACTTTACGAACCCGCCGAAAGCAGCTAAAAGAGTTGATGCAGGGGCGATAACAGGAAATACAAGATGTCGAGAAAATATTTCGGAACAGACGGTATCCGTGGCCGGGTCGGCGAGGAACCGATAACGGCTGAATTCATGTTGAAACTGGGTTGGGCCACGGGCCGGGTACTGGGCCGGCAACCGGGTGACAGCGTGCTGATCGGCAAGGATACCCGCATCTCGGGCTACATGTTCGAATCCGCGCTCGAGGCCGGGCTGTCGGCGGCCGGCGTGGATATCCGCCTGACCGGCCCCATGCCGACGCCTGCGATTGCCTACCTGACACGCACCCTGCATGCCTGTGCCGGTATCGTCATCAGCGCATCCCACAACGCTTACGAGGACAACGGCATCAAGTTCTTCTCCGGTGAGGGCGCCAAGCTGGGTGACGCGGTCGAGGCCGCCATCGAGGCCGAACTTGAAAAGCCACTGGCCACGGTCGAGTCGAACCGGCTGGGCAAGGCCGTACGCCTGCAAGACGCGGAGGGCCGCTACATCGAATTCTGCAAGAGCACCATCCCGCTCAGCATGGGCATGCACGGTCTGAGGATCGCGGTCGACTGCGCCAACGGCGCTACCTACCAGGTGGCTCCCAGTGTGTTCAGGGAACTGGGCGCCGACGTGATCACCAACGGTGTTTCACCAAACGGCCTCAACATCAACCAGGATTGTGGCTCAACGCGACCGGAACAGTTGCAGAAGATGGTGCTGGAGCACAGTGCTGATGTTGGCATTGCACTCGATGGTGACGGCGACCGGTTGATCATGATTGACCACAAGGGCGAACTGGTCGACGGTGACGAGTTGCTGTTTATCATCGCCGTCTCGCGGCAGCGTGAAGGCAAGCTCAATGGCGGGGTGGTGGGTACGCTGATGAGCAACCTGGGCCTGGAGCATGCACTGCGTGCACTGGATATACCGTTCGAGCGTGCCAGGGTGGGTGACCGTTATGTCCTCGAGTTATTGCAACAGACCGCCAGCCAGATCGGCGGCGAGTCATCCGGGCATATCATCTGCCTTGACCGGACCACCACGGGCGACGGCATTGTCTCGGCATTGCAGGTGCTGGCGGCCATGCAGCGCGCGGACCAGAGCCTGCACGCGCTGAAGTCCGGCATGACCAAGTATCCGCAGCACATGATCAATGTGCCGGTTAGCAGCAATGTCGACCTGGGCAATACGCCGGCCGTGCAGGCGGCAGTGACCCTGGCCGAGCAGCGCCTCGCCGGGCGCGGGCGGGTGCTGCTGCGCCCCTCGGGGACCGAACCCGTGGTACGTGTCATGGTCGAGGGTGAGGATGAAAATGAAGTAGTACAGGAGGCTGATCAGCTCGCCTCCGTGGTGGCTGCGGCTGTCTAGTTAGCCACCAGTCTGACTGTGCCTTGAGCGCAGCTCGTCAGACAGCTTGCGATAGTGCGCCGCCTGTTGCGCATCGCCCAGGCCGTCGTACAGCACCGCCAGGTTGTGCGCGGCGAGGAAGCTGCCGCGGCCCTGCACTGCACCTTCCATTTCAGGCTGTTCACCGATCTCCAGGCATTTGTTCCAGGATGACTCGACCATGGGCAGGATGTCCTGCACGGCCTGCTGCGGATTCCGTGTCGCCCAGTCCAGCAGCAGGTCACCCAGGGCAAAGAAGAAGTCCGGTGACTGCGGCCAGTTCGGCATTTCCAGCTCGGCCAGTTGAATGCCCCTTTCAAGCTGGCCGGCCCGCTTGAGCGAGTAGATCAGGCGCAACACCAGGTCATGCCGGTATTTTTCAGTCGGCGCGGCGTACTTGAGTGCGCGTTCGTAGTAGCGGACCGCCTCATCGAACTCCTGGTAGACCTCGCAGTCCTTGCCGGTCTGGTAGAGCAGGTAGGCATCATTGGGAGACTCTTCCAGCATCTTCAGCAACAGCGTGCGGTTTCTGCCGGCTTTCTGCTTCAGTTGTGCCTGCCGGTAACCGGCGTGGCTGACCCTGACGGGCAGTCGCGCACGCGGCAGGTCGGACACCGGCTGTTCATGGATCCGACCCTGATAGCGGACGCCGGCCGGCAGGATGCGTGGCAGCCATGAGGTTGCCGTCTCCACGCCGTCAGCAAGGTCGAACTCGCTGGTCACCGGTATGACGCCGATGAAGGGCTCCTTGCCAAGTGTGTCAGCGCCCAGTCGATCCAGGCCGCCGGTAAGCTGCTCGTCGGCATCGAGTACCAGGTTCCAGTCGGCATTGGAGTACTCCAGTGCCGCGTTGCGCGCCGCGGCGAAGTCATCGATCCAGTCGAAGCGATGTACCGTGGCACCGCATCGCCCGGCGATGGCCACCGTGTCGTCCGTGGAACCGGTATCCAGTACGATCATGCGATCGACATGCCCGGACGCGCTGTCCAGGCAATTGCGAATGCAGCTCGCCTCGTTACGGGCGATCACGACCAGCGCCAGTCGGTATGGCTTCATCTGTTTCATCCGGTGCAGTGCATACTGATTGATTCGATTGCAACCATCATTTCTGCTCATCACCGGGTGCATCATGGAGGACGCGCATAGCCAGCGGGCGGCTGGTATCCAGATGCAGGTCGCACTGCGGGAACGCGATGACGATGCCGGCCTGGTTGAATTTGCTGTTGATCGCGGTGGATGCGGGGTCTGCAGATGCACGGATGTCTACCGCCGTCGCAGGATGGAACGGCATGAGCAGCAACAACAGGAACGTCAGCCTGATCAGGGAAAACAGGGATTGCATGCAAGACACTCCAGCGTGAAAGTTATATGTTCTATCTTAGCTTGAAGTTGCAACGGGTAGCGACTGTGAGGCAATGTCCGGACAGGGTGACTGCCTTCTGTACAGTCCGGAGTCCTTTCTTATATGGGATCAGAATTCAAATGGCAGGGTATTCCCCTGATGCTATGCTTGCACACGTGTTGCCACCGTGCCCGCAGTTGAATTCGGGAGGCAGTCCTTGATCAAGAATATACTTTTGGTGGTTTCTGTAACTATCTGTTATGGCTGTACTACTTTACCAACTGTCGAGCGAACGCCCGCGTACGTGCTAGCGGATGCCGGCGATACCCGGCTGGGCCGGTTGACCGCTGAACAGGCTGCACGTCATCCGGATAAATCCGCTATGGTGCTGCTCGACACGGGCCGGGAGGCCTTCATCAGCCGCATTGCGCTGGCCGATGCGGCGGAGGTCTCGCTGGATGCGCAGTATTACATCTGGAATGCCGATACCACCGGCCGCCTGCTGGCCGACCGGCTGTTGCGGGCGGCGGAGCGGGGCGTGCGCGTGCGCCTGCTGCTGGACGACTATGGTGCCGGCAACAAGGACAATGAACTGTTTGCGCTCGATACGCATGCGAATATCGAGGTGCGTGTCTACAATCCCTTCAGTGCGGGCTTCCGCAGCGGCCTGCGCAAATGGACCAGCATGGCCGCCGGCTTCAGCCGACTGAACCGGCGCATGCACAGCAAGACCTTCCTCGCGGACAACAGTTTCGTCATCGTCGGCGGGCGCAATATCGGCGATGAATATTTCGACGCCCGGCAGGACATGAACCACCGCGACCGGGAACTGCTCGCCGCCGGCCCGGTGGTGGCGACGACTGGCAAACAGTTCGACGAGATGTGGAACAGTCAATGGGCGATCCCCATCAGTGCCCTGGTGACCTTCAAACTGTCACCGGATGAAGTGCAGAAGAAATACGCAGGCCTGCGAGAATATGCGGATGACGAGAATAACTACCCGTACCCGCTGCCGGAGGGCAGGGAACCGCGCCTGCAGTTGATCGACGACTGGATCGCCACCGCGACCTGGGCACCCGCCGAGTTCGTCTACAATCCACCGGTGATTACCGGGGGTGACGAGGCCAACGGGACCGTGATTGCCGATCGATTGATCTCGCTGCTGAATGCCTCGGAGAACGAAATCCTGGTGGAATCGGCGTATTTCATCATTTCCGATGAATTGCTGCAGCGGGTGAATCCGCTGCTTGAGAAAGACATCAGGATCAGCGCGCTCACCAACTCGCTGGTGACCACCGATGTGTGGACCATACATGCCGGCTATACGCGCAATCGGAAGGAAATGATCCGGCGTGGAATCGGCCTCTACGAGTTCCGCCCGGATGCCGCCTCCTGCCGTCGCCTGGTCGAGAACCAGCAGCTGGATTGTGCCGATACCGTGTTCAGCCTGCACGCCAAGTCCGTGGTCTTCGACCGCAAGGTGGTCTATGTCGGTTCCTTCAACCTCAATCCGCGTTCACGCTACCTGAACACCGAAACCGCGATGATTGTGCACAGTCCGTCAATGGCAGAGCGCATTGCGCGGGACATCGAGGAGAACATGCAGCCGGAGAACAGCTGGCGGGTGCTGCTCAATGACTCGGGGCAGCTGGAATGGCATGCCCGCACCGAGGGGCAGGACAGTGTCGTGACCCATGAGCCGGACACCGGCCTGTGGCTGCGTATCAAGTCCTGGATCTTCTCACAGTTCCCGGTGGAGAAATATCTCTAGGAAATATGCAATGTGCATAATCAGTACATCCCCTCTCCCTCAGGGAGAGGGCCAGTCGCAGGGTGCGCTATGCGCACCATAAATCTGTTGCGTGAGCCGGGCGGTACGTAAGACGCACCCTGCGAAACTCGTGGTGCGCACGGCCCACACTACGATTCAAACGCTCAGCGCCCCGCTGTCGGCTGAGAAATAGGACCGCGTGATACCCTCCAGTTCCGCACGCAGGTCATCGGCATCGCGACCGGCAAGGTGGTCGTACAATCCGCGTGCGATGGTGGTGAAGGCATCGAGCAGCTCCGGATCAAAATGATTGCCACGGCCCTCCTGCAATATCCGCATCGACTCCTCGAAGGTGAACGGCTCCTTGTAGGGCCGCTTTGAGGCAAGCGCATCAAACACATCGGCAATGGCGAAAATACGCGCGCCGGCCGGTATCGAGTCCCGGTCGAGTCCACGTGGGTAGCCGCTGCCGTCACACTTTTCATGATGATTGCCAACCACCGCAGCGGCATCCTTGAGCCATTCCGAGCGCTCGACGATGTCCAGGCCATGCTCGACGTGGGTCTTCATGATCCTGAACTCTGCATCATCCAGGTTGCCCGCCTTATGCAGGATAGTATCGGTGATGGCGATCTTGCCGACGTCGTGCAGCAAGGCGCCCTTGATGAGGCGCCTGATTTCCACCGGATCGAACCCGGCCGCCTCGGCCAGGCGCACGGCGATGATGGTCACCCGGAAATTGTGGTCACTGGTGTCACTGTCACGCTTGGCAATGGCGCTGCCCAGCACCTGCAGCATCTCCAGGTTGGAATCCAGCAGGTAACCGGAAAACGTGGTCAGTTTGCGCATGAGGGTGAGGATCACCGGGTAGAGCACGGCCGTGGTCAGCAAGACGATCCCGATAGCCATGGCGATGGCCCGTAAGGTGCGCGCGTTCATATCCTCGCCGGCTGCCCGTGAAACCGCATAGATTCCCTGCAGCCAGGCGACGACGTCACCGCTGCTGTGGGTCAATGGCGTGGCGACATGGATGTACGGCCGGCTATCGAGCCAGAAGCCCGCGTGATGATGCTCACCGGCCGCCGGCATGGGGCGCTGACCGTCTGCAAGCCAGCCCTCGATGGTGTCTATCCGGCTGAAATCCCGATCTGTGAATTCACCGATCGGGGATTGTGCGCTCTCATAGATTTCTGCATAGACAAAATAACCCATGCGCTCCCTGAGTCGGTTACTGGCAAGCTGTGCAAGGGCCTGTTGCAGGCCTGCCCGGTCAGGTCCACCCGGGTTGTCGAGCATGGCCTGGTGCTGCTCGGTGAACAGGGCCGTGCGCTGCAGTGCACGATCGACCACGGTGTCGACAATGCGCTGTCGCTCGAGCAGGATCACTACAATGGCCACCACCAGGGCAATGCTCAGCGCGGCATAGATGAGGCGCCTGACAAGAACGCGGTGGATCGATGGCGCTTGCGGGTTATGATTTGTATCCATTGCTGGAGTTAACTCAGTCAGTAGGGTGCGCTGTGCGCACCAAATCGGTGAAACAAGCCATACGAATCTGGGGTGCGCAGAGCGCGCACTACTGTGCCTTGTTTGTACCCCTCTCCCCGGCCCTCTCGGCTCTGGCATGGCTCAGGCCGGTTTCTCGGCCAGTGCCTTGTCTCACCTGCTGCTGCTTCGCTCCAGCGCCTGCATGGCCCAGGCCAGCCTCTCGCCCCGGGACTTGCACGTAGTTCCGTTTAGCAGCGAAGTCGCTGCTCGCATCGGCCCATCGCCAGTTCGGAGTATGGGCAGAACCTGCCGTTTCCAGATCACAGAAAACGCCGCGGATGCGTCACAAAAAAACTGATGCATCGATGACAGCAGGCTAGAACCCGATTCTGAACTGGGTGGCAGGCTGGGGATCCCGAAGTCCACGGGCGGTGTCCATGCTTTGCGCACCATCCCTCGATCTGAGTGCTTCATAGGTTGAGTCATAACCGAATTCAATGCGGCTTTCGTGCTGTGGTTTTTCCGGACGCCACTCATCGTGGTATGCCGGTGGCTTGCGCCATCCTCTTGCACTGTTGTAGATCTCATCTGTCAGCCTGTCATCATAGCCAGGTGACAATGTGATGCTTCCGCTATTCTCCGCTATGGCAATGAACGAGAGCATCATTGCAAGCAATCCGATTGGCCAGCGGCTGCCTTCGCTTGCAACGGCTGCCGGGGCGACCAACACGGTCATTCCCCGGATTCCGTGCTCCAACGCAGAGACTGGAACCAGTATTTATGGGTCGCGGACAGCCATTTATCCGCCTGCCGTGCGGTCACCCATGCGTTCAGAAAATTCAGCCATTCCTGCTCCCTCTTTCGTACGCCGAATCCCGCCTTGTAAGAAAGCACCGGTTTGGCTAGCGGCAAATCCACCTTATCCGGGTGCCGCAGGCCAAGGAATTGCGGTATTGGCATGGAGGCGAGCCAGATGTGGACGTCGCCATCGAGGATGGCCTTTTCCGCCTGTTCAGTCGTATCAAACACCTTGAGGGTGCTTTTGTTGAACAGGCGCGGGGCCAGTTCATTGGAGACCGTCTTGGAAACCACTGCAACGCTGATGTTTTCATGGTTAAGATCCTCCAGCTTTTTTATGTTTTTTGTCTTGCTCGTATTGGCAGCCAGAGAGATGCCCGAATCAGCGTAGGGCCCGGAGAAATTGATCTTGAGTGCCCGCTGCGGGGTAATGGCCATGCCGCCTGCAATGATATCGATCTCCCCCTTGATGAGAGCAGGCATGATCTCCTCCCATTTGTAGACCTTGTATTCCGGCTTGACTCCCATGTCGCTGGCAAGCCTGTCTGCCACTTCTATTTCGAATCCGGACAGATGACCGGCGTCATTCTGCATTGTCCAGGGTTCAAACAGCGACACACCGACACGCATTGTTCCCCTGTCCAGGATTTCTTCCAGAACATCTGCATGGGCATTGACGCAAAAGATAAACAGCGAGACAGACAGCAGTCGCAGCGATTTTTTTACTGTCATTATCATATCTGGAACTCAAATCGGTTTTCGATGATACGACCCGGGCTATTCTGTGTGCTCGAGATTCGAGCCCTCGATTATATTCGTGACATTACTGGCGGATACTGGCAACGGTTCCGGCATCAGAGAAGATAATTTCCTTCTTCAGGCCACCATTTTGTTCGTAGACCCAGGTATTTCCCATCTTGGCGGTCGGTTCACCGCACTTCTTGAGGACTTCGTATTTTGTGGAGGGGCGACGTTCAGAATCCTCAATATAATGCACGCCGCATTGTATGGTACCCGCGACTGCCGGCTGTTCAGCGATCAACCAGAATGCGGTGATGCAAAGCGTTAACTTTATTGCCTGTTTCATTTTGATAATCCCCAATTCTGTCTATTGCCCCGGCATTGATTTTACAGGCGCCGGATAATAAATCGGCCAAGCAAACTGTCGAGGTTGCAATTCGACTATGGCACGAGTCGGTAATGTTATTTGGCGGCTGGCTGTTTGTAGGTCAGCTTGGGTAATATGGCGATACCCGATGCGGCACGCACGACACCACCGTCACCCATACCCGCGACCAGGGTATTGAGTACCGAGCGGATCACCAGGTCACTGGAACCGCTGACCCCCTTGAAGGCCCCGGTACCGCCGGTCAGCCTGAAAGTCCCCTTGCAGGCGCCGACCCTGCCACTGCAGTTCCATTCGGCAAACACGGTATCCTCTGCGGAGATCGTGATGCTACAGTAACCCGAGGCTTCCGTGGATTTCTTGCCGGCATCGATATGCTGCATTGCGGGGCAGTTGGCAAAGGCGGCATCCAGTTCACCCGCTTCCTTCTCGACATACATGACACCCTCGAAGGCGCCCATGAACAGGACCTTGTCGGCGCCGATTTGATAGACGGTGCCTTCACCATCCCAGGGCATTATCACTTTTACGCTTTTATCCTCAGCCTGCAGGGAACTGCAGAGAAGGGCCAGCACCAGGCCGGCATACATTGTGATCGGCGTGCGCGCAATTCTCATGTTTTTTCCTCTGTTGTGATCATCGACTGGATCCTGATTCGCTGTACTACCTGCATGGCCCAGGCCAGCCTCTCGGGCGCTGCGCGCTCTCACCGCCTCCCGGTAGTTGCCCCGGCAGTAGATCGTGGTGTTGAATGGTACCTAGCGCGAGATATCCAGTTCCCGCTTCCTGGTATAGAGCGCGCGCACCAGTTCATACTCGAACGGTGAGCCGGAGTCATAGTAGCGGAAGCCGGTCCGGTGGCGGCGGTCGATGGCGTTCAGGAGATTAAACACAAGCTTGCGTTCCTCATTATTGTCGTCAAGGTCGAGCGGATCGATCGCGTTAAAGGCCACCGAGTCGACGATATTGCCGGAGAAATCACGCAGGTTGGAAGGCCCCAGTATCGGTACCACCAGGTACGGGCCATTGCCCAGTCCGTAATGGCCCAGCGTCTGGCCAAAATCCTCAGCACGTTCGTTGATGCCCATCTCCGTGGCCACGTCAAACAGCCCGGCTATGCCAAAGGTTGTATTGATGACCAGGCGCCAGAACGTGTCCAGCGTAGCCTCGCCCTTTAGCTGCAGGATGTTGTTGGTCAGATTGGTCAGCTCGAAGATATTCTTGTAGAAATTCGAGACGCTGTCCTCCACGGGATCCGGCAGGACCGTTGAGTAGGCGCCGACCACAGGCAGAAAGACATAGCGGTCGAAGCCCGCATTGAAGCGGTATATGCCGCGGTTGAAGCCCTCCCAGGGATCGTACTCATCGATCGCGTAGGTGACATCATCGCGTACGACGGCATCGACCGAATACTGTGCCGGGGTTTCGCCGGCCTGTTTTTGGGGCACACCGCTGCAGCCGGACAGGAACAACAGGCTGCCGATCATGCCGGGCAGCAACAGGCTGCGGATCAGATTAATGGAGTGTGTCATAGGTAATGGTTCCTGATTCTCAATTCTTGAAGTAATTGACCATGTACTCGACGTTATCCCGATAGGCCATGTTGCCGCAGTGGCCACCCTTCGGATAAATATGCGCCCGTGACTGGAAGATGTTGCGGAAGAAGTCGATCTCGCCCGGGGCGAGAATGATGTCGTCTGCATTGTGGACCACCGCGATCTTGTCCGCAGAGCGCAGGTAGTCGGCGATACTGATCAGGCTGGTTGCTCGTATCAGCGATTCCTTCGTGGCGCCCGGCTGCTGCGCGCGATAGAACGGGTAGAAACGTTCGTTGAAATAGTCGGTAAAGCTGATGCGGGCGGCGACCTTGAAGTAGTTCGTGGTCGATTCCGTTTTCCTGAGCTCGTGGTTCTTCGGCAGTATGTAGCCGCCATTGGTCAGGAGGTCAGAGGCGAAGATCATGTTGGATGAGGAAATCCGGAACGACAAACCGATCAGTGCCGATACCCTGGCAGGATCGATCTCATCCTGCCGGTCCTCGTAGATGCGGTAGAGGAAATCGTCATTGAAATCGACATTCTCCAGCTTGGTGTATTCCCTGGTGAATTCGTCCATCAGTTCATCGAAGAAGGCATTGAAATTGTTCAGACCGCCCGGGATGTTGTCCTCCAGCATGCCGTCCAGAATGGAGACGGAGTTGAACAGGCTGACCGGTGGATTGATCATCAGCACCTTTTTAAAGCCGAAGCTCTTGCGCTCTTCATCGAGCTTGGCTACAAATGCCGCCTGTGCACCGCCCAGGCTGTAGCCGGTGACATAGAACTCGGATATCTTCACCTTGCCCTTGATCTGCTCATGGATGCGTTCCATCACCCGGTACAGGTCCTCGCTGTCATGCACGATGTGACCCGGCACCTGTGTGGTGGAGGCCGTGACGACGAAGTTGGCATAGGTGGGTGAGGGCAGCGAGACGACATGGAAGCCGGCCTGGTAGAAGGCCTTCTCCATCATCAGCATCTTGGCGCTGCGGTGGCTGGCACCCGTGCCGGCAATGGAAAACACCAGCGGTGCCTCATGCTTCTGCCTGACCAGGGTGTAGTTGAGCGCCTTGCGCGGGACGAATTTCTTCACCTCCCGGTCCGGAAAGATGACCACCTTCTTTTCCGAACGGCGGATCTTCTTCGGCAGTTCGGCGACATACTCTCTCGGGGTGCCAACGACAGTGGCCGCCAGGGCATTGTCGATCGGGTAGTCATAGCCGTTGCTGGCCCAGCACAGGGAGCTGAACAGCAGCGCGAGTATGGTAACGAGGAATCGTTTCATGGTGTGGTCCACTTGTCGTGAGTAATACGCCGTAATGAGCGCGCAATGATAATGAAAACCGTCAGATATGTACACTTGCCGGCGGCCATTTCGCTGCACCGTCCAAGTGCAGTCGGATCGACTCATGCTGCTGCTGAATCACGATTGCTGTTTGAGCATCGAGCAATCAATATATTTATCAATCAAATACAGCAAGTCTGACTATCACTAACGGAACAGTGCGAAGCCATCAGACCCTGACCGCCTCCGGCACGATCGCGCGCGCGATGCGTTTCAGATGGGTATGAATGCGCTTGAGGTTCTCCAGTATCGTCATCTCCATGCGCATCTGCTCGATCTGTTCAGGACCGAGCCGGGCAAGGGCCTGTGACTGCAGCTCGAGGGCCTTGCCGATCAGATGATCGATGTCCGCCTTGATCGTCAGTACCTCGTCGGCGGCGCGTTCGTCGTCCTCGCGCACGGCCCGGATGGTCGAATCCAGCGCTGCTCCGATCTTGTCGCCCAGTTCGTTGAACAGCACACGCATGGCGTCACTGGCCTGAAGGTTTTCGTCCAGTGCCCGGTAGCCCAGCCCGATGAGGTCCGTCTCGATGACATCGCCCACGCTCTCAAAGCCGTCGGCCACCTTCATGGCCAGGGCGAGCTCGGCGCTTTCGTGTTCCGAGAGTGCCTCCGTGCGGATGGCGCCGAGGTATTTCAGTATCTCGCTCTCCAGCACGTCGACCTGGTCGTCCATCTTCAGGACGTTCTCGAGTTTGCCGCGGTCCCGTTCCAGCCAGCCCTCGCGAAGACCGGTCAGCATCTGCTGGATGATCTCGCCCATGCGGGCGATCTCCAGCCGTACCCGCTGCAGGGCGAGGGCCGGGGTCTCGATCAGGGCGTCGTCCAGGTACTTGGGACGGATAATGACCTTCTCCTCTTCGACGGCTGCCGGTATCAGTCTTTCTACCAGCCGTGCCAGGTAACCGGTGAAGCCAATGAAGATCAGCGTATTGGCGATATTGAACACCGTGTGCGCATTCGCTATCTGGCGGGGCACCTCGGCCGCGAGGCGCGCCGTGCCTTCCAGTTCGGGGTGCGAAGGGGAGATACCGGTCACCCAGTTCGCCAGCAAAGAGATGAGCGGCAGCCAGATCAATACGCCACCGACATTGAATAGCAGGTGCACCATGGCTGCCCGCAGTGCCTCGCGGGACTTGCCGAGCGCCGCCAGTTGCGCAGTGATGCAGGTGCCGATGTTGGCGCCGAAGGCCAGCGCGATGCCGGCCTCCAGGCTGATCAGGCCCTGGCCCGCCATGGTGATGACGATGGCGGTGGTGGCGGAGGAGGACTGTACCAGGGCGGTGAACAGCGCACCGACGATGATGGCCAGTAGCGGCCGGTCCATCTCGACCATTAGCTGCACGAAAGGTTCGTAGCTGCGCAGCGGGTTCATGGCATCGCCCATCAGCCCCATACCGTAGAAGATCAGGCCGAGCCCCATCAGCATGCTGCCGTAGTGCCGGATCTTCTCCTGCCGGCTGGTGAACAGCATTAGAAAGCCGATGGCGATCATCCACAGGGCGGCTTCCTCCACCTTGAAGGCGACGATCTGCGCAGTGACGGTGGTGCCGACGTTGGCGCCCATAATGATCCCGATCGACTGCGCCATGCTCATCATGCCGGCGGACACGAATCCCACCACCAGCACGGTCGTGACCGAGGAGGACTGGACCACTGCAGTGACGAAGGCGCCGGTCAGTGCACCGGTGAAGCGGTTGCGGGTCAGTTTCGCCAGCAACACCTTCATCTGGTCGCCGAGCGCCGACTTGAGCGAATCTGACATCTGCTCCATGCCGAACAGGAACAGGGCCAGACCGCCGAACAGCCCCATGGCCATGTGGGCCCAGTCGATGCCGTCGGTCGTGCCCTCGGCAGCCAGCACGGCGGTGCAGGTGAGGAACACGCCGGCAAACAGGGCCGGGACCAGGAGCGGGCGCAGCCGGTTGCCGCGGTTGATGGCGATTCCAGTGGTGATCATGGGATGGTCCTCCTGGGTATTTTTCTGATGACCGCTGAGCTAATCGATCAGGCGGTGCTGTTGTTTGTAATGGTGCAGGTGAGCCCGGGTGTATCAGTCAGACTGCTCGTTATCCAGGGCCTTTGCGGTGATCTCGTTATACAGCTGCAGCATCTTCTCCACGATTGTCTGCCAATCCGGGTTGCGATCCACCAGGGAGCGGACTTTCTGCATGTCGTCGTTGACCTCCTCCAGGAAGGCCATATCAAGGTCGTTCAGCTTCTCGCCCCGATCGACTTTCTCCTTGAGGGCCAGAGCACGCGGCAGGCGCTGGGTTTCCAGCCGTTTGGCCAGCGCCACGATAATGCCAGTGTCATCTGATGGATCTGCCATGTTGTTCTCCTGTTATTGAGTTAGGGCAGGACAAGCCGTCTTCGTACCACCTGCTTACAGACAAAGCATGGTGTTTTTTTTTACCGGCCAGCAGTTTTGCCCGAACCTCGAACGCTATCACAATAACCATATGAATTTAAATAATATTCTTGCTGTCCCCCGGCCTGGTGTTGGGTGCGGGCGCCCCGAATGACAAGCTGACCCATGCCGGTGAAGGGTCGATGGGAGATTTAAGTCTAGTACTCTTCTTTCGGTACATCGCCTGGCATAACATAGCTGGCTGTGATCAATCCTGACCGTAGCCGGGGAAACAACTAATGATGCATCAATCCTGGTTGTATCGTGCCAATGCCGCCTGCCGGCTTGCAGTCACACTGGTTTTCTCGCTGAGTATCAGCCTCAGCGCAACTGCCGATGAAGTAAATCCGCAGTGGACGCCCGCACATACCAAGGATACGTCGATCAATACAGCGAGTAGCAACTGGGACTGGAAATTCCAGCCGGGTTCAGAGCCCGCAGGCCGGCAACCCATCCCGGAAGTCACTACCCTGCGCATGGCGCAACAATTCGGTCTCGGTTACTTGCCGCTGATGATAGTGCGTCAGAACCAGCTGATCGAGAAGCGTGCAAGAGAAGCCGGGCTGGGAAATCTTCGGGTCACATGGGCACGCTTCCCCTCGGGGCCGGCAATGCACGAGGCGTTGATCACGGGTCTGCTGGATTTTGCCGCGGGAGGAATCGCCCCCCTGGTGCGCGTCTGGGACAAGACACAGGGAAAGCAGAACGTCAGGGGCGTGGTCGCGCTGGGCTCCATGCCGATCTATCTCAACACGGTCAATCCGGATGTTAAACGCCTTGCGGACATTTCGAAGCAGGATCGCATTGCGCTTCCCGCGATCAGGGATTCCATTCAGGCCGTTGTTTTGCAGATGGCGGCCGCGCAAGCATTCGGAGATACTGCGTACAATCGGCTGGACCCGATAACAGTGTCCATGGCGCATCCTGTTGCCATGGATGCCCTGTTGGGAAATTCCACTGGTGGAATCACTGCACACTTCACCAGTCCGCCTTTTCAGTATCAGGAGCTGAATGACGAGCGTGTGCGACGGATACTGAGTTCCTATGATGTGCTTGGCGGTCCGGCCACCTTCAACCTCGTCTGGACGCGCAGCCAGTTTTACGAAGATACTCCGAAAACATATGCAGTCGTTGTTGCCGCGATACGCGAGGCGATGTCGTTCATAAACCGGGATCCGGTTGCAGCAGCCAAGATATATTTGCTGCAGTCGGGCAATTCCATGTCGGTCGAGGATATAGTGGAAATTATCACTGACCCGTTGATTGAATATACCGTTACACCACAGTCGGTCATGAAAGTCGCGCAGTTCATGCACAAGACAGGTGCCATCGAGGCGCCACCGGGTGACTGGCGGGACCTGTTCTTCGCGAATCTGCATAATGAGCCCGGCAGCTAAACAGTCTGCACAGGGGGATTTGTAAATCCATGTCTTTAAGCGGTATATACAAACTTATCCAGAATGAATTGGCACGGTTGTTTAGAGAGGGACTCATTTAGATGGCGATACCCGTGAAAATACCGTTTGTTAAAACGGTATTCCATCCGTCTGATTTTACTCCTGCGAGTGATAATGCCTTCGCCCATGCGCTGGCGATCGCCCTGCAGCGAAAGACCGAGCTGACGATCCTGAACGTGAGTGACCGGGCGGATTCGAGTTCCGACTGGAGTAAGGCTCCCCCGGTGAGGGCTACGCTGGAACGGTGGGGTTTGCTGGAAGAGGGGAGTTCACGCGGCGATGTGTACAACAAGCTGAAGATGCGCGTTCGCAAGATTGGACTGCAGGGTGATGATCCGGTCAATGCGATGCTGTTCCAGCTGGAGAATAACCCTGCTGACCTGATTGTGCTGGCGACAGAGGGGCGTGACGGGCTGCCAAGATGGCTGAAGTCATCGGTCAGTGAGCGGCTTGCGCGGCGGGCACGGACCATGACGCTGTTTGTTCCGGCAGGCGGACGGGGTATTGTCTCCCTGGAGGATGGCCAGGCGTCGTTACGGCGTGTGCTGGTGCCGGTTGATCATAAACCGGGTCCGCAGGGTGCGGTCGAGGTGGCCGCGCGGGTTGCGGATTTCATCGGCGATGCGCGCGTGGACATTACCCTGCTGCATGTCGACAATGATAACAGCGGTGAGCGTCCCCGGGTGATGCGCCCCGATTGCCCCCGCTGTGACTGGTCCGAGCGGACCGGACAGGGCGACCCGGTTGACGAAATCATCGGGGTTGCCGGCGAGCTCGAGGCCGACCTGATCGTGATGAGCACGGCCGGTCATCAAGGCGTGCTCGATGCGTTGCGCGGGAGCGTGACCGAACAGGTACTGCGGCGTGCGGCATGTCCGCTGCTTGCCGTGCCAGTGTGAGAGAGCACATCAGGCTGGCGCCTTTCTGGATATCTAAGGAAGCTCTGATTTATTCGTCATTGCGAGGACTGCGAGGCCGCAGGACGTAGCGGGACGAAGCAATCTCCAGGTAACTGATTCCATAGTATGAGATTGCCACGCTTCGCTCGCAATGACGGGAATGTTTCAATAAATCAGGGCTTCCCTGACAAAATGTTGCATCGATCGGTTGAGCTGGCAGCCAATCCCGGATGTCCGCACGAATGAAAACGGCCCCCTAAGGGGCCATAATCGAAATAAAATAAACAGCTTCTTGTACTCTTATCTTCTCACTGCTTGCCGAGTTCCCACAGGCCAGTTTCTTTCAGGGCAGTTATACAGTCTTTGCTGACCCTGGACTCATTGGCTTTGATGCAGCTCACAAGACGGCCTTCACCTGGCTGCACATCAAGACAATGCTTGTCAGCATCCGCCTCACAGGCACTGATTGAATAATCAAGGGCCGCAGCACCCATCTTGATCGACAGGGCCGCCTCCAGAATACCCTGCTTACACTCTGAGCTGAGGTGTTCCTCATAGGCCGCAAGACACATGAAGACTTTATCCTGATTGTCGCCAAGACCGTCACAGTGCTGTTTTATGTCTTCATCACAACCACTGACGGATGAAGTGATAATGAGATCTCCTTCCTGCAATTTTTCAGCAAGCGGCTTGCCAGCCTGCTCGGCGTGAGCGGAGATGGAAAACAACATGGCCAGTATGAGTGGGATACAGGTTCTATTTAAGCCAGAAAGCATACGATTTACTCCGAAGATTATATGGGGTTGTCATCCTGGCGTGATAGTTTAGCCAATTATCTGATGAGTGTCATGCTGGACTACAG
>JBATGJ010000134.1:0-6774 GCA_049665685.1 Gammaproteobacteria bacterium
CGCCGGGACCGCGCCTGGGTGATCTGGTCATCGAGGCCAAGGGCATCAGCAAACGCTTCGGCGACAAGCTGCTGTATGAAGACCTCAGTTTCAACCTGCCGCGTGGTGGCATCGTCGGCATCATTGGCCCCAACGGCGCCGGAAAAACGACACTGTTTCGCATGTTGACGGGTGCCGAACATCCGGACACCGGCGAGTTGCGCATCGGCGAAACGGTGCAACTCGCCTGTGTTGACCAGAGCCGTGATGCACTCGACGGCAGCAAGACCGTGTGGGAAGAAATTTCCGATGGTCAGGACATCATCACCGTCGGCAGAACCGAACTGAATTCGCGCACCTACGTGTCACGGTTCAACTTTACCGGCAATGACCAGCAAAAACGGGTCGGCAGCCTGTCAGGTGGTGAACGTAATCGCGTGCACCTGGCCAAGCTGTTGCAGAGCGGCGGCAATGTCCTGCTGCTCGACGAACCGACCAATGACCTCGATGTGGAAACACTGCGTGCACTCGAAGAGGCCTTGCTCGATTTCCCCGGATGTGCTGTAGTAATCTCCCATGATCGCTGGTTCCTCGACCGCATCGCCACCCATATCCTCGCCTTCGAGGGAGACAGCCAGACTGTCTGGTTCGAAGGCAATTACGCCGACTACGAAGCTGACCGGAAGCGCCGCCTGGGCGCCGACGCCGATCAACCACACCGTATCAAGTACAAGCGACTGGACAGCTAATCTATGCCTGAGACAGAACAGCGAAGTGAAATAGACAGGCTGCGTGCGTTCGAGCTGCGCATGCAGACCGAGGGTGCCGCCGGTTTCGCGGACGGCCTGGAGCCATGGAACAACTGGCGGGATCCGGACCACGCAGACGACGGCAAGCGCGCCTGGGGATCCGACCGGGAACGTGAAGCGATACCGGCCGACAAGACCCTGTGCGAAAAAATGCTCTCGGCCGTAGCCACCGTTGCTGTCGCCGCACTGGCCGTGGGCATCGGCGGTGTCTACCTGTCCTCGCAGTCCAAACCTCAGGTCGCACTAGACACTACGCAGCCGGCAGCCGTCGTCGCCAGCGCCGAACAGGCGGCCGATCCGTTACCGGCTGGCAACGTCGTTCGCGCCACACCGGAGGACGCTCCACCGGTAAACACCGGAACAGCCGTCACCGGTACCGCAGAACAGCCGTTGGAGTGGGCCAGCGCAATGCCCGGGGCAACTGTCGCCATGCTCAGCGCAGTGGAGCCGCCGGGCACACCCCGCGCGGCAAGCGGCAACCTGCCCTGGATACAGGGACAGCCCGATACGGCTTCCGCGTCCTGGTTGCCGCAAGCCTTTCCAGGTACGGCCCCTGCAGATATCGCGGCCGGCTTGCCAGCCCCGGCGGCAGGCACAGCCACCACCGTCACACCCGCAGAAACAGTGCTGCCGGCCCCGGCTGCGAGCACAGGAGTTACCCGCACACCGAAACAAAAAATGATGCCGGCCCCCGCTGCGAGCACAGTTGTTAGCAGCACAGCAAAAGAAACAGTGCTGCCGACCCCGGCTGCTGGCTCAGTAGTTAGGCGCCTACCGAAAGATGCAGCACTGCCGGCCCCGGCTGCTGGCTCAGTAGTTAGGCGCCTACCAAAAGATGCAACGCTGCCGGCCCCGGCTGCAGGCCCGGCCGCCGCCGACACATCGACAGCCGTATCGATGGTAACCCCGCCTGCCGCCATACCACCTGCCCGCAGCAAACCCGCTCTCGGCGGTGGTGAAGGTCCCTGGGTGGTGAATATCTCTTCTTACAATTTCGAATCAATGGCGCGCAGGAAGCTGGGAGAATTCAAGGACAAGGGTGTCAACGCTGAAATCCATCCTGTCACCATCAAGGGCAAACCCATGTTCCGGATTCGTGCCACAGGCTACGAGAGCCGCGCCGAGGCTAAGACCTGGCTATCGCTGCTGCAGGACCGGCTTGATGTGGACAGTGCCTGGGTGTCGAAGCGCTAGAATTGCTGCAGGAGCACACCGCGTGCGTGAATCTTTATTTTTCTTGTCATCCCCGCCTCGGCTTTAGCTTCCTGCGTCGCTCTACCTCCTGCATGGCCCAGGCCAGCCTCTCGACCGGTTCCCGGTCTCGCCTCCTCCCTGCAGTCGTGCGCGGGAATGACGATTTTGTTTTATCCGTTACTGCCTGCCCACCCACACCCGCGCGTTGCGGAACATGCGCAGCCAGGGGCTGTCCTCACCCCAATCATCCGGATGCCAGGAACAGGTCACGGTGCGAAATACGCGTTCGGGATGGGGCATCATGATGGTTGCGCGCCCGTCACGCGTGGTCAGCGCCGTGATGCCCAGCGGCGAACCGTTGGGATTGTGCGGATAGCGCGTTGCCACCGCGCCATGGCCGTCGAGGTAGCGTGCCGCCACCAGCCCGGAGGCCATGACAGCGGCAGGATCCGCCGCACCGAAGTCCGCCCGTCCCTCGCCGTGTGCGACGGCAATCGGCAGGACGGAACCGCTCATGCCGGTGAAAAAGATCGAGGGTGTGTCGAGTATTTCCAGCTGCGAGAAGCGCGCCTCGAACTGCTCCGATTCGTTCCTGACAAAGCGCGGCCAGTGTTGTGCGCCCGGAATGATATCCTTCAGCGCTGACAGCATCTGGCAGCCATTGCACACACCGAGCGAGAAGCTGTCCTTGCGCGTGAAGAATGAACCAAACATGTCGCGCAGGTCATTGTGGAACAGCACCGACTTGGCCCAGCCCTGGCCGGCACCCAGTACGTCACCGTAGGAAAAACCACCGCAGGCGGCCAGGCCGGCATAGCCTTCCAGTGAGTCGCGGCCGGCCAGCAGGTCGCTCATGTGCACGTCGACGGCCTCGAAACCGGCGCGGTGAAACGCCGCCGCCATTTCCATGTGACCGTTCACGCCCTGCTCGCGCAACACGGCGACGCGTGGACGAGGCATGCGACCGGCCTGCGGCGGCGTCACGTCTTCACCGGCATCGAAGGCCACAAGCGGACGCATGCCGGGATCGCCTGCGTCCAGCAGGCCGTCGTATTCCTGGCGTGCACAATCGGAGTTATCACGCAGGGCCTGCATGTGATAGGTGGTGGCCGACCAGGCACGCTGCAGGTTGATACGTGACTCGGACAGCAGGGTGTTTTCGCTCAGCGTTACCGTGACGCGGTCATCGCGGGCCGGATGACCAATGGCGTGCGTCACGTCCTCCAGTCCATGCTCGCGCAGGACCGAGACCACGGCATCCAGTTCATTATCGCGTACCTGCAATACAGCGCCGAGTTCTTCTGCAAACAGGGCAGCAAGCGGATCCTCGCCCAGTCCGTCGATATGCACGGTCATACCGGTGTGCCCGGCAAACGCCATCTCGCACAGGCAGGCCAGCAGTCCGCCATCGGAACGGTCATGGTAGGCCAGTAACAGGCGCGCGCGATTGAGTGCCTGGATGGCCGCAAAAAAGTCCACGAGCAATGCAGGGTCGTCGAGATCCGGCGGCGTGGCGCCGATATCCTTGTACACCTGTGCCAGTGCCGAACCACCCAGGCGGTTGCGGCCCTGCCCGAGGTCGACCAGCAGCAGGGCCGTCTCACCGAGGTCGGTCCGTAACTGCGGTGTCAGGGTGTGGCGTGCATCGCTCACCGGTGCAAACGCGGACACGATCAGTGACAACGGGGCAGTCACCGCATGCTCCTTGCCGTTATCCTGCCAGACCGTCTTCATGGACATCGAATCCTTGCCGACCGGAATGGCGATACCCAGCGCCGGGCATAATTCGGCCCCGACCGCCTGGACGGTATCGTAGAGGATTGCATCCTCGCCCGGGTGACCCGCCGGTGCCATCCAGTTGGCCGACAGTGCGACCCGCCCGATATCGTCAATCACGGCAGCGGCGATATTCGTCAACGCCTCGCCGACTGCCATACGCCCGGAGGCAGGACCATCCAGCAGCGCCACTGGCGTCCGCTCACCGATGGCCATGGCCTCACCGGTGTAGCCTGCGTAGTCCGACAGTGTCACGGCCACGTCGGCGACCGGCACCTGCCAGGGACCAACCATCTGGTCGCGCGCCACCATACCGGTAACGGAACGATCGCCGATCGTTATGAGGAAGGTCTTGTCTGCCACGGCCGGCAGCTGCAGCACGCGCAGGACGGCATCGTGGACATCCAGGTTGTCCGTGGCAAAGCCGCTGCGTTCCACGGGGGCATGTGTGACCACGCGCTCCATCTTCGGCGGCTTGCCGAGCAGCAGTGCCATGGGCAAATCGATCGGTGAATTGTCGAAGTGACTGTCTGTCAGCAGCAACTGCTGCCGGTCGGTCGCCGTGCCGAGCACCGCCAGCGGGCAGCGCTCGCGTCTGCACAGTGCCGAGAATTGTTCCAGCTTCGCCTGATCAACCGCAAGCACATAGCGTTCCTGCGATTCATTGCACCAGACCTGCATGGGGGTCATGCCCGGGTCGTCGTTGGGTATGTTGCGCAATTCAAAACTGCCGCCGCGGCCACTGTCATTGACCAGTTCCGGCACTGCGTTTGACAGACCGCCGGCACCGACATCGTGGATGGATATGATCGGGTTATCATCACCCAGCGCCCAGCAGGCATCGATCACTTCCTGAACGCGCCGCTCCATTTCCGGATTACCGCGCTGCACCGAGGCAAAATCCAGTTCCTCGGCACTGCTGCCGCTGGACATGGAGGACGCCGCGCCCCCACCAAGACCGATCAGCATGGCCGGACCACCGAGCACCACGATGGGTGTACCGGCCGGGATGTCCTGCTTGTGTACATGCCCCGCGCGGATCAGACCACACCCGCCAGCCAGCATGATGGGCTTGTGATAACCGCGCAGCTCGTCACCCTGTGCACCCGGCACCCGTTCCTCGAAAGTACGGAAATAGCCACACAGGTTCGGTCGGCCGAACTCGTTGTTAAAGGCCGCGGCACCCAGCGGGCCCTCGACCATGATCTCCAGCGCGGAGACAATGCGCGCGGGCCGCCCGTGGTCTGTTTCCCAGGGTTGTTCGAAGCCGGGTATGCGCAGGTTCGATACCGAAAATCCGCACAGCCCTGCCTTGGGCCTGGCGCCCCGACCGGTCGCGCCTTCGTCGCGTATCTCCCCGCCGGAGCCGGTGGCCGCCCCCGGGAAGGGTGAGATCGCCGTCGGGTGATTGTGGGTTTCCACCTTCACAACCAGATGGGCCGGCTCCGCATGGGCAGCATAGACATGGGTCGCGGGATCGGCAAAGAAGCGCTGCACGTCAAATCCTGCAAGGACAGCGGCATTATCGCTGTACGCCGACAGGATGCCGTCCGGGCTGGCCTGGTAGGAGGCGCGAATCATATCGAACAGGCTGAGGTCAACCGGTTTGCCGTCGATCACCCAATCCGCGTTGAAAATCTTGTGCCGGCAATGCTCCGAGTTGGCCTGCGCAAACATCATGAGCTCGATGTCCATCGGGTTACGGCCCAGGGCGATGAAATTCTCGACCAGGTAATCAATCTCGTCATCGGACAACGCCAGTCCGAGTTCACGGTTCGCCCGTTGCAGTGCCGCATGACCGCCACCGATCACATCGATCCGTTCGCCGGGTGCCGGTACCGCGTGGCTGAACAAGGTGGCGGTATCGTGCAGGTCAAGCAGCACCACCTCGGTCATGCGGTCGTGCAGCAGTGGCAACAGCGCGTTGCGCTGCTCATCCTGCAGCGACTCGCCTGCCGTGGTTTCGACGGTATAGATAATCCCGCGCTCGACACGCCGAACCTTGTCGATCCCGCAGTTGTGGATGATGTCTGTTGCCTTGCTCGACCAGGGCGAGATCGTGCCGGGCCGGGGTACAACTATCAGGCGGGTCCCCTGCCGGTCTGACGTCGACTGGGCCGGACCATATTCCATCAGCTGTTCGAACAGCCGGAGTTCCGGATCGGAGAGGGGCTCAATCAGTTCTGCAAGATGCAGGTAGTCTGCATACAAACCGGCCACTGCCGGCACCCGTTCCCGGCATTGCGCCAGCAGTTTATGCCGGCGAAATTCGGAATGGGCGGGGCTACCCAGCAGTTGCAGCATCAGGACTCCGGGACGGGCTTTTTTCGAAGCCCGGAATGATACTGTAAGGCATGGGCCGTGTCACAGGCAGAAACCGCCCGTGACACGGCCTGGCAGGGCATCAGGCGATGGTTATGTCGTCCGACAGATAGACATCCTGGATGGCATTCAGCAGATTGACACCCTCATCCATCGGTCGCTGGAATGCCTTGCGTCCGGAAATCAGCCCCATGCCGCCAGCACGTTTGTTGATGACTGCCGTGCGCACCGCCTGGTGGAGGTCATCCTTGCCCGAGGGACCGCCAGAATTGATCATGCCTATCCGTCCCATATAACAGTTGGCCACCTGATAGCGCACCAGATCAATTGGATGATCGCTGGTAAGTTCCTCGTAGACCCTGGGATGGGTCTTGCCGAACTTGATGGCATTGTAACCGCCGTTGGTTTCCGCCTGCTTCTGCTTGACGATATCGGCCTCAATCGTCACCGCCAGATGATTGGCCTGACCGGTAAGATCGGCTGCGGTGTGGTAGTCAATGCCGTCCTGTTTAAACGC
Source organism: Gammaproteobacteria bacterium (assembly GCA_049665685.1). GTDB lineage: Bacteria > Pseudomonadota > Gammaproteobacteria > UBA9214 > UBA9214 > UBA9214. The sequence goes on from JBATGJ010000134.1 coordinate 6,598, forward strand.
CGAATTGCGCAGATAAGCCCACAGGAAGGTAACCATGCCAAGCTCGTGGGCATGGGCAAACGCCTCGCTCACCTCGAGAATCTGGCGTCGCGATTCCTGGGAACCGTAAAAAACCGTGGCACCCACGGCGACCGCGCCCAGTTCAAACGCCTGATCAACACTGGCAAATAACGTCTG
>JBATGJ010000135.1:0-6412 GCA_049665685.1 Gammaproteobacteria bacterium
TTTTCAGGCTGCCCCCTTTCTGTTGGCTTTAAGCTGCTTTGACCAGTCTTACTGGGCAGGAGCAACCGGAGCCTGCGGGGCATAACCACCGTAAGGAGCACCACCGTAAGGAGCGCCACCGTAAGGAGCAACACCACCGTAAGGAGCACCACCGTAAGGAGCGCCATAGCCGTAACCCGGATAGCCGCCGTACGGACCATAGCCACCATAGCCATAGTGACGACCATAGCCACGACCATGGCCACGACCGGAACCACCACCGCTCATGTTGAAGTCCATATCACCCCAACCATCACCGTCGAACGGGCCCCAGTCGGAACCCCAGTTGTCACCACCCCAAGGACCGCCCCAGGCGGAAGCGGCGGTGGAGGCGATGGCCAGCGTGGCCGCAGTCATAATAGTTGCAATAGTTTTCATTGTTACTCTCCAATAAAAGTTGTAAATATTCAGTGAGAATTCATTTTGTCTGTGAGGACGGGGATTACTATATAAGAGACTTCTAAATTAAGCAACAATTAAATTAATTAAATACTGATTATTTCTAGACATCCGTATAACAATGTTTATATACAATAGGTTATAAATTCAGACTGGACGGACGAAAGGGCCCAATTGGCTGAATAGGCGTGAGAAATGGCGACCCCGGGTATGAAAATCGGCCACTTAGCGCAAATTGAGATAAAACGACGCCAATTTATTGGCCAAGCCGGTTATGATGAGTATATGGGCAGTGCACGCGACAGGCTGTTGCTGGCGGTTATCGAGCTCGGGGGCTATCCGAATTTTCGGTCCCTGTACGAGTCGCTGGGCTATGAGGTCGTGATCGAGTCCCGCATGCGCAAGGCAATCGGTTTGCTCAAGCAACGTACACCCGATGTGATCGTTGCCGAGTTCAATTTCCAGTCCGATTTCCGTGACCGGACCAGCAGTCTGGAATCACTGCTGGCCGTCGTACAGCGTCTGCCGGAAACACGGGTGATTGTTTTCTATGAACAGGACTTCACTCCCCAGTTCGAGAACCTGCGCACCCGTCTGCCGGTGCACCATGCCCTGCCGTTCCCGGTAGACGCGGCTGTGCTCAGGACGTGTCTGCTGACGGAGACGACTGGATCCGAGGTCGGCCAGGCGACCGGGTAAGTGCGTACAATTGAACAAATGAACCAGCTAGGCAGGTAACGGTAATGAAAAGAATCAGCACATTGATAGTGTCACTGATGGCATGGGCGACGTTCACTGCGGACGCGTCCGACTTGCGGATACGCGTTTTTGAACGCGGCGAAAATGTTCCCCTCTCTGGCGTGTCCGTGTGTCTTGGTACACGCGCCCGACTCGACCAGTTTGGTGCCGCGCGCACGGACGGCAATGGTTATGTCCTGTTCAGCGAAGTGCCCCAGGCACAGGTCGTGGTCACGGCGTCCCTGACGGGCTTCAAGTCGGAGCAGGAAACCATGGTGACGTCCAACACCAGCAGGATGCTGGTAATGTCGCTCTCTGCAGGCGGCGGCGGACCGCAATGTTCAATTGTCAGGGATGATGCCGTGCTGGGATCTTCCGCGCTTGTCGTCAGTCAATTCAGGATCAATGCAGGCGCACCGACGACCGACACCCGTACTGTCAGGCTGAACAACAGCCTTAACGGGATAGCAACGCAATACCGTGCCAGTGAACGCAGGGATATGCAAGGTGCAGAATGGGATAACTATGCAGCTGAGCCCGAGTTCATGCTCAGTTCCGGTGCCGGGGTGAAACGTGTATACCTGCAGGTTCGGCGGCACAGCACGATTAATGGCGCGACCCTGGAGACCGTCTCACCCGTTGTACAGGACAGTATCCAGTTGCGCTGAACCAGGACGTCCGCCACCAGCGAACCTGCTAGCGTTTTTTATCCGGGTGTGGGCGCTTGCGACGGCCTTCGAATTTCACGATGGACTGGATGATCCTGTCGTAGGGCAGGCGATCGAAACTCTGGTATGCCTGCAATGCACGGTCGATGATGCCGATGATATTGTCGACATTTGTGTGTTCGGCCCGTTCCGGATAAACCAGGGCCTGCAGCCCCAGCATGCCACCCGTCTGTACCTTGATTTCGCGTGCATGCGGCAGGGGCCCGATAGCGCTCGTCTGGTGCAGCGCAAAACGTGCATTGCTGCGCATGCGATCGAGCAGTTCCGTACACAGCGCCTTGCCGGCAGCGGAGTTGCAGGCGATGCCTTCCCTGTCAGCCAGGTGAAAGCGGCTTGACCTCGCGCAGGTGCTGCGCCTGGAATTGATGGTTTTCTCGAATATGCAGCGTCGTTCGTTGACGGCGTTGTAGGTATCCCGGTATTCCTGTTCTTCCATCAGCGGGCGCCGTACCTGACGGTTATTTTTCCCATTCCTTTGCGATCGGCTGTTCCCTGAATTCGGTCAGTGCGCGTTCGGCTTCCGCTTCCGTGGGAGAGAAATTGATCTTGTAGATCTGATTGTCCTCCAGCGGACTATCGACGCGCAGGCGTTTGACCTCGTCTTTTGCGTCCCTGAATTTTTCATACTCGCTGACGAGTGTTGCAGACTTCTGGTTTGCTGCGTTGCTGGTCACGATAAAAATGAAATATGGCATATACCGACTCCATGCGGCCTGTCACACAGGCAGGATTATATCAGGCGATGCGGCCTGCATCAGCGTAGCAGCGATGTGTAGGAGAACTCGTGGCGGCCAATATGCAGGCGTTTGTATTTCCGGATCATGATAAGGGTCTTGAGTATGGCCTGTTCGTCGATGCGCTCAAGTTGCAGGCCGATTCTTATTGTCCGCAGGTCGCCTGCGCCGGCATCGATCTCGATGAACTGGCTGTCGCGATGGAAATGTTGATCATGTCCACCTGTTGTATGCCAGTATTCGAGTGTCATGATGGTTGCATCCCAGATCACGGGACGGTCTGCAAAATTACCGATAAAACGTATATGTACACAGTCATCCCGTGCCGGCGCTGTATAGATGAACCCGGTGCCACCCTGTTCCAGTGTGTCCCGGAAACTCTCCATGGCCGAACTGGCGCGGTCATTCATCGAGAAGTACCGAGGCTACCCGGGTGTTGTGCATGATGATGCAACCGGTACGACGGCCAATACCGTCCTCGCTGTAGTCGAAGGTGTAGGTCCGTTGTAACTGCGGACCACGTTCGCGGGAAAACACTGGCCTGATGCTCTGCAAGGCCGCGGTGCCATCCAGGAACTGCAGATCCTGGTGCTTGCAGGTTTCGCGTGCGGCCCGGATCGCCCGGTCCCGGCTTTGTGTGTTGTACTGCCAAACCAGCACAGCGACGAGGATGATCAGCAACAGCGCCAGTGTCGACATGGATGGCTTGCGAGGGTGAAGTGGCAGGTTGGATCGTGCGGGGGATACGGGCAGGGCCGGTTATTCTTTTTCGTTGTTTTCTTCCTGCTGGATGCGGTTATAGATCTCTTCCCGGTGCACCTGGACGTCTTTGGGTGCCTTGATGCCGATCCTGACCTGGTTGCCCTTCACACCCAGCACAGTCACTGTGACTTCGTCACCGATGATGAGCGACTCGCCCAACCTGCGTGTAAGGATAAGCATAACCGGAACCTGTAATGCGGGGGATGAACTTGTTATTTATAGACGTGCGACCCGACAAAGTCAATTAATTGTCATGCATGCCCCGAGATAAACGTCCCGGCACGGCGATGAAAGTGCACGGTGATGAAGGCGATACCGGCAATGAACTGTCCACTGTGTCGAGACCGGTTGCAGTACATCACGCGACCGATGGTCGCGACATCTTCGCCGGACAGACGGACAAGCTGTCCGGCCCTGAGCGGTACGGAGACCTGTACCTGCAGGCCGGCCGGCGACAGGTCACGCAGTTTTCCGCACTGTCCCCTGCATTCAGTATCCAGGTAGACGGTCACCGGTGCATGGTGTTGCATGCGTTCAAAGCATCGTTTGCGCGTACCGGCAATGCGCTTGGTACCGGCAACCTGGAGCGGGCCGCCGCAGCCGGAACAGAATGGTTGTTGCGCGCAGGCCACCTCTGCCGGTCGCGGTGTCTGGCAGAATGCGCAGGCCGACATGTCGATGGGTGCGTTCGCAGTGGCCGTGTCCGCTGAGCGGTAGTGGTCATGTGATCGGTCACCGCCGGATTGTGCGGCATTGAACGGGCGATCACGGCCCCCCATGAAAGTCGCGTCGTAGGCGGCGCGTGCTTTCGGGTTGGATAGCACGCGATAGGCCTCGTTGAGGACACTGGCATCCCATTCATCTCCGCCCAGGTCGGGATGCATCTTCAGTTTCTGCATCTGGGTCCGGTAGCTGGCCTTGATGATGTCAGCGGGGGCATCCGGCTGGATGTGCAGTATCCGGTAGTAATTGCGACGGTTCTTCACTGGCTTGCCTGTGGCTGCTCCTCAGACAGTATCGTACCGACAGGCGCTTACCTGAATGCCACAGCGGCCCCGGGCGTGTATATAAAGGTACACTGGATGGTCGTCGCCATGACCACTGCATTTTAAAATAACTAATATAAATAAAGAGTTGCAGTAAATCATGACGGGGTTGGCAAAATACCCCACACCTCTCCGCTAGCCGGTAAGGCGGCTAAAGATTTGAGCTGCGGGGACGTTAAACCAGTCGGAGGCGGTGAATATCACAAGGAGTGATATATCCGCCAATTACAAACCGGGTCCAGGGAAGGACAGCATCAACCGGTTCATGCCTGGACAAAAAGGAGATTTACCATGGCACTTTCCATTAATACCAACGTCATGTCGTTGGCTGCACAGCGTAACCTGAACCGGACCCAGACGGGTCTGCAGACCTCGATCGAGCGTCTGTCTTCCGGACTGCGCGTCAACAGCGCCAAGGACGACGCGGCCGGCCTGGCCATTGCATCGCGTATCGATGCCCAGGTCCGCGGCCTGAATGTGGCTGTCCGCAACGCCGGTGACGCCATTTCCCTCGCCCAGACGGCCGAGGGTGGTCTGAGTGAAATCACCAACATGCTGCAGCGTATGCGTGAGCTGGCGGTGCAATCGGCCAACGCCACCAACAGCTCCACCGACCGCGTTAACCTGAATGCCGAGTTCCAGGCGTTGAACACGGAAATCACGCGTCAGATCGCTGCGACCAGTTTTAACGGTATCGCCGTCCTCAGCGCGGCCACCACACAGTCCTTTCAGGTCGGCGCCAACGCCAACCAGACCATTGATGTGACCACCAGTGCTGTGTCTGCTGCCCCGGGCGGTGATATCTTGGGAACCACTGGTGCCAATGCCCAGACTGCGATCGGTAACGTGGATACTGCGCTGGATGCCGTGACAACCGCACGTGCGACCTACGGTGCGGTGCAGAACCGCTTCCAGTCGGTCATCAACAACCTGTCAGTGGCCGCCGAGAACCAGGCAGCTGCACGCAGTCGTATCATGGACGCCGATTTCGCGATGGAAACGGCCAACCTGACACGACTGCAGATCCTGCAGCAGGCCGGCACGGCGATGGTCGCCCAGGCCAACGCGATACCGCAGTCAGTTCTGTCACTGCTGCAGTAATGGTTGCAGGGAGGGTTGCCGGACAGGGACGTCTGACAACACTCCGGAACTGCAAGGGTGGGTTCGCCGGGCATGGATGCCCGGCGGCCCCCCGCTTTCAGTAGCAGGTGGTTGATATGAATGAGTCAATATCACAGCAATTGTTGCCGGTCGATGCCGGCCTGATTGCGCGCCCCGGTGCACGGTCTGTGCAGTCCAGAAAGGTGGTGGCGGTTGCAGAAACTGACAAGTCGCGCGCCAGTGACGGCACCAGCACGCAGGAAAGCAATGCGAAGGATACCGACAGTCTGCCCGAGATGGTCGAGGCGCTGAATACCCGGCTGCAGGACATGCAGCGGGGCTTGCGTTTCAGTGTCGACGACAGCAGCGGGCGTATCGTCGTCAAGGTGATCGATCTCGATACGGAAGAGGTTATCCGCCAGATCCCGTCAGAGGAAATGCTGACGATCATGCACAACGCAAGCGATAGTTTGAATCTTATATTTAACGATGAAGCCTGAGTGCGGCCAGGCTGCCGCAACGGGTCAGATGGGGATAGTTGATAGATGTTAAGTGCGGCAGGCATTGGTTCGGGGCTGGATGTTGATTCCATCGTCAGCCAGTTGATGGCGCTCGAGCGGCGACCGCTGGATCTGCTACAGCAAAAGAAGGATGACATCGATGCACGCATCAGTGCCTACGGCAACCTGAAGAGCGCACTGTCCACCTTCCAGGACGCCATGCAGCAACTGAGCACACCGGCTGCATTGAAGATCTTCACCACCACCTCAGGCAATGATTCGGTCTTCACGGCCACGGCCTAGAATACGGCGGCGGCCTCCAGTTTCGGTATCGAGGTTATCCGGCTGGCCGAGCGGCACAAGTT
>JBATGJ010000136.1:0-4211 GCA_049665685.1 Gammaproteobacteria bacterium
CAATACAACATACCCGGCTGGAGTGCGGGCTACGTCGATGTTGGCGACGCCGGGCAGCTGCTGGTACGGCCGGCCGGACGGCCCGGTACGCCGTCGGTCGACCTGCACGCCCTGGCCTACCAGGTGCGTGAGGCCGGCCTGACCTGGCCGGTGCTGGTGCGCTTCACCGATATACTGCACACCCAGATCGACCGACTGTGCATGGCCTTTCAGCAGGCAATGCAACAGCATGAGGTCGACAGCCGCTATACCGTTGTTTATCCGATCAAGGTTAACCAGCAACGCCACGTAGTCGAACCCATCGTTCGGCATGGCGGCGAGCGCGTCGGCCTTGAGGCCGGCAGCAAGCCGGAGCTCATGGCCGTGCTCGGGATAGCGCCGCCCGGCGCCACGGTGATTTGCAACGGCTACAAGGATGCCGCCTATATCCGGCTTGCCCTGATCGGCCAGCGGCTCGGCCATCGCATCACCCTGGTCATCGAAAAGCTGACGGAACTGGATAGCATCATCAAGGTGGCAACAGAGTTGGCAGTGCAGCCGCGTCTCGGTCTGCGGGTGCGCCTGTCGGCAGCAACCGGTGGCAACTGGGAAAATACCGGTGGCGACCGCTCCAAGTTCGGTTTTACCGCAGCTGGCATGCTGGTACTGCTTGAACGGATTAAAGCGGCGGGTTTAACGGAATGCGTCCACCTGCTGCACTGTCATCCGGGTTCGCAGATTGCCGACATTACCGCGTTCCGGAAAGCCCTGCAGGAGGTCGCGCTTACCTGGGCGGAGCTGCGCAACGAAGGTCTGCCGCTCGATATTATGGATGTGGGTGGTGGCCTGGGTATTGATTATGAGGGAACGGCATCAGACAGCCTGTGGTCGACGAACTATGACATGAACGCCTATGCCGATGCAGTTGTCGGAGAGTTCGCCAGCATCTGCAGGTCGCGCGACTTGCCCGCGCCCGAATTTCTGACCGAGTCCGGGCGGGCACTGACCGCGCATCATGCTGTCCTGCTTACCGACGTCATTGATACCGAGCATGTGCTTATGCAGGTAAGTATTCCGGCTGACACTGGCTGCGTGCCGGTGCGCGATATGCATGCCTGCCTGAAAAGCGGGTCCGGCAGTGATGACATCTATGCCAGTGCAAACAGGTCGCTGGCGGATTTACGCGCAGAGTTTGCCGACGGTAATATCCCGCTCAGTCAGCGTGCCTGTGGTGAAACACTCTATTTCAGTGTCTGTCAAAAGCTGCGTGACAGGCTGGTGGAAGAGGGCAGTCATACTGAACTGCTGGACGAGCTCAACCGCAAGCTGGCCGACAAGTACATCTGCAACCTGTCGATATTCCAGTCATTACCGGATGTGTGGGGTGTCGACCAGGTGTTCCCGATTGTGCCGTTACAGCGGCTGGATGAGGAACCACAACGGCGTGCCACTCTGCATGACCTGACGTGTGATTCTGATGGCAAAATCGAGTATTACGTCGACAGCTTCGGTATCGAGCACAGCCTGCCGGTGCACGCCATCAACGCGGGCGAGGACTACCTGTTGGGATTCTTTCTGGTCGGTGCGTACCAGGAGATTCTGGGTGACCTGCACAACCTGTTCGGCGATCCCGATGCGGTCAACGTCGAGCTGACGGAGGCGGGCGTTCACCGGCTGGTGGAGCCGCGTCACGGCGACACCGTCGACGAGTTGCTGCGCTATGTCGAGTTCACGCCCGCGCGGTTGCTTGCTACGTTTCAGGACAAGCTGCAGGCCGCCCAACTCGATGACGAACAGCGGCAATATTTCCTGCAGGTGTACGAGTCCGGGTTAACAGACACGACCTATCTTGAGAACGAATAAACCCTGGATCTGCGGGAGCGCACTGCGCGCACGAATATATTTTTGAAGCGCGGGTGCGATCCGCGCCTGCAGGATTTCCTGTTCTGCAGGAGTATCTTTGCCTGCATGAATGCAGGGCCTTCGCGTAGCGAAGGGATGCTGATTAGCGATGCAGGCGCGATAGAATGACTGGTTACATGGGGAGAATCACATGAAAACAGGCATCATCGGCCTCGGTGCCATGGGTGCACCAATGGCGCGCAACCTGCATCAGGCCGGCCACCTGGCGGCGATCTGGAACCGCACGCCCGACAAGGCGGAGCAGCTGCACGATGAACTGGATGTGCCGATGGCCGCCTCACCGGCAGACCTGGCGCAACAGTGCGAGCTGGTCATCCTGTCGGTGTCCGCCGACGAGGACATGCTGGCGATGATCGAGGCACTCATGCCGGGCCTGCAAGCCGGCCGCGTGGTGCTGGATACCTCGACGGTCAGCCGCGAGACCGCACAGCGTGCCGCACAGAGGCTGGCCGCGATCGATGCCGCCTTTCTGGATGCGCCGGTCTCCGGCGGTATCGAGGGTGCGCAGAAGGGCACGCTGGCCATGATGATCGGCGGGGATGCGACGGTACTCGAGCGTATCCGGCCGGTACTGGAGTCCTTCACCGGCCGCCTTGCGCACATGGGAGCGGTCGGCAGTGGCCAGGCGACCAAGGCCGTCAACCAGGTGATGGCCGCGGGCATTAACCAGGCCGTGACCGAGGCGCTGGCCTTTGCCGCGGCGCTCAAACTGCCGCTCGAGCAGGTGATCGAGGTGGTCGGCAGCGGCGCGGCCGGCAACTGGTTTCTCACCCACCGTGGACCGGGCATGATACAGGGGCAGTTCGATCCGGGCTTCCGCGTGGCGCTGCACCACAAGGACCTCGCCATTTGCAGGCAGATGGCCGCGGAGTTCGAGGTGGCCATGCCGCTGGTCGAGATGACCCTGATCCACTACCGGCGGCTGATGGAGGCCGGTTTCGGTGATGAGGATATTTCGGCGCTGTACCGCGAGAAGTTGCGCCTGTTCGGCGGGTAACAGGCGGTCGTATTTTTACTGGTTGTCCAGCGGGCTGCGCACCCCGAGGCCACCACGGTTTAACACATGGGTGTAAATTTGCGTGGTCTGTACGCTTTTATGCCCCAGCAGCTCCTGTACGGTGCGGATATCGTAACCGTCTTCGATAAGGTGAGTTGCAAAGGTATGTCGTAGCGTATGGCAGCCTGCCCGTTTCTTGATGCCGGCCTTGTTCACGGCCGTCCGCATGGCGTTCTGCATGGTTTTGGGCGACATGTAAAAACGTCTGATCACGCCATCCTCGCGGTCTGGAGAAAGCTTTGTGGAAGGAAATACAAACTGCCATATCCACTCCCTGTCAGCATTCGGGTATTTCCTGTCCAGCGCGTAAGGCAGCCAGGTGAAGCCGAAGCCTCTTTCGATATCCCTTATGTAAAGTTGTCTGACAGTTTCCATATGCAGGGACAACGGCTCGTGCAGGCGTTGAGGAAGTAACGTAATCCTGTCCTTCTCGCCTTTCCCGCGCCGTATCGTTATCCGGGAATATCCGAAATCGATATCGCACACGCGCAGCTTCAATGCCTCGGTGATGCGCATGCCCGTGCCATAGAGCAGGGATGCGATCAGCCAGTAGACACCATCCAGGTTATCCAGGACAGCCTTGACTTCCTCGCGCGTCAGCACGACAGGCAGGTTCCTGGTGCGGCGCGCGCGCTCAACACCGTTGATAAGCTCAAGCGGCTGTTCGAGCACTTCACGATAGAGGTAAAGAATCGCACAGAGCGCCTGGTTCTGGGTCGAGGCGGACACTTTCCTGCCAACAGCCAGGTAGTCGAGATAATGCCTGACCTCGGTTTCGCGCATTTCAGCGGGATGACGCAATTTGTGAAAACGGATGAAATTCCTGATCCAGTAAACGTAACTCTGTTCCGTGCGGTGACTGTAATGCTTTCGTCTTATGGACAACCTGACCTGCTCGAGTAATCTTGGCTTGTTCATCTGATCTGCCCATGCATCTCTGATGAAAAGGGTAAATCAGTGTATTGCTATATTCTGTAGGAAGAGGGCGATTAATTTCGTGTGCTATTTCCGTATTATTTAGATCTCCATAACACGCAATATACGCTTTGAGCTGTTGAATTGATCGAGCCTGGATTATAGTTATGGTCAATGAATATCCATTACAAAACGAGCATCCGTTCGCCCAATTGTAGTTATACATCTAAATCATAATGAATGAGTTGTTAGTTGTAGTTCTTAAACTTGGATTTATGTTGTCAGCAGTAGCTATTGTCGTGGCATATATAGTTAATGTATTTATCATGTTTAACAA
>JBATGJ010000137.1:0-6275 GCA_049665685.1 Gammaproteobacteria bacterium
CCCTTGAGATCGAGCAGAAGTTTTTACTCTGACCCCAAATATCAAGACCTCCTTCATGTAGCGCGCCCGTTAGTTACTGATAATAATAGGTTTTATTGAACATATTCCCGTTGCTACCGACCCTGCGGCAGCCTGTTCAAGCCCCGCAACAGGACGACCGATATGTTTAATCAGGTTTATAGCGCGCACTCGGCGTATCCCCTCGATCAATACAGGAAGAACCAATCATGGACCAGGCAACCCGGGCATATTCAGAAACAGATATCCAACCCTTTTACTTCACCGGCACAGGCGGTGAATATTTCAGGATCTGGATCGTCAACCTGATACTCAGCATTTTAACCCTGGGCATCTATTCCGCCTGGGCCAAGGTGCGCACCAATCGTTACTTTTACGGTAATACGCAGCTCGACAACACCGGTTTTGATTACCATGCAAAACCATTGGCCATCCTCAAAGGCCGTCTGTTGGCAGTCGCCCTGTTACTGGTCTTTGTTCTGGCCGGGCAGATATTTCCAGTGGCTGGCATAGCCTTCACGCTGCTCCTGCTGCTGGCAACTCCATGGATCATATGGAAGAGCATGCAGTTCAACGCACGTATGACGAGTTTTCGCAACGTCCGCTTCGGGTTCTACGGTTCTCTTCAGGATTCATACCGGTACCTCCTGTTCCTGCCGCTGATTCCGCTGCTGACGGCACTTCTGGCCGGTATCGTGATGTGGTTTGTTACAGGCTCGTCTGAACCGGGCCCGTATGTGACACTGGTGGTACTTGCTGCTATTACTACCTATCTGATGGTTCCGTTCATTCAGAAGGCAATAACCGGCTACTATATCGGCAACCACCGTTACGGGCAGGGCTTGCTGCAGGTCAACCTGTCCACAAAGAAGTATTACCTGATCTACCTGTGCCTGTTCGGCTGGTCGATCCTGATATTCACCGCCATCATTCTGGCCGCCGGTGTGGCGATGTTCTTCTTGGGGCTTAATATCGCATCGATGATTCCTGCGACGGAGGGCGAGCTGCCGCCGATGGCCATGGCGCCGCTGATTGCCGCTACCGTCTTCATGTATATCGCCATGCTGATCGCAGGCGTCTGGATCAAGGCCTATCTGAAAGCCAAAATCCGCAACCATGTATTCAACAACATCCAGCTGGATAATCTCATGCGACTCGATTCGAGTATCACAACGGGTCGACTGTTTCGTTTTTATCTTGTCAACATCCTGCTCATGATCTGCACACTGGGTCTTGCCTACCCGTGGATCAAGGTACGCTCTGCGCGGCTTATGGCCAGTACAACAGAAGCGCACATGTCCGGCAGTCTTGACCAGTATGTCAGTATGCAACAAAACAGGCAGTCCGCCATTGGTGATGAGATTGGCGAGGCATTCGATGTGGATGCCAATCTGGATCTTGCTTTTTGATAAAAGGCTGGCTGTATCCTGCTGACAGCTCGGCCCGGTCCGAGGCCGGGCTGTCGACCGACAGGGGCCAGTTCATCGTCACACGCGACAGGCAGGCGCCCGTCACGGGCAGCATCCGGGAACTGGTCGTCAGCCAGCGCGTCGGCAATATTACCCGCAAGATCACGCTCCCGGACAAGTCCCTGTTCGAGACGACGGACAATGATGCCGTTGACGCGCTGCTGGCCGCAACCGGTCATAACGCACTACGTGCAGGCATTATCCATATCCTGGAATCACGCTGGCAATGGATCGCGCTCGCGCTGCTGGCCACGCTGCTCACGGGTTTTGCAGCCCTGCGCTGGGGTATGCCGTGGGCAAGCAATGAACTGGCCTTCGCCATGCCGGCCAGGGCGACCGAAATCATCTCTGCACAGACACTGGAGTTACTGGACCAGGCGATCCTCGAAGAAAGCGCCTTGCCTGTCGAGGAACAGCATCGCATCAGGCAACATTTTGAAACCACCTTGCTGCCGTTGCAGCGCGAGAACTTCACCTACAGGCTGCATTTCAGGCACATGTCTGACATCCCGAATGCCTTTGCCCTGCCGGCCGGGGACATCGTCATTACAGACCGGCTCATCGAACTGGCGGACAACCAGGAAGAAATCGATTCTGTCCTGTTGCATGAGATCGGTCACGTCGTCCACCGGCACGGACTGCAGCAGGTACTGCATTCGTCGTTTCTGACCATCGCCATCATCATGATCTCGGGCGATTTAACGGCCACCAGCAACATTGCAGTCGCCCTGCCGGTATTTCTGCTCGAAAGCCAGTATTCACGCGAGCACGAGACCGAAGCGGACCACTATGCCTTTGAACACATGATGGAGGCCGGCATCGATCCCGTACATTTCAGCACCATCATGGATAAGATCAGCAGCGAACCTGAAAACGAAGCGGAAGACAACGCATCGAACAGCGAAAAGCGGGATGATGCCGACCTGCTCAAATATCTTTCCACTCATCCTTCGACGCCGGAAAGAATATTACAGGCTGAAAAGTATTCCAGGGAATTCAGGAAGCGGCTGTCTGAATAACCGGGTTATCAGGAATAAACTGAATCTGACGCCATTTATTTCAAGACTGAGAAATGTATCTGGCCTCTTTATATTGTCTTTAGATCAAGCAGAAGTTTTCACTCTGACCCCAAATAACTTTCTCTGACCCCAAATAACTTTTTATTTATAAAAACCTCCTCACTCGCTTCGAGATTTTCGTGGCGAGTTTTTTATAGCCATCCGACCCTGGATGGATCTCATTCATCCAGCCCCCGCTTTCGCCGGTTTCACCTAATGCTGCCGGGGTTATAGTGTCCTGTGTGCTGACCACATGGAAATTCGGCAATTTATCCGGCCCTGTGGTGAGACCCTTGATCGTGGTACGCAAGGAGTCAACGAGATAGTCCGAGATGATATTCCATTGCGATTCCGGCACACCCGCCGTGACCAGTACAGGATAAATCCATGGTCCTTTTATCTTGAACGGGAAAAATCTTGCCGGTGAATTTCGCGGAGTCATCCAGTCATAAGTATGCGTGACAACCGGCTTTCCCTTGCAGGAACTGCCAGCGGCATCCCTGAGATCAATAATCTTACGGTATCCCTTTTCGACAGACTGCAAAGTCTTGGCCAGCTCAACCTGATTGCAGTAGTTTGCCGGGTCACTCTCAATCCCGGTGAACTTCATGACAATATTATCGATATCATCGATCAGGTCGTTACCACCACCACTAAGAAGAATCACATCCCAGGCATAACCATCCTTGCGACTCATCGCCTTCTTCAGGTTCGAATTGCGGGCAATCGCACCAATTTTCCTGATGGTGTCGCCGGGCCTGGCACAGTTCACGATAATCGTAAATCTTTTGAATCTCATGGAGAACAACAGATTTGATGTTGGAATCCCACCCATACTGAACCAGGAGTCCCCTTCAGCAAGGATACGGTTATCATAAAGACTGTCATTGGGGTCCGATTCATGCTCCTCTGTCCCTACATTACCCCAAGGCACAACATCTGGACGCATCATAGTCATCTCTCTGTGTTCCTGTTAACGGATTTCCGAGCGGGATTTCGATAGAAGTAATACTATTTCTAACAAATACAACATGAGTATAGCCAAAAGGATCTATATTGGGGTCAGAGTAAGACCCAGGCAAAAGAAAACTGTCAGTATTGAGATCAAGCGGAAGTTTTTTACTCTGACCCCAAATATCGACCCGCCGCCTCGGCCTCGATAAAGACCCGCCGGACCTCGGGGAATGCAGCCTTGATGTCGCGATCCATCGCGGCGATCTCACGCTCCAGTTGCCCGACTGCCATGGCACTGCGGAAATTCATGCTGATGTTGACCAGGATAAACTCCGGCCCCATGTGCATGGTCAGCACCTCGTTAACGTGCTCCACGCATGCACACTTACCGGCAATGCGGCGTATACCCGCCACGACGTCACGATTGGCCGACTCGCCGATCAGCAGACCCTGGGTTTCGACTGCCAGCCAGATAGCCGTGCCGCCGAGTATCAGCCCGATGATGATGGAAGCTCCGGCATCATACTGCGGCAGGCCGGTAATCTGGCTCAACAGGATACCGAAGAACGCTGCCACCAGGCCCAGCATGGCCGCCGAGTCCTCGAACAGCACCACGAACATGGTCGGGTCCTTGCCGCGGTTCACGGCCTCGAAGTAACCCATCTCGCCCTTCACCTTGCGGAATTCCATCAGCGCAATGCTCCAGGCAATGCCTTCGAACACCATGGCCAGCCCCAGCACGATGTAGTTGATCGTCGGGTCCTTCAACAGGGCCGGGTGCAGCAGGTGCTTGATGCCTTCATAGATCGAGATACCGGCGCCGACCGCGAAGATCAGGATCGCCACCACGAAGCTCCAGAAGTACACCTCCTTGCCGTGACCGAACGGAAATCTCGGCCCGGGTGGACGCTGCGAGCGCTTGATGCCCAGCAACAGCAACACCTGGTTGCCGGTATCGACCAGCGAGTGGATACCCTCGGACAGCATGGCAGAACTGCCCGTGATACCCGATGCGATAAACTTGATCAAGGCAATGATGGCATTGCCCACCAGCGCGGCATAGATGACTTTCTTTGAGGCGGCTGACATATACAGCTCCCGGATGATATGTAGCGAGACGCTAACTTAGCGCGATAAAGGAAACGGAAAAGGGGTCGGATACATTTTCCGGTCCATCATCCTGGGACAAGGGAAGCGCGTCAGACCGAAGAAAAGACAAACCTGAAGAAGAGGTATCCGGCCACTTTATCCCGGAAATAAATGTACCCGACCTTTATGTCGGGAAATGTGCTCTGACACCCTTTTACTTAATTTACTCTCAATAGACATCGGCCTTGGCCATCGCATCCACGAGCTGTGCGAGATTCTTTTTTGTCGCGCCCTCGACTGCCATGATGATGCGTGTGGCACCTGAAAATGCTTCGTTCCACATGACCTGGTGGCGTGTATTGATCCCCTTCCGCCAGATCTCGTCCTTTGTTCCGGCATCCACCAGCCAGTACTGCACGACGATTGCGTATTGCGGACTCACACCACTCTCGGTCGTGATCGTAATAATCTCGCTGTGCAAGGCATAATCCGCTGCATCGTCGCCAGCAACTATCTGCTCAAACAGCTTCGAGTCAACAAGCGTCCTGTACAGCGCCTCATGAAACTGCTCGTTGGTGATATAGGCTTCACGACCAAAGCTTGAGGCCCGGCCACCCTCGACCGGCATGACCTTGATACTTTTATTTATATGCCTGGACGTGCTGACGGCCTGGTCGGGGACCAGCCCATCCGCCGTCATTGAACAGGCCGTAAGGCCACACACCAGTAAACAAAACAGTAAAACCTGACCGTATTTAAAACTATCCGTAAACATCAATCACCCTCCGTCTGGAACAGATATCATCATTGGTATTCCTTCTCGGGCAGATCTTCAAACAATGTCTTGAAAGCGTTCTCAATAGCCGCATGCTTGTCGGGGGTCAGTAGCATGCCCAGTCCGCCGGTCGCCAGAATAACAAAGAAGTTTTCAGAGAACTTACCCGTGCTGGTGTTTTGCCAGATGACCTCGCCTGTGGGCCGATGCAGGATAACTGCGGAAACTGCCGTGCTGGCAGAAGACTCGATTTTTAGGTTTGACGCATGAATAAATTCGACAAAAAGAAACGCTGCATATGTCGCGCTTTCCGGCGAAAGCTCGGCCAGCTCTTCCGGTGACAGTCCCTGCAACACCTCGACTGACCACTTGTCCGGGGGAGACCATTGCCTGGGCCTGTCCAGCACATAGCCTTTCAAGGCAAGTTTCCGCAACAGCGCCTTGTAAATATATTCATCGAGTTCTCCATAGAGAGAATCCATGCGCTCCTGCATATCATCAGGACGCTGATGCTCCGAGAATACCAGGGGCAGAATAGTGATGGTATCCGCATGTTTGACTGCATCACTTTGGGGCGCATGGTACTGCAGCGCAGAGACTGTGCCAGGGTACTGCGCACCCAGGAAGAGCAGCAGCAAATAACGATATATGGACGATGTCTTCATTCTATTTACGGAATTAGTCCATGCGACCCGTTGCGATGATCCCCAATGATCAACATCACAAGGGGGTCTGCCCCACCGCTCGACAGAATTATGCCAGACCCGTTGCCTCTGACCCCATTGATTCTTCTTGATCCTAGGCTGGCGGTCCGGCTGGCCAGTCGAGATCAAAAGGAAATGGTCTGTCCTCGGTATTAAATGTCAGGTAATTGATGATTTGATATGTATAGGTCGCCAGTGACTGGCCGAA
>JBATGJ010000138.1:0-5992 GCA_049665685.1 Gammaproteobacteria bacterium
CCGTCACCGTGCCCTTAAGCGGTCCAGGCACAGCCGCTCCCGGGCATCGAACAGGTGACGCGAACCGATGCCCACTGCCGCCAGGGTACCCAGGCCCGTGCCGGCTGCAACAAGAAACATTATAAGAATCTGATACTTGACAGCCTCCACCGGCGGTGCGCCGGCCAGGATCTGGCCAGTCATCATGCCGGGCAGACTGATGATACCGGCAGCGGCCATGGCGTTAATGATCGGGATCAGGCCGCTGTGCACGGCCTGACGCCGGTATTCGGCAATAGCCGTGTCCCAGCGTTCACCCAGCATCAGGCGTGCCTCGATGGTATCGCGCTGGTCCCAGGCCGCCTGCGTGAGGCGGTCCATGGCGATGGCAATGCCACTCATGGTGTTGCCCAGGAGCATACCCAGCAGCGGGATGGCGTACTGTGGTGAATACCAGGGGGTGTCGCCCAGGATCACGATCAACGCGAAGATGGTCACGGTGAATGACGACAGAAACATCGAGAGCGTGCCGATGGTGTAACCCCACCAGCCGCGGAAGCGACGCACCTGGCGCACCATAACCTCACGGCCGGCAACCAGCAGCATGAGCAGCGACATCAACGCTACCCAGCCGGCCCCGGCATTCTCGAACAGTACCTTCAGCACCAGGCCAACCAGGCTCAGTTGCACCGCAGTGCGTATGGCGGCAATCAGCAGTTGCCGGCTCACACCGGTGCGCATGCGTATTGACAGGGCGGCCAGCAACAATACCAGCAGTGCCGCGATGGCAAGATCGGTATAACTCAGTGTAATCATGGCAGCGGTTCAACTGTCAGTTCCCGGATAGTGCCGTCTCCAATCTGCAGACAACGGCTGGCCACGCGGGCAGCCTGTTGCCGGTCATGGCTGACCCACACCACCGCGGCGCCGCGTTGCCGTCGATAGTCCTCGATAACGGACTCGACCCGGGCCACATTTTCCGGGTCAAGGTTGGCCGTCGGTTCATCCAGTAACAGCACACGTGGCTCATTGGCCAGCAGGCGCAACAGGGCGAGGCGTTGCTTCTCACCACTCGACAGGCGCACTATCGGCTGTGTGAGAATCTGCTCACCCAGCCCGAGCCGTTCCGGCGCCACCGGCATGCCGTTATGAAAGTGCGCCGCCGGCGTATCGAACCACCAGCTGCTCTCGGGCGGCAACAGGCCGACCTGGCGACGCCACTCAGCGGGCGTCATGGCGGTTGACGGTACTCCGTCCAGTCGCAATTCGCCCTCACTCGGGTCAAGCTCGGCAATCGCACGCAGCAGCTGCGACTTGCCGGTACCGGACGGCCCGTAGATACACAGGCACTCACCTGCCTGCAACTCCAGCGAGACCGGGGCAAATGTCGTGCGTGACAGATTCTTGATCTGCAGCAGTGGCAATGATTTACTCACGCGTATAGTCTGGCTTGTCCCAGGGCAGTATTGGCAATAATGCACACTATATAGATGAGGACATCATGGCAGAACCGGAAATCGCACAAAAATCCCCCTATGAGCAGGAACTGGAACCCGGCACCTACTGGTGGTGCGCCTGTGGCCGATCGAAGAACCAGCCGTTTTGCGATGGTTCGCACAAGGACACCGGCTTCGAACCGGTAAAACTGGAAATCACGGAAACGCGCAAGGTGTGGCTGTGCGGCTGCAAGCACAGCAGCGATATGCCGTTTTGCGACGGGTCGCATAATAAATTATAACCACATAAACGATCGCCACAGAGGGCACAGAGTCAGGAAATATTTAATTCCTTCCCCGCAAAAATGGGATGTTAATCCAGGCTGTTTTATAAGCCTTGAATTTGCTTTTCTCTGTGACCTCTGTGGCAGATTTTTTACTGGTAAAAAGAAAGGGCGCCTGTCGGCGCCCTCTCTTTATGCAGATCAGCCTGGACCTTACAGGTTATACCCCGTCTCGTCGTGCAGCACGATATCAAGACCTTGCGTCTCTTCATCCTCGCTGACACGCAGGCCGATCACTGCATCGATGAGCTTGAGTATGACCCAGGTCACTATCGCGCAATAAACGAACGTCGCAATCACGCCAATGAACTGAATCCAGACCTGACCACCGGTTGTCATGCCCTCGGCCAGACCGGCGCCGCCCAGTGTACCGACGAACAGACCGGCACACAGGGTGCCGAGTACGCCGCCGACACCATGCACCGGAAATACATCGAGCGAATCGTCGATCTTCAGGACACGCTTGATGAAACTGGTTGCGGTGTAGCAGATGACGCCGGCGGCCAGCCCGATGATCATCGCCGCCGGCGGACTCACGAAACCGGATGCCGGGGTGATGGTGCCAAGGCCCGCCACCATGCCGGTGACAATACCCAGCACACTCGGCTTGCCATGGCGTACCCATTCCATGAACATCCACGCCAGTGAACCGGAGGCCGCGCCGATATGTGTGACCAGCATTGCCATGCCGGCATCGCCGTTGGCGGCCAGCGCACTGCCGGCGTTGAAACCGAACCAGCCTACCCACAGCATGGAGGCGCCGGCCACTGTCATGGTGAGGTTATGCGGCGGCATTGCGGTGGTATCGAATCCCTTGCGATTACCCAGCACCATTGCGGCAACAATCGCCGCGACACCGGCATTGATATGCACCACTGTGCCACCGGCAAAGTCGAGCAGGCCCATATCCCCGAGCCAGCCGCCGCCCCACACCCAGTGGCAGACCGGCGCATAGACGACGGTTAGCCAGATTGCCGAAAACCACAGCATGGCGGAAAACTTCATGCGCTCGGCGAAACCGCCAACCACCAGTGCCGGTGTGATGATGGCAAAGGTCATCTGGAACATGGCAAATACCGTTTCGGGTATGGTGCCGCTCATGCTGTCGCGACTGACGTTCGACATGAACAAGTCACCGAGGCTGCCTACCCATCTGTTCAGATCGCCGCCGTCACCGAAGGCCAGACCATAGCCGTAGACAAACCAGATCACGGACGCCAGGCAGGTGATGGCGAAGCATTGCATCAATACCGACAGTACGTTCTTGGCACGCACCAGGCCGGCATAGAACAGGGCAAGACCGGGCAGAGTCATGAACAGTACCAGTGCCGTGGAGGTCAGGATCCATGCCGTATCGGCGCCACTCAATTCGTCGGCCAGTGCCATAGAGGGCAACAGGCCGGCAATCAGCAGGGTCAGGGTCATCGTGTAACCCTTCGATTTCATAAGGCTCATTTTTTTACCCCCCGTGTATACCTTATATATTAAAGTGCTTCCCGGCCGGTCTCACCGGTACGGATGCGAATGGTCTGCTCAAGATTCGTGACAAAGATCTTGCCATCGCCGATCTTGCCGGTATTGGCGGCACTGGTAATCGCATCGATGGCCGCCTCGACCTTGTCGGCCGGAACACCGATCTCGATCTTGATCTTGGGCAGGAAGTCGACCACGTATTCCGCACCTCGATACAACTCGGTGTGGCCCTTCTGCCGACCGAAGCCTTTCACTTCAGTGACGGTGATCCCCTTCACCCCAATCTCGGACAAGGCCTCGCGGACATCATCGAGTTTGAAGGGTTTGATTATTGCGGTGATAAGTTTCATTGTTTCCTCCGGTTGTTGTACTCCCCTGTAGCAGGGGCGAAATCATACCAGAGCTTGCACCAATTTAGTGCCAGGAGCTGGAAATCAGTGTTGTGGGGAGCGGACCGTGCGCATATTTCACCCCGTCATTCGCGCGCCGGCGGGGATGACGATGGGATGATTCGGGAGTGATGCGGAAAACACGAGGGATGACACAGAAATGACAGATGGCAAAACGAGGTTGACGCGTATAAAACACATATAAAAAAAAACGGGCGCCGAAGCGCCCGTAAAAACAGCTGGAGATGGCTTGCTTACTTGCCAGATCCCTGGGCCCCGATAAATTCCGGGTAGGCTTCCATGCCACATTCGCCAAGGTCGACACCCTCGTATTCCTCTTCCTCGCTGACGCGAATGCCGATGATCATCTTGATGATGAACCAGGCCACGAAGCTGGTGACAAAGGTCCAGGCGAGGATGACACCCAGTCCGGTCAGCTGAGCAACCAGCGTCGCATCCGTATTACTGAGAGTCACGGCAATCAGACCCCACATACCCACCATACCGTGGACCGAGATAGCACCGACCGGGTCATCGATCTTGATTTTATCAAGGCCAAGAATCGAGAACACCACGATCACGCCACCGACGACACCGATGCCGGTTGCCAGCAGTGGTGTCGGCGTCAGCGGCTCGGCGGTAATTGCAACCAGCCCGGCCAGTGCGCCGTTCAGCGCCATGGTCAGATCGGTCTTGCCGAACAACAGGCGTGCAACGACCATCGCGGCAATCACGCCACCGGCTGCAGCCATGTTGGTGTTGACGAATACCAGCGCCACGGCATTGGCCTCGGCGACATCGGAGACCTTCAGCTCGGAACCGCCGTTAAAGCCGAACCAGCCCATCCACCGGCTGAAGGTGCCCAGTGTAGCCAGCGGCATATTGGCACCCGGGATCGGGCTGATGGAACCATCGGCTTTGTATTTGCCCTTACGTGCACCAAGCAGCAGAACACCGGCCAGTGCTGCAGTTGCACCACACAGATGCACCACACCGGAACCCGCGAAATCGAGGAAACCGAGCGCGTCCAGACCGCCACCGCCCCACTTCCAGTAACCCTGCATCGGGTAGATAAAGCCGGTCATGACGACTGCGAAGAGCAGGAACGCCCAGAGCTTCATGCGCTCGGCGACCGCGCCGGAGACAATCGACATGGCTGTTGCGACGAACACGACCTGGAAGAAGAAGTCGGACAGGACAGAGTAGTAGGTCTCACCGCCACTGGCGATGACATCAGCTGCCGAGTTGTCCGTACTACCCAGGATGCTGCCGATACCTGGCCACCAGGCATTCACTGCAGCATCGCCCGGATACATGATGCTGTAGCCATACAGCATGTACATGATGCAGGCGACGGCAAACAGGGAGATGTTCTTGGTCAGGATTTCGGCGGTGTTTTTGGCACGCACCATACCGGCCTCGAGCATGGAGAAGCCCGCAGCCATCCACATAACAAGTACGCCGGATACCAGGAAGTAGAAGGTATCGAGGGCGTAACTTAGTTCAGTTAATTGTTCCACGTTTCATTCCTCCGTCTGCACGATCAGAGCGCTTCCGGACCGGTCTCACCGGTACGGATACGGACTGTCTGTTCGAGAGCAGAGACGAATATCTTGCCGTCCCCGATCTTGCCGGTATTGGCTGCCTTGGTAATCGCCTCGATGACCTTGTCGGTCATTTCGGTAGAGACAGCCGCCTCGAGTTTCACCTTGGGCAGAAAGTCGACGACATATTCCGCGCCACGGTAAAGTTCCGTATGGCCCTTCTGACGCCCGAAGCCCTTGACCTCGGTGACCGTGATGCCCTGCACACCGATTTCCGACAGGGCCTCGCGTACGTCATCGAGCTTGAACGGCTTGATGATCGCAGTTACCATTTTCATGAATGTTTACTCCTTATTAATAGGCCCGCCCCTGCGGGCGGGCCTGTCGCTTGACTTAAAGTTTCATAGAAACTACTTAGAAGTCCTTGCTCCAGCCGACCCAGAACTTGGCACTGTCGTCAAAGGAGACAGAGTCCTCGTCCTCGTTGGTCTGCTCGTAGTTGAAACTGACGCTACCGAAGTCACCGGCGTCCTTGGACAGGGAAGCACCCCAGTGGCCGTAGGAACCCACATTGTCGCTATCAAAGGTGTAGTAACCGCCGAAGATGCCCAGGCCCACACCTTCACCGAGGTTAACGGGCAGGTCGATAGCGGCGCTGTAGTAGATGTCACCGGAATCAAACGGACCGTCAATATCTGTTTCACCCCAGAAGGTGTAGGCGATGCCGCCGCTGAAGATTCCGTAACTCAGGCTGCCGGCGACCTCGGCATAGTCGATCTGACCACCATCCGGGTAGTAGTAGTACAGGACGCTGACGTCATAGCCCA
>JBATGJ010000139.1:0-3275 GCA_049665685.1 Gammaproteobacteria bacterium
ATAACCCCTAAAATGATACCTAAAATCAATCCAATACCCCCAAAAAATGCTCCGATTCCACCGTAAATAATTACGCTCACGAGGCCTGCACCAGATTTATTCATTGTTTACCAGCCACTTGTTATGCATTTTTTATTTTGTCCCACTGGTCTTCAAATGGCACAAGCATATCTTTAACTTGAGATTGTTTTTCTTGCTGTTGAGTCACGCCAAGTTGCTTGCTTGTTCCTTTTACGGTCATAGCTTCTGTTTTTGACATGACAAAAAACCTAGCTTCGCCTTCTCCTTCGAAGATTACAACAACCAGAAAATCATATAATTTGTCTATCCGGTCAATTGCATTATTGGTTGCTTTGTTATTCAGCTCGGTAGATTTGACCTGCACTATAACCACCTTGTCCTCTCTCAATATTACAGTAATATCAAAATCAGGCTGATTGATGTTTATAGCTTGATAGGCTTCGATGTCCCTCTATAGCAAACATGCCAATACTCTATATTCGCCGTATTTTGAAATCGATTTCATCAAGGCTCCTTGATTGCCTAACAGCTATTAAACGGACAAAAAGGTCCGTATATCATGAAACGGTATCTTGTATGTATTTCCACGTATTCCACTGTTTAAACAATAAATTATCATGTCCCGGTCAAGATATCAGGAATCGTAAGTGCTGACAGCGAATCTTGGCTGGGACTCTGCCTAGTGCGAATGAAGAAGATTGTATGTCCGACTTCAGTACGTTCCTGACCTTTATGGTAAAATTATGTACGTCCGAAAAGGGTCGTCTCCCGACGTTTAGCAAATCCTTATTTAGAATCAGTCCCTACGTCTGAGTTCGAGACAATTACGGACATACACTAGACGCCTGGCCATGGATATGTGATTGGCACTTTACTTCTCAGTTCGGCCAACTCCTGCCCTTCCCGGACGACCAGCGAACGGCGGGAGTGCAGCAATAACGGTCATTCGTAACGAGCAAGCCCAGCGGCGTGAAGCGTCCGACTGGGGCGCCTTGTTAGGCCTTAATATACCTAACCAAAGCATCTTTAAACTCATGTGTATCATCGAATGCACGCCACAGCCCTATAGGTTCTAATTCATCCTTAGGCCCTGCCAGCATCCATTGACTTCTATCTTTTGTAATCTCGATTTGTTTTTCTTCATTAGAAAACGCCACTATTCCTGAATCCATAGATCCGGGTTCAGATTTAACTAGCTTGTAGCCTAAAGACTCTAAAGCTACTTTGATAATATCGAGATCTTTGATCACTTTTCATACGCCTAACAGTGTAATAGGCGGTATCCGCACTACTGGGAATAGTACCGACGCGGTCTATTGTGTCAATTAAAAGCAATATGCCGAAACATATCGTTTATGTAGGGCTGCTTGAATATCCGACTGCAGTACTTTCCGGTCATCCAGGCTGAAATGATGTACTTCCGGGTTGGGTCGATCCCGGAAGTACAACCTGTCTCTGGCGAATTACTAATTATTACCTGAATACCGAGACTTAACCAGTCTTGCTCCTGAAGACAACCTTCCCTACTCTTCGCTGCCATGAAGGATCTGTTGACACTCCTCGTTCATCTATTGACCGCCATCGCCAAACTCCTGGGTCCCGGTGGCGCGAAGACCATCGTCGCTGACAACCTGCTCATGAAGCATCAGCTCCTGATCGTCAATCGCTCCCGACAGCGCGCGCCCAATCTCTCGGCAATGGATCGATTCCTGCTGGGTTTCTGGTCGTTGTTTCTCAACTCACGCCACCTCAGGCGGGCTGCCGTCATTATTCGGACATCGACGCTGTTGAAATTCCACACCCTGCTCAAACAGCGGAAGTATCGACTGCTGTATTCATCGGCTGGCAGTAAACGAAAACCCGGCCCCAAAGGTCCATCACAGGAACTCATCCAGGCCATCGTCGACATGAAGCAACGTAACCCGCGGTTTGGCTGCCCACGGATCGCACAACAGATCAATAAAGCCTTTGGAACTCACATCGATAAAGATGTGGTGCTGCGTGTTCTCGCCGCACATTATCGGCCAAACCCCGGTGGTGGTGGACCGTCATGGCTGACCTTCCTCGGGCACACCAAGGATAGCCTCTGGAGTATCGACCTGTTTCGGTGCGAATTAATTCTTTTAAAGAGCCACTGGGTACTCGTGGTCATGGATCAGTTCACCCGGCGCATCATCGGCTTTGGTGTACACGTCGGTGATGTGGACGGTGCAGCCTTGTGTCGAATGTTCAACACCGCCATCTCATCCAAGGGCGCTCCAAAATATCTCAGCTCTGATAACGATCCGCTATTCCTGTATCACCAATGGCATGCGAACCTGAGGATTCTTGGTGTCGATGAGATCAAGACCGTCCCGTATACACCACTATCGCATCCCTTCGTCGAACGGCTGATCGGGACCATTCGTCGTGAGCACCTTGATCAAGTGCTCTTCTGGAATGCCAGTGACTTGGAACGAAAACTGGAAGAATTCCGACAATATTTCAACGCTCATCGTGTGCACACTGCGCTCGAAGGCAATACACCCTCAGAAATCACCAGCGAAACCAGCACCCGCCGCGCCACTCTCAACCAATTCTGCTGGAAAGCTCATTGTCGTGGGTTTTTCCAACTACCCGCTGCCGCCTGAATAACAATTCGCCATACACAGGGGGTTCAGAGTGAAGATGAACCCACGGCAGCTATTCTTTTGGTTGATTCTCGCGAATTGGGTGAATTATGTTTCCCGTCAAGCGACCTGTCAAAACCCCCAAATCAATGGTACCAACCCGACGGTCACCAAGCCCACCAACAGGGTCAGGGGCAAGCCGATACGCACGAAGTCCGTGAACCGGTAACCCCCAGCGTTGTACACCATCAGGTTGGTCTGGTAGCCGATGGGCGTGGCGAAACTGGCCGATGCAGCCACCATGATGGTGATGGCGAACGGCATTACGTCCACGTTCATATGATGGGCCGCCGACAGTGCAATGGGGAAGGCCAGCACCGCCGCTACATTGTTGGTGGCGATGGCTGTTAGCAGTGCTGTGGCGGCGAACACTAGCACCAATGTGGCCCAGGGACTGCCACTTGCCAAGCCGATGATACCATCTGCCAGTACCCCGGCAGCACCGCTCTTTTGCAACGCCGCACCGACGCCGAACGAGGTAGCGATAACCACAAGTACCTGCCAATCAGGCGCCTGTCTCGCCACCTGTCCACTGGTACAGCCCGACACGATCATCAGACCAGCGGCCACCAGCGCCGCTTCCAA
>JBATGJ010000140.1:0-5726 GCA_049665685.1 Gammaproteobacteria bacterium
GCCGAGGACTCCGCAATATCCTCGGCACTGCCTTCCTCGGGTGCGTCCACAGCCGCCATCTCTCCGGCGATGTCCATCGGGATGATTTCCCGCTGCCGACGGCGCTCTTCGTGATAGGCGAGCCCCGTACCCGCAGGGATCAGCCGACCCACGATGACATTCTCCTTCAGCCCGCGCAGACTGTCGCGGCTGCCCCGGACCGAGGCCTCGGTGAGCACCCGGGTGGTCTCCTGGAAGGAGGCCGCCGAGATGAAGGATTCGGTCGCCAGCGAGGCCTTGGTGATGCCCAGCAACAGCGGCAGGTACTCCGCCGGCTGCTTATCTTCGCGCTCGAGCTGCTCGGCTTCCTCCAGCAGACGGGCTTTCTCGATCTGCTCGCCACGCAGAAAGTGGCTGTCATTGGTCACCAGGATCTCCACCTTGCGCAGCATCTGGCGCAGGATGACCTCGATATGCTTGTCGTTAATCCTGACACCCTGCAGACGGTAGACGTCCTGGATCTCCTTCACCAGGTATTCCGCCATGGTGGCCGTACCCAGCAATTGCAGGATATCGTGCGCACTGGGCTCACCATCGACCAGCGTCTCACCCTTCTCCACGTGCTCGCCCTCGAAGATGGTGACATGTCGCCACTTCGGGATCAGCTCCTCGTGGGTATTCCCGTCGCTATCGGTAATGACCACCCGCTGCTTGCCCTTGGTGTCCTTGCCGAAGCCCACAGTACCCGAGATCCTGGCCAGGATGGCCGGTTCTTTCGGCTTGCGTGCCTCGAACAGGTCGGCCACGCGCGGCAGACCACCGGTAATATCACGGGTCTTGGAAGATTCCTGCGGGATACGTGCGATCACGTCACCCACGCTGACCTCGGCACTGTCCTCCAGCCCGACCACGGCACCGGCAGGCAGGAAGTACTGCGCATCCAGGTCGGTTCCGGCCAGCTTGAGGGCATCCCCCTTGGCATCGACCAACCGCACCATCGGACGCAGGTCCTTGCCGGCCGAGCCACGCGATTTCGGATCGGTAATCACCCGGCTGGTGAGGCCGGTAATCTCGTCAGTGTACTCCTGCACCGTGACGCCATCGATGAAGTCGGTGAACTTGGCGATACCGGCCACCTCGGTCACGATCGGGTGGGTGTGCGGATCCCAGGTGGCAATCACGCTGCCGCCATTAACCGCATCGCCATCGGCCACACTGATGACCGAGCCATACGGCACCTTGTAACGCTCGCGCTCACGACCGAATTCGTCCAGCAGACCGATTTCACCGGAACGCGACACGGCCACCAGGTTGCCGTTCTTGTTGGTGACCGTCTTGATGTTATGCAGGCGCACCATACCCGTCGCCTTGACTTCCACGCTGTTGACCGTGGCGGCACGACTGGCCGCACCACCGATATGGAAGGTGCGCATGGTCAGCTGGGTGCCGGGCTCGCCAATCGACTGCGCGGCAATGACGCCGATTGCCTCGCCGGCGTTGACCATGTGGCCACGCGCAAGGTCACGACCGTAACAGGCGGCACAGACACCGTAGCGGTTATTGCAGGTAATCGGGGAACGTACCCTGATTTCATCGACACCCGCAGCTTCCAGCTGATCGACCCAGTCCTCGTCGAGCAGCGAGTTCTTGGGCGCAATGACCTCGTCACTGCCCGGACGCAAGACATCTTCGGCAGTCAGACGACCGAGTACACGCTCGCGTAACGGTTCAACGATGTCGCCGCCCTCCACCAGCGGTGTCAGGAACAACCCGCCTTCCGTACCACAGTCGTCACCGATGACGACCAGGTCCTGCGCGACGTCTACCAGGCGGCGGGTCAGGTAGCCCGAGTTGGCGGTCTTCAGCGCGGTATCGGCCAGACCCTTGCGGGCGCCGTGGGTGGAGATAAAGTACTGTAATACGTCCAGGCCCTCGCGGAAGTTCGCGGTAATCGGCGTCTCGATGATCGAGCCGTCCGGCTTGGCCATCAGGCCGCGCATGCCGGCCAGCTGACGAATCTGTGCCGCCGAACCACGCGCACCGGAATCGGCCATCATGTAGACCGAGTTGAATGACGGCTGCCTGACCTCATTTCCCTTGGCATCTTTCTTTACCTCCGTACCCAGGGTATCCATCATTGCCTTGGCCACCAGCTCGTTGGTGCGTGACCAGATATCCACCACCTTGTTGTAGCGCTCACCCATGGTCACCAGGCCGGAAGTGTACTGGCGCTCGATCTCGTAAACCTCTTCCTCGGCCTCACCGAGAATCTTGGCCTTGACCTCGGGAATGGTCATGTCGTTGATGCCGAAGGAGACCGCGGCACGGGTTGCATAGGAGAAGCCCATGTACATGAGCTGGTCGGCGAAAATCACGGTTTCCTTCAGGCCAACGCGCCGGTAACAGGCGTTTATCAGACTGGAAATGGCCTTCTTGGTCATGTTCTGGTTGACCAGGTCGAAGGTCAGTCCTCCGGGCAGAATCTCGGACAGCAAGGCACGACCCACGGTGGTGTCGACACGACCGTACACTTCTTTTGCCTCGCCGCCATCATCGAACTCGTAACGGCGGATGCGCACCTGGACCTTTGCATGCACGGACAAATCACCGTTCTGGTAGGCGCGGTGCACTTCCGACACGTCGGTAAACACCATGCCCTCACCCTTCGCATTGATGGACTCGCGCGTCAGGTAATAAAGACCCAGCACCACGTCCTGCGACGGTACGATAATCGGCTCGCCGTTGGCCGGTGAGAGGATATTGTTGGATGACATCATCAGGGCGCGTGCTTCCAGCTGCGCCTCGATGGACAGCGGCACATGCACCGCCATCTGGTCGCCATCGAAGTCGGCATTGAACGCGGCGCACACCAGCGGGTGCAGCTGGATAGCCTTGCCCTCGATCAGCACCGGCTCGAAGGCCTGGATGCCGAGACGATGCAGCGTCGGCGCCCGGTTCAGCATGACCGGGTGCTCGCGGATCACCTCTTCAAGGATATCCCATACCTCGGGACCCTCGCGCTCGACCAGTTTCTTGGCGGCCTTGATGGTAGTGGCCAGTCCACGCAGCTGCAGCTTGCTGAAGATGAACGGCTTGAACAGTTCCAGCGCCATGCGCTTGGGCAGGCCGCACTGGTGCAGTTTCAGGGTCGGGCCAACCACGATCACGGAACGGCCGGAGTAATCGACGCGCTTGCCGAGCAGGTTCTGGCGGAAGCGTCCCTGTTTGCCCTTGATCATGTCCGCCAGCGATTTCAGCGGACGCTTGTTGGTGCCGGTAATGGCACGGCCGCGACGGCCGTTGTCCAGCAGGGCGTCGACCGATTCCTGCAGCATGCGCTTTTCATTACGCACGATGATGTCCGGCGCACTCAGTTCCAGCAGGCGCTTGAGCCGGTTGTTGCGGTTGATAACGCGCCGGTAAAGATCGTTCAGATCGGAGGTGGCAAAGCGGCCGCCGTCCAGCGGCACCAGCGGACGCAGTTCCGGCGGCAATACCGGCAGCACGTTCATCACCATCCACTCGGGCCGGTTACCCGACTCGAGGAAGGACTCGACCAGTTTCAGACGTTTGGCGAGCCGTTTCAGCTTGGTCTCGGACTTGGTTGCCCCGGTCTCCTCGCGCAGCTTGACGGTCTCGACCTGCAGGTCGATGCCCTTGAGCAGCTCGTACACGGCCTCGGCGCCCATGCGCGCATCGAATTCATCACCGTTTTCCTGGATCGCCTCGAGGTAGGCCTCGTCGGACAACAGCTGCCCGCGCTCCAGCGTGGTCATGCCGGGATAGACGACCACGAAGGCCTCGAAATACAGCACGCGCTCGATATCACGCAGGGTCATGTCCAGCAGCAGGCCAATCCGTGAAGGCAGCGATTTCAGGAACCAGATATGTGCCGCCGGGCTGGCCAGCTCGATGTGGCCCATACGCTCGCGTCGCACCTTGGCCAGCGTGACCTCCACGCCGCACTTCTCACACACCACGCCGCGGTGCTTGAGTCGCTTGTACTTGCCACACAGGCACTCGTAATCCTTGACCGGGCCGAAGATCTTGGCGCAGAACAGCCCGTCCCGCTCCGGTTTGAAGGTGCGGTAGTTGATGGTCTCGGGTTTCTTGACCTCTCCATAGGACCAGGAACGGATCATGTCGGGTGATGTCAGGCCGATGCGAATCGCATCGAAATCATCGGTGTGGCCCTGCGGCTTCAGCAAATTAAGTAAGTCTTTCATCGTCGCTCCTGTAAATGGAGTTGCAGTATCTAGTTACGAGACGTGTCTGGTGACAATCTACTAGTTACTGTACTAATCCTGTTCCAGTTCGATGTTGAGCCCAAGCGAACGGATCTCCTTGACCAGCACGTTGAATGATTCCGGCATGCCGGCATCCATGTGATGGTTGCCATCCACGATGTTCTTGTACATCTTGGTACGGCCGTTCACGTCATCGGACTTCACGGTGAGCATCTCCTGCAGTGTATAGGCAGCGCCATAGGCCTCCAGCGCCCACACCTCCATCTCACCGAAGCGCTGACCACCGAACTGGGCCTTGCCGCCCAGCGGCTGCTGGGTAACCAGGCTGTACGGGCCGGTGGAGCGCGCATGCATCTTGTCATCTACCAGGTGGTTCAGCTTGAGCATGTACATATAGCCGACCGTAACCTCGCGGTCGAAGGCATCGCCGGTACGCCCGTCGTAGAGCGTTGTCTGTCCGCTCTGCGGCAGGTCTGCCAGTTCCAGCATGTACTTGATCTGGGATTCCGGGGCGCCGTCGAACACCGGTGTGGCCATCGGCACACCCTTCACCAGGTTGCGCGCCAGTTCGATGATTTCGTCATCGGTAAACGACGCCAGGTCTTCCTTCTGGCCACTGGCATTGTAGATCTTGTCCAGGAACTTGCGGATCTCGATCACCTTCTGCTGTGCCTCCAGCATCTTGCCAATCTTGATACCGAGGCCCTTGGCGGCCCAGCCGAGGTGCGTCTCCAGTACCTGGCCGATGTTCATGCGCGACGGCACACCCAGCGGGTTGAGCACGATATCCACGGCCGTACCGTCCGAGGTAAACGGCATGTCCTCAACCGGCTGGATCATGGAGATCACACCCTTGTTACCGTGGCGACCGGCCATCTTGTCACCGGGCTGGATGCGACGCTTGACCGCCAGGTAGACCTTGACCATCTTCAATACGCCCGGCGCAAGATCATCACCCGTGGTGAGTTTCTTGCGCTTGTCTTCCAGGCGCTGCTCGAAGTCCTTGTGCAGCTGTTTGAGCCGCTCGGCGTTTTTCTCCAGGTCGGCATTGGCATCTTCATTGCGCAGCCTGACCTCGAACCACTTGTCGCGGCCGATATCCGCCAGGTAGTCCTTGGTCACCTTGGAACCGGCAGCCAGCTTCTTCGGACCGCCCTCGGCGATCTTGCCCTGCAGCAGTAAACCGACGCGCTCGTAGATATCATCCTCCATGATGCGCAGCTGGTCGTTCAGATCCTTGCGGATATGTGCCATCTGCTCTTCCTCGATCTGCAGGGCACGGGCATCCTTCTCGACACCGTCACGCGTAAACACCTGCACATCGATCACCGTGCCGTCCATGCCGCTGGGCACACGCAGCGAAGTGTCCTTCACATCGGAGGCCTTTTCGCCAAAGATAGCGCGCAGCAGTTTCTCTTCCGGCGTCAGCTGGGTTTCGCCCTTCGGCGTGACCTTGCCGACCAGGATGTCGCCCGGCTTCACTTCCGCACCGATATACAC
>JBATGJ010000141.1:0-2991 GCA_049665685.1 Gammaproteobacteria bacterium
GAGTAGACCCAGGGCTCTATGGCTTTTTCGATAGCTAGCCCTTGTGAAACTACGCCTATTGCTTCAAGAGGCCCTGCCCCTGCTCGCTACTTCCAGTCCCTTAAGTCCGGCAGGCTCCTGGCTGCGATGTAGTCTTGCGGATTGCCTTGACACGAGGCGTTCCATCATGCGCAAGCTCTTTTCCTCAAGGCGCAACGCAGCATCGACCCAGGCAGTGGTGATGTTCTCCAGTTCCTCGTAGCTCACCGGGTTGCAATACTGTTTGGCCTGCCGAAAAGCCTGATAACCATTTTGGGCTCGCTCTTCTTTATGAATGTAATCGAGGACAGCCTGTTCTCCGTGCCCATCCTCAGCCAGCACATCGACGATGCCCATCTCATGCAATTGCTCAGCAGAATAGAGGCATCCTCCAAGAATCATCTTTTCTGCCTGGGCTGCACCGATCTTCCGTGAAAGGAAACTGTAGGCGCCCATGCCGGGGAAAAGATTAAACAGAATTTCCGGCATACCCATTTTTGCACTGCGCTCGGCTATGAGCACATCACTTGATATCGCATATTCCATGCCACCACCCAGGGCATCCCCCTGTACGAGGGTAATGGTTGTAATATCCTTACCAAGATGGGTGTAATGCAGAAAAAGCGTGTCGATGCATGAGGTGGCATAGTGCATCAGGCCTGCTCTGTCACCGTTACGGATGAGCTCGATAAAGAGATTCAAGTCTCCCCCCAGATTGAAAACGCCCGGAACTTTTGATGCCAGCGCAATATAGCGCACATTGTCAGGGTACGATGAACTGATCAATTCACCGTACCATTGCTGCATTTCCCTGATTAACGTTGGCGAGCAGCATGGAAGCGGCTTTGCATCCATATAATACCAGGCAAGCCTGTACTCATCGTCGTACTGAATCTCCAGCTCTGTGTACACGGGACGGTCTATGGCGGGGTGTAATTGCGGCACAGTTTGATGTGAATGTTTCATCTTGTGTTACTCCTTAATCATGATGTTGAGAGCCGTTAATACTGGCTCCGTTGCAGGGGAAGAACCGATTGACCATCTTCAGTCAAACAATTGACACGGATTCCCCGTGAAGACGGCACGTGCAGTGTGATATGTCCCGCGTGATGTGTGAAGCCCCGATATAGATATTAATCCGGATAGCTATTAATCCGGCTTGGGGAATGCTCTACCAGGATTTGCATGACTGCCGGAGCGAACATTGATGAATTGACTGCTGCATGGTGATGTTGCTGCCGTTCACATGCTGGTTCGTCAAGCAAGGGTTGCCGGACTATGTTCTTTCTCTTTCCAACAACAGGCGTGGTACTGATTCAGGGGTACGGTCAAGCATGAATAACAATTCGCCATACACAGGGATCAGATTCTGAATTTCTCTAATATTCAGGTAAATGGGGTCAGACACCATTGATAAATCAAACAATCATCGAATCGTTCGAGTCTGACCCCTTGATTGCCTCATTGATTCACTAGCCTTCCCGTACATCCAGTTCCCGTTGGCGCCGCTCGGCTTCCTGTTCGCGGGCGTCGTCAATTATCTGCATGACTGCTGCCACATCGGCATCCACCGTGCTGCGCTCAAAGTGCCCGGTAAGCGGCGTGTCATGCTGGAGATTGCCGCTCTCATAAAGCCCCCAGATTTCCTTGCCGTAGTCGGATTTCAGTAACTCCGGGGCAAACCGACCGAAATAAATTGCCATATTGTCAACATCCCGTTCCAGCAGCATGCCTGCGCTGTTGTTGCCTGCGGCATTGACCGCTTGAGGAAGATCGATAATGACCGGACCTTCCTGATCAACCAACACGTTGAATGGCGACAAGTCGCCATGGACAAGACCCGCGCAGAGCATGCGCACGATCTCGGCAATGATCCGTCCGTGATACTCACGCGCCTGCGCGCCGGTCAAGGTCAGGTCATTGAGTCGCGGGGCGGCGATGCCCTCGTCGTCTGTTACCAGCTCCATCAACAGTACGCCATCAACAAACCCATAGGGCTTGGGCACACGCACACCGGCAGCGGCCAAACAATAGAGCGCATCCACCTCCGCATTGACCCAGGCCTGTTCCGACTCTTTTTGCCCGTAACGGGTACGTTTCCCCATGGCGCGGGCCTGGCGGCTGTTTTTAACCTTGCGCCCTTCCTGATACTGCACGGCTTGTTTGAAACTGCGCAGGTTCGCTGCCTTATAAACCTTGGCACAGCGTATCGCTGCGCCACAGCGAACCACATAGACCTGCGCTTCTTTACCACTCATCAACTGGGAGAGGATCTCATCGACCAGGCCATCGTCGACCAGCGGTTTCAATCTTTTAGGTACTTTCATAGGCGCTTTATACGCTCTCAGGCGGCGTGTAAGTTAATAACTTAGTAGATTTAATGCTGGCTCGTGAAGGATTCGAACCTTCGACCATCGGATTAAAAGAACAGAAAGGCGATTCATAAGCCTTTTAACTCAATTACTTACCGTGGCGCCCGTTGCAATGTGTGCACCACGATGCATAACGATGCATAACGATGCATAACGATGCATCACTGATCCCCGCAGTGATTTCTACCTGTCACCGACTGGCTAAGAGGTCTTTGTATCCGGATCGAGATGCAGCAGTCTTTCACTACGCCAGATACGCACAATCCTCACGCGCTTCGTATCGTGACGGTAAACAATTCGAAACGGTGGATGAATCAACTCCCGGAGGAATGATTGCTCAAATTCGGGGACTACCCGGCATATGTCAGGATGATCGACAAGCGTCTCGACCCGTTGAAAGACCTCGGCTACCAACCGTTCACCGATATCGGACACGCCCTGCTCCGCATACCAGGCCTTGATCTCCTCGAGATCGCGCAATGCCGACTCTGCGAAGCTGATAACAACCCGCGGCATTGATCTATTTCAAGCCCAGCCGCTTCCTGGCTACTGCAAGGGAAACTTCTCGTCCTGCTTCCAGATCTGCCAGACCCTCCACGAC
>JBATGJ010000142.1:0-2338 GCA_049665685.1 Gammaproteobacteria bacterium
ATCCTACGCAGACTTCTGATCGAGGTCGAGGCCGACCGGGCAGCTCACGCCCGTACCCCCGATACCGCAATAGCCGCCAGGATTCTTGGCAAGGTACTGCTGGTGATAGTCCTCGGCATAGTAAAAAGGCGGTGCATCGATGATTTCCGTGGTGATATTGCCGTAGCCATGGTCAGACAGGCTGCGCTGGTAGTTCGCCAGCGAGGCCTGGGCGGCTGCTTTTTGCGCCTCGTGATAGACATAGATACCGGAACGGTACTGGGTGCCCCGGTCGTTGCCCTGGCGCATGCCCTGAGTCGGGTTGTGCGACTCCCAGAATACCTTCAGCAGATCCCGGTATGTCACCACCAACGGATCGAACACCACCAGCACCACCTCGTTGTGTCCGGTCATGCCGGTACAGACTTCTTCGTAGGTCGGGTTGGGCGTGAGTCCGCCCGCATAGCCGACGGCCGTCGAGTAGACACCGGGCTGCTCCCAGAAGCGTCGTTCCGCACCCCAGAAACAGCCCATCCCGAACAGGGCCTGTTCCATACCATCCGGGAATGGCGGCTCAAGGGGATGCCCGTTGACGTTATGGCGGTCCGGCACGGGCATGCGCGCTTCCCGGCCCGGCAGAGCCTCGTGCGGACCCGGCATCGTTGTCATTCCAGCCATAATTGCCCCGCGAATAGGGAGAAAGCCTGTTATTTGGTATTATTTGATAATATACCAGCAAATACAGGGACCAACCCCCCAACACCCATGCGAACCAGTAAACCACCTTACGTCGGAATCGATAAAGATACTGACGGCGGCATGACCATTGCCGGTCGCATCATCCGTGATGCCTGGGCCTTCGGCATCATTCCCGAGACAGAAACCTGTGCGGGATGGCAGCAGGCAGCGCTGGAAGACCTGTGGAACAAAACCCACACGGAGTGGGAGAAATACGGTTACCAGGTGAACCAGCTCCCCGAAGACATTCGCGATCGTTATATGCGTATCCAGCGCGAGGCCTTTGACCGTGCGCGCGCAGCCGGCTGGGATGCCAGCCTGGAACCCAACGACAGCTGAGTGCACCGTAACTTGGCCGTTTCCAGTCCCGGTAATAACCCGCCTCCAGCCATGGGCACAGCCCCCGAGCTCCAGGTCGCGGTTGGCATTATCACCCGTCCGGACGGGCATGTTCTCCTGGCGCAACGTCCAGCCGGCAAGGCAATGGCGGGCTACTGGGAATTTCCCGGCGGCAAGATCGAGTCCGGGGAGGCGCCCCGGGACGCACTGGCGCGCGAGCTGCACGAGGAACTATCCATCGACATCCGCAATGCACAGCCGTGGCTCACCCGTACCTTTCGTTACCCGCATGCAATCGCTCACCTGCAGCTGTTTCGTGTCACCGAATGGCAGGGCGAACCGCACGGGCGCGAGGACCAGCAGCTGAGCTGGCAGGATCCGCACCACATCGATGTCGAGCCGTTACTACCCGCAAATCATGACATCATGAACGCCCTGCGCCTGCCACCGGTGTACGCCATCACGCAGGCAGGCAAACTCGGGGTCGATGTCTTCATGGGGCGCCTGCAGGCCGCCTTACAGAACGGTGTGCGCTTGGTACAGGTGCGCGAGAAAGACATGGATGCGGCCACCCTGCGAGGGTTTGCAGAAGATGTCATTGACCTGTGCCACGCGCATGGCGCACGGGTGCTGCTGAACAGCGACATCGGGCTCGCGATAGACACGGGCGCAGATGGCGTGCATCTGCAAACCGCACAGTTCAATACACGCAATGCCCCGCCCATGACGGATATACCGTGGGCAGCCTCCTGCCATAACCGCGAGGAACTGCTGCAGGCGGTCCGACTGGGCGCGGAGTTTGCCGTGCTCTCACCGGTGCTGCCAACGCAATCGCACCCGGGCGCACCGGTGCTGGGCTGGGACGGATTTGCAGCAGCCTGCCGCGACCTGCCCATGCCGGTATACGCACTGGGCGGGATGAAGGTCGACTTGCTGCAGACGGCAGTCGAACACAACGCCCATGGCATCGCCATGTTGAGCGGCATCTGGTAGTGGGGCCGTTCAGTCTTTGGAATCCGCAGTCTCCGCGTTTTCGTTTTCGCCTTCCATATCTGCATTGGCCGTACCAGCCGGCCCGAACACGGCAAGCTGGAGGGCATTAGCCCTGGTATCCTGGAAGTGCTTGGGCGGAATGTGTTCCAGCAGGCCGAGGTTTTCCATGCGCTTGCGCGGCTGTTCGCCGGCGCCGGCCACGTACACGGCCTTGCCCGCCCGCACCATGTCAAGGATGGCCTGTTCCAGCGCCAGGGCGGACGATACGCCAAGATGCTTCATATCGGTC
>JBATGJ010000143.1:0-4968 GCA_049665685.1 Gammaproteobacteria bacterium
GAACTCATCCAGCTGTTTCCTGGGATTCGACATCGCCCCTGCAATGAGTGTCTCGATTTTGCTGTCAACCAGTTTGCGCGCCCGATCCAGCGCGAGTTCCGCGTTGACGCCGGCAATACCCTCGGCATTCAGATTTATGCCGATTTCCAGATGCTTGTCATCCGCATCGTATGCATACGTGACACTGCCCTCCAGACTGGTTTCTTCAATCCCCATCTGGTTGATTATCTTCAATTGATCCTTGATAAGTGTATACAGAAAGTTATCCCGGTAATCCGACTCGCCAGGATCGGTGACCATCTCGAAACCGCTGAAGGAGATGCGAATCTCGTCATCATCGCTCACCCCCTCGATAACCAACGAGTCAAGGTGTCCTGAAATCTTTGCCTCGTCGCGGCCCATGTTGAACAGGACGAATTCGAGCTCGATGTCTTTCATAGCGATCGCATCCGATAGCGGCGAATAGTCCATGTCGCGGTAGCGCAGTGCATCACTCAGGTCATTGTCATACAGGTAATCCTCGAATTCATCAGCACCCTTACCGGCCACATAGAGGTACGCGCCAAGGATAACCACTACGACACCTGCGATAATGCCGTAGGTAAGCATCTTGTTGTTTGGAAGACTCATTGTGCCTCGCCTCCGGTGCCGGACTCTGCAGTGTCGGGCGTGAACGTCATGTCTTCGTCCTTGTACCAGGCCTGCATCAGGTCCTCGGCATTCATTTCGTCGGTACACATGTCGGACTTGCATGCCACGGCGTCCTCAACCGAGATTTCGAACAGCGGCATGCCATCATCGTACTTGACATGGAATTCCTGGCCGGCCTTTACCAGCATCCATCCATCGATATCCTTATCGGAGCCGTTTGCGTCGACGATCATGCGATAGGGGGATTCAATCTCGTTGTCATCCGCCTTGACCAGCATGTACATCGGCGCATTGATCTGTGCCACTCCGTTTTTGACTTGCTTGAAATGCTCGGCCGGGTGGGTGAGCTGTAGCGCGCCGTTTAACGGATTGGTCTGGCCCCTGCCACCGTAGTAGTTGCGCTGTTGCTCGAAGTTTATCTTGCTGCCTTCCAGGCGGGCCGGATCAAACAGCAGCGTGGTGTAGAAACGCACCCGGTCATATGTGGGTGCCGTTGATAACACATTGAATTGACTATCGATATCGGCCTGACGCTGGGCGCGCAGTTGGGCCTGTCGCACCCGTTCACGCAACTGTTGCAGCTGCATGTTCAGGGCCACGCGGTGCGCCTGCTGTTCTTCGCTGGACAGATACTTGAGCTGTGGTTCGGCGGCCATGAGTGACACCTTCTGGATGCTTTCATTGGTTGCCTCCAGGCTTTCCGCCTCCCTGATCTGGCTCGCCCTGAGTTCCACTGCCTTGTGGTATTCATCGTAGACCTTGATCTGGTGCCTGATCAGCTGTGCATAGCCAAATTCATCGCTGGTGTTGCGACGCATGCCCAACAGGTTCAGGTAGCCCTGTCCGCCGACAAACATTTTATACAGTGGATCCTGGTATTTGTTGCTGCCCCGTATTTCCTTGACCCTTTTTTTCATGTCCTTGTGACAGGCAACGAATTCCGTTTGCCAGTTGTCGAGGTCGTCATCAGACCATGCATTGATCGGCTGGCCGTAAACCGGCACCAGGTGTTTGTCCTTCAGGCCATTGAGCAGGGTCTTGCCATCGTAGCGCCCGCCGGCATAGGAACCGCCACGGGTGTTCTTGTCCAGTTCGTACATTTCTGCAGCCCACTTGAACAGGGTATCGCAGTCCGGAAACCCCGAGTCCGCCACAGCCGGCTGGTTGTCAGCCGGGTCAGTCGGCTGGTCACTGGCGGATTCAGCGCTTTTGTCCACTGCCACTTCCGGTGCCGCGACAGTCTCGGGAGCCAGGCTGGTGGCCCTGGCCAGGCCCGCCCCCCCGTCAGTTTGCCCGGGTGCTTGCTTGTCCGGTTTGTCGCCGGCATCCACCACTTCAGCTTGCTGTTTTGTCTCTTCTGGTGCGGTTGCTTCCGCGGTAACCGGTTGTGGTGCCGGCTTTTCGTTGACAGAGGTATCTTCCGTCTTTTCAACCGGCTCATCGCCGGCAACGGCTGCTGTCACCACCTTGCTTGCCTGCCAGTCATTCGCCCTGCTTGCGCTTCCCTCCCATGCGGATTCGCCATTCACCTCGCCTTTAATGGAAAGGGTAGTGGCCTGAGGACACTCCTTGACCAGTACATAGCCCAGCTTGCGGATGATGTCGTCATAGCCGGATGTCTCGAATTTGGCGGTATCCTGAGCTGCCACATTCATCTGCACGTCAGGCCTGCACCAGGGTTCACCAATGGCAGTAAATGTCATATCCAGCGACTTGCTGTGGGCGAATTTTTTGTCGGCCATCGTCGTGCTGGTGAAGACAAGCATGCCCACAACCACGACCATGAGTGGTTTATTGTTCAATGGTTACCCCTTTCAGCCCAGTTGCCACACACCATCGGCCTGCTGACAGGCGCGGCTGTTCTGGCTTTCTGCTCCCTTGTCGGTATTTACCTTGATTTCAACATCACGGCAGCCGGCCTGTGCGGTCACCGTGGAAGTTGAAATGTCGACCGCATCCAGGTCAATGCCTGCAAAGGCTTCCTGTTTATTTATGTCTTCGACCTTAACATTATCGAGATCGATGCCCTGGGCCTTGGCCTGTTCGATGGGATTATAAGGTTTGACATAGTTGCCGTGGACATAACCGACAGTGACGCCCTGTTTGGCAAGCATTAGCCAGCCGTTGTCGGTACGCCCTGCCGAATTGACCACATCACCGGGATTGAGCGTGGTAATCGTGTTGTACTGTGTACTCGGCCCGGTACGAACCCTGAGGGCACTGGTTGTCTGGTATTCCCGGTTTTCCAGCTTGATGGACGGGACCGCCTCGACACTGCTGAGTCGCTTCACCTGCTTGGGCTTGCTGGTGTAGGTTATCTCGCCCGTTTTGATTTCCGCAGTGGCGCTCGAGCTGTCACTCTTCCATGACGACATACCGGCCGATTCGTTATCGAGTGCAGTTGCAGTCTCGGCTGCAAGTGCCTGGCGGTCTTTTTCATCGAGATGACGTCCGATCAGCTGTCCCGCATAAAAACCGGCAACACCGCCAATGGCCGCCCCGAGCCATTTGTTGTCATC
Source organism: Gammaproteobacteria bacterium (assembly GCA_049665685.1). Lineage (GTDB taxonomy): Bacteria > Pseudomonadota > Gammaproteobacteria > UBA9214 > UBA9214 > UBA9214. Next base: position 3,171 of record JBATGJ010000143.1, read on the forward strand.
GGCTATCGAGGCACCCAGAGCGGCGCCGCCGAGAGCACCCAGGGTCTTCCCCCAGTCCTCCTTGGTCATGTTGCCGGTACTCTGGCAACCCGTTGTCAGTGCCAGCACCAGTGCGGAGGACAACACAGTCTTTACGTTCATGGCATCACCTTTATTGAGCGTCGTTGACAGGCCTTCGTCACCGTTGAGCAGAACAGACCGGGGTGACATATTTGTTGAATATATAGCCGAATATCATTCATTCCGCGAGTTTCATAAAGATATAGATATATTCTTATGTACAGCAGGTAGTGTCACAAACAATCAATCGCAACAATGAATCCAGCCGGATATCCCGTTTTCACGTAATCGCTACGGAGTTTTCCCGGCGGGGTTCATACTGCAATCTTTCTCGTTGAATGCATGAATCAGACAGGCACCAATTTTGGGCAGCAGGGATCTTTCAGCCGGTGTCTTCCCGGGACCTGTTTAAGCCTGCAAGGATGTCATGTGAATAATACAAATGTATTAATCAGCTGCTGCAGATGACCGGGCGCGGGGAGGCCGCCGCCTGGAACCAAATCGGCCATCGACGGGTCTGTTATCAGAATAGCAGGCAGGTAGGCAAATGTTGTAACCTGACGGCGAGAATCAATCTAAATCGAAGGGATAAGCTATGAAAAGCCTGCTGGTCGTCGCACACGGCAGTCGTCGCGCCGCATCCAATGACGAGATACGTACGCTGACACGCTCACTGGCAGAACGTGCCGGCGATGAATACTCGCAGATCGAATGCGCGTTCCTGGAACTGGCCGAGCCGTCCATACCGGACGGTTTGCGCAACGCCATTGACGCGGGTGCCACGGAAATTGTGGTGCTGCCGTACTTTCTGTCGGCCGGCCGGCATGTGGTAACGGACATCCCGGAAGAAGTCGACAAGGTGCGTGCCGAGAGTCCTGCGGTCTCGATTACCATCGCGCCCTATCTGGGTGCCGCACCGGCGCTGGGCGAGGTATTGCTCACCCAGGCACAGGCGCACTAGGCCATTGCCCGTCCGCTGACGGCGAATACCGGGTCCGCCTGCGACAGCCGATCGGCATATTTGTCATCCTCCGGCCGTGGATAACCGTCGACACTTTCGGTTGCCAGGTCCGTGAAGTTGCCTGCCCGGTGAAAATATTCCAGTACCAGTGCCATGCGCTCGAACGGGTGCAGGTCATTCCACATGCCGACCGACTTGGTCGGGAACCAGCGGTCCGAGAAGGTAATCACAAACGGTGCCCCCGGTTTGAGTACCCGGCCGAGCTCCCTGACCACCTGCACCGGGTCTGTCAGGTACTCGATTGAAACCGTACAGGCGGCGGCATCGAACGTCGCGTCGGGCCAGGGTGCCGGTAAAAACATCGCGCCAGAAATTGATCTTGCCGGCATAGCGTCGGTTGCGATGGGTGACGTTGCCGGCCTGCCAGTCGATGCAGATCTCGACGGTGGCCAGTTCGGCAGTCGTGCTCATCGATCCGCCGGCTCCGGGCTCGGTTCGATGTAGAAGGTGGACATGATTTTTTCGGCCGGTTGTCGTGTCTGGTGGGTACGGCGCAGACGGGCCTCCACGCGTGCCGCGTCGATCACGCGACGGTCGACAATATCCGGATACAGGCGGTACTGGCGGGCGAGTTTGAGCGGTTGGACCCGCGCGTGTCGTTCGAACTCGCCGCGTACCGCAGTATCCATATCCGGTAATAGCAGCTGCCAGGGTGCCTGCCAGCAGATGAAGTCCTGCACCAGCTGTGCATGCAGCGCATCGTGGCCCTGTGTCTGC
>JBATGJ010000144.1:0-3822 GCA_049665685.1 Gammaproteobacteria bacterium
CTGGTGGTATGGGGGGGTGATGACGACACTGCCCCACTGGTAGATAACGAGTATGAAATCTTCGGTCAGCGTATCGATGGCGCGACGGGGGTCGAGCTAGGCACCAATGACTTCCGGATCTCCGACATGGGACCGGATGGCTTTGTCAACTATAGAGCTGACGACCCAGCGGTGGCCTGGAATGAAACAGACAATGAGTATCTGGTGGTGTGGCGTGGTGATGACGATACGGGCTTGCTGGTGGATGACGAAGTCGAAATCTACACTCAGCGTATCGACGGCGCGACGGGGGCCGAGGTAGGCACCAATGACTTCCGGATCTCTGACATGGGCTCGACGGATGGTGTCATCATCTTCGGCGCGTCTGACCCGGCTGTCGCCTGGAATGCGACAGACGATGAATATCTGGTGGTGTGGCGTGGCGATGACGACACAGGCACACTGGTGGATAACGAGTTTGAAATCTTCGGGCAGCGCATCACTGCTACGACGGGGGCCGAGGCTGGCATCAATGACTTCCGTATTACCGACATGGGTCCACAAGGCAATGTCAGCTTTACTGCTGATAATCCTGCGGTAACCTGGAATGCAGCGGCCAACGAGTACCTGGTGGTGTGGGAGGGTGATGACGATACGGGCCCGTTGGTGGATGATGAATTCGAAATCTTCGGCCGGCGCCTCAATTCGGCCGGTAGTCAGCTCGGCACAACCGATGTCCAGTTCTCTGATATGGGCATAGGCGGTGATGCCAACTTTGATGCCTTCTCTCCGGGGATGGCATACAACCCCATGCGTAATGAGTTCCTGGTGGTATGGTCAGGCGATGACGATACGGGCCCGTTGGTAGATGATGAGTCCGAGATCTTCGGCCAGCTGTTCAGTGCAATAGCGGTGGTCGGTGGTGGTGTTGGTGGCGGCAGTGGTGGTGGCTGTACACTGAATCAGCTTGCCACAGCCTACGATCCGACCCTACCGCTGCTAATTCTATTCGCAATGGGCTACCTGCTGCTCAGGAGGATGAGTCGCGGGGAATAAATAAAGAAATAAAGGGTGTCAGAGCACATTTGTTTCTAATATAAGGAGAAAATGTGCTCTGACTCCCTTACCTTCACACCCTTACCTTTCCACGGAATATATTGTTAGAGAACCAAGAATCCTGTCAGAAAGTTTTACAGAATTAGCCTGTTGCAAGAAACTTTTTGATAACAAGGGCTTGTTCTTTAAGTAGATTATATTTCTGGCATGAGAAGTGCCTGATTTTATGACAATAAACTGGCCATCAAGAATGAAGATGTGCTGGAGTTGGCTCGAAAGACAATCATTCGTAGATAAAAATTAAACAGGGGAAAGAAGGCCATGAAGAAAAGTATTGCTCTGCCCGGGGCGTTAACCGTCCTGTTTCTCGCATTTGCCTTTAGCATCACAGCCCACGCCGGGGCTATTTACCCTCCGTCTATCGGTGATTTCGTCTGGAATGATCTTGACGGAGACGGGATACAGGACGGAGGTGAACCCGGACTGGAAGATATAGTTGTCAACCTATGTGATTCAAATGCTAGTAATACTGTAGATTGTTCTGTCAGCACAAATTTATTTGCCACAACCACAACCGATGCAAGCGGTAACTATCTGTTTACACAAGGTACCGATTACCCCGGCGGCGGCGGTAGTCCATACTTTGTAGTCGAGATCGATCTCACGACGGTGCCCTCCGGGTTCATCCCAACAACACCAACGTCACTGTTTTTTGATACCGGCAACAATGCCGCGCCCATCACGACTGCCGATTTTGGCTTCCAGGTGGTTCCGGTGCCTGCGGCTGCCTGGTTGTTCGGATCGGGCCTGCTTGGCCTGCTTGGCATGGCACGCCGTAAACGTGCCGTTCAGATAAAATGGCCGGTGTTGCATTGACCTATTAGTATCGGCAAACTTACGCACGTGGGTCCTGCCGGTGCTGCACCACGCTTCACCGGCATGCTCGTTCGGCGTAACTTGGCTATACTACGCTGCAGACTTCCGGTCATGAGATGCTCTGATTGACGTCGCAGGTCTTCCCTTATGTCACTCAATCGCCGCTGTTTCCTGCTCTGGTCATTTACTGTGGGCCTGCTCGGTCAGTCACAACGTTTGCTGGCCACAGTGGTATCGCCCGCCTCACCTGACAATCAGTTTCTTGATGCCGAACAGTCACGCTGCCTGCAGGCCTGGATCGATACCCTTCTGCCCGCGGATGAGGTCAGCCCCGCTGCGAGCGAACTGGGGGTGGCTGCCCGGGTGGCTGACAATGCCCGTGGCAATCCCGACTTCCTCAAGCTGATCCGCACCGGCTGCCGCTGGCTGGATCAGCAGGCCCGGACGCAGGACAAGCAGGCGTTCGCACAGCTTGAGGCGCCCGAGCGCGAACGCGTTGTCAGGCTGGCGGAACAGGCAACCGCGAAATCGCTGCCACGGGTGTTCTTCGAGCGCACCCGTGAATATGCCTTCCTGTTCTATTACGCGCAGCCACAAACCTGGGCAATGCTGGACTACCCGGGCCCTCCGCAGCCGCTGGGCTTCACGGACCACACCTCACCACCACCAGGGTAAGGGTATTGGCTGATACGACCTATGACGTGGTGGTGATCGGTGCCGGCGCGGGTGGTGGTGCCGCGACGCTGGCACTGTGCCGTCACAAACTCCGCGTCCTGGTGCTGGAGGCAGGACCGGCCTATGACCCGGTCCGCGACTACCGGCTTGCCCGAAACGACTGGGAGCAGGACGTCTTCCCGTTCAAGGCCGGAGCAAAGGGTCGGCAGACGTTCGCACCCCTGCAGCGGCTCGATGACCGCTGGGATGAACTGCGTTCCTGGAATCGCGTCAGCGGACGCGCCAATACCACCGACCGGCGAAAAGCGCATGCCTACCACCATGTGCGCGGCGTGGGAGGTTCCACGCTGCACTTTACTGGTGAGGCACAGCGACTGCACCCGCAGGCCATGCGCATGCGCAGCCGCTTCGGGGTTGCGGCAGACTGGCCATTCGACTATGCGACACTGGAGCCGTTTTACTGCGAGGCCGAGCGCATCATCGGTGTCGCAGGACCGGCCCGGGACGCGGTGCGCTGGGGCAGTGAACCATATCCGCTGCCGGCCCACGCGCTAAGCTATGCCAGCCAGAAGCTGGTGGCTGGCAGCAAGAAACTCGGGTTGAACTGGGTGCCCAATTCTGTGGCGGCACTCTCGCGGCCCTATGATGGACGGCCCGGCTGCAATTACTGCGGCAACTGTACCCGTGGCTGCCCACGCCGGGACAAGGGCAGCGTCGATGTCACCTTCATGCACAAGGCGCTGGCAAGCGGTTACTGCACGCTCCAGGCCCGTTGCGAGGTTACCCATATCGAGCCTGGCCCGGCTGACCGTGTGACCGGCGTCCACTATGTCGACAGCAACGGCAAGCAACAAGTGGCCTCCGGCAACTGCGTGATCGTGGCGTGTGGGGCAGTGGAAACCCCGCGGCAACTACTGGCATCAAACGGTAAATACGCACCCGATGGTCTTGCCAATGAGTCAGGCCAGGTCGGCCGAAATTTCATGGAGACCTTGTCCTGGACCAGCAGCGGCCTGCATCCCGAACCCCTGGCCAGTTACCGTGGCCTGCCGTCCGACAGCATCTGCTGGGACTATAATGCCCCCGACGCGATCCCCGGTGTCATCGGCGGTTGCCGTTTCTCTACCAGTGTGGCCGAGGCCGACCTGGTGGGACCGATCAATTATGCGAAGCGCGTGGTGAGAGGCTGGGGCCGGGCACACAAGGCAGCGATGCGCGAACAGTTCGGTCATGTAC
>JBATGJ010000145.1:0-11777 GCA_049665685.1 Gammaproteobacteria bacterium
TGCCGGATGTGCGACAGGAAATTGACTAATCCAATGGTGCCAGGCTGAGTCCTACAAAAACCGGGGATTCCGGATGGGCGGGGACGCGCGCAGGTTTGGTTATTTCAACAGCGCATCCATCGAGATCCCCTCGTGTTCAAGGATCTTGCGCAGTTTCTTTAGTGCATCCATCTGGATCTGCCGCACGCGTTCGCGGGTCAGGCCGATTTCCCTGCCGACCTCTTCCAGCGTCGACACGGAATAGCCATGCAGGCCAAAGCGGCGCTCAACCACCTCGCGCTGCTTGTCGGAAAGCTGCGCCAGGCATTCCTCGATGTTTTGATGGACCTCGTTTTCCTGCAGTGCCTCACTCGGATCCGGGGTCTGTTCATCGGGAATGGTGTCAAGCAGGGTCTTGCCGGAATCGTTCAGGATAGTGGTATCGGTCGATGCCGTACGCGCGTTCAGGCCGAGCATCTTTTCAACATCCCTGATCGGCTTGTGCAGTAATTCGGCAATTTCTTCGGCACTGGGCTCATGGTCCAGTTCCTGCGCCAGGCTGCGTGCGGCACGCAGGTAGGTGTTGATCTCCTTCACCACGTGTATCGGCAGGCGTATGGTGCGCGTCTGGTTCATGATGGCGCGCTCGATCGTCTGGCGAATCCACCAGGTCGCATAGGTCGAAAAACGAAAACCGCGTTCCGGATCGAATTTTTCCACTGCCCGAATCAGACCGAGGTTGCCCTCCTCGATCAGGTCAAGGAATGCCAGTCCGCGGTTAAGGTAGCGACGCGCGATTTTCACCACCAGGCGAAGATTGCTTTCGATCATGCGCTTGCGGGCCGCCTCGTCGCCGCGTTGCGCCAGTCGTGAGAACTTCACCTCTTCCTCCGCTGTGAGCAGCGGCGAGGCGCCAATTTCGTTCAGATAGAGGCGGGTCGGATCGTGGCTTTCGGCAGTGGATCTGCTTGCAGTGGACCCCCGCCCCGTCGATTGACGGCCGGTCCGCGGTTTATTGTTGTCGTCGGCGCCCTTTGCCATGGCACCCCCCCGCTCGTTGCGCGCCGGTTACACAAGTGTCCGGCGACCGGCGTTTCCGTGCCCGATCAGTTTCTGGGCAGGTATTGCATGGGATTTACCGGCTTGCCATCTTTGCGGATTTCAAAATACAGTGCAGTACGATTGGTGCCACTATTTCCCATTTTGGCGATCGTGTCCCCTTTACTGACCGGATCGCCCTCTGCTACCAGCAGCTTGCTGTTGTGCCCATAGGCACTGAGCAGATTTTCGTTATGTTTCACGATAATAAGCCTGCCATAGCCCACAAGTCCACTCCCGGCGTAAACAACCTTGCCACCAGCGGCAGCCTTGACCGGCTGGGCATGATGCCCGCCGATGTCGATGCCCTTCTTGCTGGTTCCATTGGGCTGAAATCCGCGCAGGACACGGCCCCGGGTTGGCCAGGCCCAGCTGCCGTCATAACCGCCGCCAGGACCGGGTGATTGCGCGGCCACGGGGGCCGGTTCGGCCGGCCGCGGGTCCGGCGCCGAAGCCGGCTTTACCGGCTGTCTGGCGACCGGCTGCGGGACCGGTTTCGGTGCCGGGGCTGGTGCGGGTTTCACCGCCAGTTTGGGACCGGCCGGCTGGGCAGCCTGCCGGTCCGGCAGCGGTTGGATGCGTATGGGTGCGACGGCATGCGTGGGCCCACTGACCCGCAAACGTTGTCCGGGGTAAATGGTATAGGGCGGATGGATACGATTCTGGCCTGCCAGCTCACCGACCGTCAGGCCGTGTTGCCAGGCAACTGAATACAGGGTATCACCGCGGCGCACGGAATAGTGGCCGTCGGCACCGTTGGCCGGCCTGCTGACCGGCACGGGCGGTCGGGTTACGACGGCACCGCCCGGCCGGGAAATGGTGGGTGCCGGCTCCGGTGCGGTACCGCGCGACGACACCGGTGCCTTGACCGTCGTGCACCCGTAGAGCAGAACAAGCAACGGTATGATGAGCGCCGCGCGCATACCTATTTGAGGAAAAAGTAGGCCGCGAATGCCAGCACCACGACGGCCCAGCCCAGCCACTCTACCCAGACACGCAGGTTTTCTTCCATACGCGGCCCACCCCATGCCATCAGCGAGGCGACCAGGAAAAATCGACCGCCACGTCCAAGGAAGGAGCCGGCAACGAACAGCGGCAGGTTCATACCCAGTGTTCCGGCCGCAATCGTGAAGACCTTGTATGGTATCGGTGAAAACCCGGCGATCAGAATGGCCCAGAAGCCCCAGCGTTCGAACCAGTCCCGACCGTGCAGGTATTTCTCCCAGTAGCGTGTTTCCTGCAACCATGGCTGGATGATCTCGAAGGCATAGGCACCGATAAGATAGCCGAGCAGGCCGCCAAGCACGGAGGCGACGGTGGTCACCGCGGCATACTGCATGGCGCGGTCCGGTTTGGCCATGCTCATGGGGGCCAGCATGACATCGGGCGGTATCGGGAAAAACGACGATTCCGCGAAGCTCAGGGCAGAGAGATAACGGACGGCATGCCGGTGGCGTGCCCAGTGCATACACTTGTCGTATAAACCGGTAAATATTTTCATTTTGTCTGGCCTGTCAGCAGGGGAACGAATATGACCGGATCCAGCTCTTCACGTTCATACACATCACCATGGCGGGTGATGACGATCAGTGTCTGGCATGCGCGGCCGCCCACGGGAATGATCAGACGACCGCCCTCTGCCGACAGTTGTTCCAGCAGCGCATCGGGGATGGCCTCGGCAGCCGCCGTGGTAATGATGGCGTCGTAGGGTGCGAATTCGGGCAAACCCTCGGTGCCATCCGAGTAGCTGGCCCGCACATTGCGAATACCGAGCTTGCGAAAACGCTGGCGCGCCTGCGTGGCCAGCGGTTCGATGCGCTCGACGGTATAGATCTTTTCGACCAGCGGCGCCAGCACTGCCGCCTGGTAGCCGGACCCGGTACCGATTTCCAGCACCTTGCACGGCTGGTTACACGTCACCAGGTCGGTCATCACCGCCACGATATAGGGTTGCGATATGGTCTGGTTGTAGCCGATCGGCAAGGCCGTGTCCTCGTAGGCACGGCTGGCCAGCGCCTCGTCCACGAACAGGTGGCGCGGTGTATTGCCGATCACGTCGAGTACTTTTTCGTTGCGGATGCCCTTCTCGCGCAGACGCATGACCAGCCGGTCGCGTGTGCGTTGTGAGGTCATGCCGATCCCGCGGTCTGTTGCTATCAAGAGTCCTGTTCCTGCCTGCCCAGCCAGCTGGCGAGCTTGTCAATCGCATCATAGCGTGTCAGGTCAACATCCAGCGGCGTCACCGATACGTGCGCGGTGCGCACCGCGTGAAAGTCAGTCCCGGGCCCGGCATCCTGCTCGGAACCGGAGGGACCGACCCAGTACACCGGACGACCGCGCGGGTCATCCATGCGGACGACCGGTTCGGACTTGTGGCGGTGACCCAGACGGGTCGCCTGCATGCCCCGGATCTGCTCCAGGGGGAGGTCCGGCACGTTCACATTAAGAATGGTGTCCGCCGGCAGGGTACCCGCGATGACCCGCTGCACCAGATCGACGGTAACACTTGCGGCCGTTGCATAGTGCGTGGGCCGTTCCGTCACCAGCGATACCGCAATCGCCGGGAAGCCGAGGAAGCGGCCTTCCATGGCCGCTGCCACGGTGCCCGAGTAGATTACGTCATCGCCGAGATTCGCGCCGGAGTTGATGCCGGCAACCACCATGTCCGGCTCGCTGTCCAGCAACCCGGTAATGGCCAGGTGCACGCAGTCGGTCGGTGTGCCGTCCACGCAGGTAAAGCCGTTGTCGGTCACGCGTGCACGGATGGGATTGTCCAGGGTCAGCGAGTTGCTGGCTCCGCTGCGGTCCCGGTCCGGTGCCACGACATGGATGTCGGCAATGGTGGCCAGCGCACGTGCAAGTACCACAATACCCTCGGACTGGTAGCCGTCATCGTTACTGATCAGGATTTTCATCAAGCAGGTAATGCCTTCATTCGAACCAAAGCGGTGTCCGCGACTGTCTAGTATAAAGACTAAGCGGGTCGCGCGACACCGTGGCAGCTGGCTTGTTGCGTGCTAACCTGTATGCGGTTACCGTTGCCAGGCCGCCTCCGGCACCGGAAATCTCATGAGCTCAGGCAAAAAACCGACCAATAACGATATCGACCTGTTTCGCCGCAGTGTCGGCCCGGTGCGCAAGCTGGAGCATGACCGGGTCGCACCGGTGAACCGGCCACCATCCCCGCGCCCCCGCCTGCCGCAGGCAGGCCATGAACCCGCACCTGATGACACCTTCTCTGACCTGTATGATGCCGGCCGCGTAGCGTCCGAAGACACTCTGTTTTTCTCGCGTCCCGGCCTGCAGCACCGGCTGCTGCGGCGGTTTCGGCGCGGACAGCTTGCCATTGACGATGAGCTTGATATGCACGGCATGACGGCCAGCGAGGCCCGCAGTGCAATCCTTGATTTCATCACTGCCAGTCGCGAACACGGCGGTCGTTGCGTACGCATCATCCACGGCAAGGGCTATGGCTCGGCGCATGATGCACCGGTGCTGAAGAACCGGCTGAACAGCTGGCTGCGCCAGCACCACGAGGTCCTCGCATTCACCTCCGCCACCCCGCGGGATGGGGGTGCCGGGGCACTGTACGTGTTACTGCGCGCACAGCGCGATTGATATATTGAAAACACTATCTCGCGCAAAGCGCGAGACAGCGCTTCAGCACCTCACTCCCGGTATTCAATCAGTTCCCGCAGCACCGCCGTCGCATAACTGCCCGCCGGCAGGCTGAACATCAGCTCGAGGCAATTCTCAGCCGGCCAGTTCCAGGTGAAGTCGCCCGGCATGACCCGCAGGGCACGCCGGTCATTGCGCAGGCCGGCTGCCGCCAACCCCGCGATATTGTCAGCATAGGCAGCGAGAACCCGGTTCTCGATGTCCAGACATTCACCCGTGACCACGATTGTGCCCTGTCCACAGAGCGGGCCGGTCGGATGTATGTCGTGCTCCCGAACGCGGCGTAACAGGTCGTCATCGATCGCGTCGGCGATAAAAAAGCTGTGGCTGCCCTCGAGCTGCATGGCATCTCCCGTGACGGGACGGTCCCAGCAGTCCATCGCTACACGCTCAGACAGTACCCGGTTAAACAGCAGTGACCGCATGGAGGACAGCGCCATACTGCGCTGGTTGCGGGACAGGCGCAGTCGCGGGTTGGCAAACAGTCGTTCCGCTGTCTGCAGGTTGCTGCCATCACGGCCGAAACGCTGCGCGCCAAAATAATTCGGCACGCCGCTGGTGCATACCTGGTGCAGGCGCTGCCCGAGCACTTCCACGTCGCCGGTCACCTCACGGATAACGAGGCGGAATGCATTACCCCGCAGGGCGCCGCGCTGCAACTTGCGTCCATGGCGGGCATGGGCCAGCACGCGGGTATTATCATCGTCGAGTTGGGTCCAGTCCGGGTCATCACGACCGGGCAGGTGGACAGAGAACCACTGCTCGGTCACGGCATGGCGGTCTTTCATACCGGCAAAACTTACCTTGCGTGGATGCACACCGGCGACGCTTGCCAGGCGCTCTGCGATAACCGGGGTATTCGCGTTGCGCTTCTGCACCTGCACCCAGACATGCTCACCGGCGCCTGCCGGTTCGATCAGGGGTATTTCAGTCACCCGGAAATCTTCCGCTACCTGCCGGATCTGTCCACACGCCGGTGGTTTGCCGTGCGCAAAGGCCAGCGTGTGGATTGCCTGTTCGAGCACGCGGCCGGGTGCGGTCAGTCGTCCAGCAGGACTATGGCAAACGCGGCAATGCCCTCGCCCCTGCCGGTGAAACCGAGATGTTCCGTGGTGGTTGCCTTGATGTTGACCTGGGCGGCCGTCACATCGAGGTCCGTACTGATGTATTCGCGCATCTCGCCAATCCAGGGCGCCAGCCGGGGCGCCTGCGCAACCACCGTGATGTCGGCGTTCACCAGCGTCAGACCCTCTTCACCGACCAGGTCCTTGACCTTGCGCAGCAATACGCGGCTGTCGATGTCACGCCAGGCGGAATCGTCCGGCGGGAAATACTGCCCGATATCGCCCAGTCCGGCCGCACCCAACAGCGCATCACACAGGGCATGCAGCACCACGTCGCCGTCCGAGTGTGCCTCCAGGCCGCGGTTGAAGGGGATGGTGACGCCACCCAGTACCACGGAGTCACCCGCACCGAAGGCATGCACGTCCACGCCCTGTCCAATCTTCATGTCGTTGACCTCGCCTGCAGATGGAAGGCTGCCAGCGCCAGGTCTGCCGGCAGGGTGATCTTGATATTATCCCGATGCCCCTGGACCATGCGCGGCCGGTGACCGGCCAGTTCCATCGCGGCCGCTTCGTCGGTCACCTGCTGGCCAGCGGACAAGGCCTGGCGCAATGCACTACGCAACGTGCCCAGCCGGAACATCTGTGGCGTCAGCGCATGCCACAGGCCCTCCCGGTCCACGGTCCGTTCGACGCGCCCGTTAGCACCCACCTGCTTCATGGTATCGGCGACCGGCACACCCAGCAATCCACCGCTGTCATCGTCTGTCAGTGAGTTGATCAAGCTGGCGACATCATCGGCGCGCAGGCAGGGCCGCGCCGCATCATGCACCAGCACCCAGTCATGGTCCTGCGCGGAACGTGCCAGGTGGTCCAGCGCATTGAGCACCGTGTGACAGCGCTGTTCGCCACCGGTCACAGATTCAACCGGCCGCTGGTTGTAGCGCCTGGCAATAGCCGGCCAGTGATCATCATCCGGCGCAACGGCAACCACAATGGAGTCGATGTGTGCACAGGACAACAAGGCATCGAGGGTATGCTCGATGACCGTCTTGCCGGCCAGTGGCAGGTACTGTTTGGGGATACCCGAGGCCATGCGCCGGCCTGCTCCGGCTGCCGGCACCACGACCCGGTATATCGCTTTGGCGGGCATTTATTCCACGATCTGGTAGAAGGTCTCGCCGTCCTTGACCATACCGAGATCCTCCCGCGCATGTTCCTCGATGGCGTCGAGCCCCTGTTGCAGGTCACGGACCTCGGCATCGAGCACATCGTTGCGTTCGCGCAAGCGGATATTTTCCTCGCGCTGGGCCTCGACCTCATTACCCAGCTGAATGACATCAGGCAGATTGCCGTCGCCGATCCACAGGCGATACTGCAGGTAGACCAGCACCAGCACCAGCAGGATGACGATGGACTTCATGCCGGCACACGCTGCGCACGGCAATGACCGTTATGCACGCCGGCCGCCTGGCATCACCCGCCTGCCCGGTGCGTAAAGGCGGCAGCCCCGGCATAGGTGGCCAGCTGGCCGAGTTCGGCCTCGATGCGCATCAGCTGGTTATACTTGGCAACCCGGTCGGAACGTGACAGTGAACCGGTCTTGATCTGCGTGGCGCTGGTACCCACGGCGATATCGGCAATGGTCACATCCTCGGTCTCGCCGGAGCGGTGCGAGACCACCGCGGTATAGCCGGCATCACTGGCCATGCGGATCGCTTCCAGCGTTTCGGTCAACGTGCCGATCTGGTTCGGCTTGATGAGGATCGAGTTGCCGATCCCCTTGTCAATACCTTCGCGGAAGATACCGGTATTGGTCACGAACAGGTCATCGCCGACCAGCTGCGCCCGCGAGCCAAGTTTCCCGGTCAGCAGTTTCCAGCCGTCCCAATCGCTTTCATCAAGGCCGTCCTCGATGGTGATGATGGGGTATCTGTCGACCCAGTCGGCCAGGTAGTCAACGAATTCGGCCGCCGTGAACTCGCGGTTCTCGGAGGCCAGCACATACTTGCCGTCACGGTAGAATTCGGAACTCGCCGCATCCAGTCCCAGCCAGATATCTTCACCGGCCCTGAAACCGGCCTGATCGATGGCCTCGAGAATCACCTCGATGGCCGCCTCGTTGGAAGACAGGTCGGGCGCAAAACCGCCCTCGTCACCGACGGCGGTATTCAGACCACGGCCGTGCAGGACAGACTTCAGCGCATGGAACACTTCCGTGCCATAACGTACCGCCTCGCGCAGACTGCCTGCACCGACCGGCAGGATCATGAACTCCTGCAGGTCGACACTGTTGTCGGCATGCACACCGCCATTGATGATATTCATCATCGGCACCGGCATCACGAACGGGCCATCACCACCCAGCAAGCGGTAGAGACCGACACCCCGTTCACGCGCCGCCGCCTGTGCGGCGGCCAGTGACACGGCCAGCAGCGCATTGGCACCCAGTGCGCTTTTGTTGTGGGTGCCGTCGAGGTCGATCATGCTGCGGTCGAGGGCCACCTGCTCCATCACGTCCATGCCCCGCACCGTATCGCGGATCACCGTGTTGACGTGGTTGACGGCCTTGCTGACACCCTTGCCGCCAAAACGACCCGGGTCGCCGTCGCGCAATTCGACCGCCTCGCGTGAGCCGGTGGATGCACCGGACGGTACGGCCGCACGACCGACCGTGCCCGATGCCAGCGTAACCTCCGCCTCGACGGTCGGATTACCGCGCGAGTCGATGATCTCTCGCCCCAGCACCTCAGATATTGCTGACATGATTACTCCGATAAACAGTGACTTGGTAAACCTTTCCAGAAATGTGCTTAATCACGCCAGCAGTGCACTCTCCGGTAGCGGACTGGCCTTGATGGTGGCATCGATGGCCTGCAGGGTGGCCAGCAGCGCGTGCAGATCGCCCAGCGGCCAGGCATTCGGGCCGTCGCTGAGGGCGACCGACGGATCGGGATGCGTTTCCATGAACAGCCCGGAGATACCCGCCGCGACGGCGGCCCGTGCCAGCACCGGTACGAATTCACGCTGGCCGCCGGACCTGTCGCCCTGGCCACCGGGCAATTGTACCGAGTGCGTGGCATCGAACACGACCGGCACCTTGCAATTGCGCATCACCGCCAGCGAGCGCATGTCCGAGACCAGGTTGTTGTAACCGAACGAGGCACCGCGCTCGCATACCATGATCTGTGCATTACCCGTGGCCAGCGCCTTGTCGGCCACGTTCTTCATGTCCCACGGCGAGAGAAACTGTCCCTTCTTGATATTCACCGGTTTGCCCTGGCGTGCGACGTTCTGGATGAAGTTCGTCTGCCGGCACAAAAAGGCCGGCGTCTGCAGCACATCCACCACGGACGCCACTTCGCTCAACGGGGTGTCTTCATGCACATCGGTGAGCACCGGCACACCGATCTGCGCACGCACCATCTCGAGGATACGCAGCCCCTCCTCTATACCAGGCCCGCGAAAACTTGTATGCGAGGAACGGTTGGCCTTGTCGAAGGATGACTTGTAGATAAACGGCATACCGAGCGCCGCGGTGATTTCCTTCAGCTGCCCGGCCGTATCGAGTGCCAGCGCCTCGCTTTCAATGACACAGGGTCCGGCAATCAGAAACAGCGGGTGTTCGAGCCCGACCTGAAAATCACACAGCTTCATGACCAGGCAGCCCCGCGAGAGATGTAGGTTTCAGGCATCGGCATTTGCCACGACCACAGTCGATGCAGCCTGCTGCCGGCCGGCGCGGTAATCGTATGCTGCCCGGACGAATCCGGTAAACAGGGGATGGCCATCGCGCGGATTCGAGGTGAACTCCGGGTGAAACTGGCAGGCAAAGAACCAGGGATGTTCACTGATCTCGATGACCTCGACCAGCCTGCGATCGGCAGACGTCCCGGACAGTTGCAGACCGCTGGCCTGCAGTTGTTCACGATACTTGTTATTGAACTCGTAGCGGTGGCGGTGACGCTCGACGATTTCGTCCTTGCCATAAAGCCTGTGCGCCAGACTGCCCGGCACCAGCTGGCAGATCTGGCCACCGAGTCGCATGGTTCCGCCCAGGTCGGATTCCTCACTGCGCAGTTCGGTCACGCCATCCTCGCGTTGCCATTCGGTGATCAGGGCAATGACCGGGTGCGGTGTAGCCCTGTCAAACTCGGTCGAGTGCGCCCCTTCCAGTCCCGCCACATGCCGTGCAAACTCGATGACAGCCACCTGCATGCCCAGACAGATGCCGAGGTAGGGAATGTTGTTTTCACGCGCATGACGGACGGCCGCGATCTTGCCCTCCACGCCGCGCTGGCCAAAGCCGCCGGGCACCAGGATGGCATCCACCCCTTCCAGTTCACCGGTACCCTGCGTCTCGATGCTTTCCGAATCCACGTATTTGATGTTGACATCCGTCAGTGTATGGATACCCGCATGGTTCAACGCCTCGGACAGTGACTTGTATGACTCGGTCAGGTCCACGTACTTGCCGACCATGGCAATCATGACCTGGCGCTGATGGCCGCTGCTGTTGCGCACGACCTTTTCCCATTCGGCAAGCTCGGCCGGTCCGGCATCGATATGCATCTTCTCGACGACAATGTTGTCGAGCTGCTGTTCATGCAGCAGCAGCGGGATCTTGTAGATGTTGTCCACATCGACGGCGGAGATCACCGCCCGTTCCTCGACATTGGTAAACAGCGCCACCTTGCGACGCTCGGACGGTGGCAGCGGCCGGTCGGCACGGCACAGCAGGATATCCGGCTGGATACCGATCGAACGCAGTTCCTTGACCGAGTGCTGGGTTGGCTTGGTCTTGATCTCGCCGGATACCGCTATGTAGGGCACCAGTGTCAGATGCATGAACAGTGCGCGCTCATGTCCCAGCTCCACGCCCATCTGGCGTATGGCCTCCATGAATGGCAGCGACTCGATGTCGCCGACCGTACCGCCGATTTCCACCATGGCGATGTCGGCATCGCCGGCGCCCCTGATGATGGAGGCCTTGATTTCATCGGTGATATGCGGAATCACCTGCACCGTGGCGCCCAGGTAATCGCCATGGCGCTCCTTGCGAATGACGTTCTCGTAGATCTGCCCGGTGGTGAAGTTGTTGTCCTTCGTCATCGTGGTGCGGACGAAGCGCTCGTAATGTCCAAGATCCAGGTCGGTCTCCGCACCATCCTGGGTCACGAACACCTCGCCGTGCTGAAACGGGCTCATGGTGCCGGGATCAACATTGATGTAGGGATCCAGCTTGAGCAGGGTAACCTTGAGTCCGCGCGTTTCCAGCAAGGTGGCGAGCGAAGCCGATGCGATGCCTTTCCCCAAAGAGGACACCACACCGCCGGTGATAAAAATAAATCGGGTCATTAATTACCTGGAAACTGGGTGCGGCACGGGTGCCACGAGACGGGAGGAAACTCTACCAGAAGCGCACCCCGACCTCAATCTGGTCGGCAGCCATTATGCGGGTCTTCATCCACCCAGTCGATCCGGTAACCGGCCTCGCGCGGCCCGGCCTGAAACGGCTCGCAAATCCACATTCCCGCGACCGCAGCCAGCTTTTCTTCAACATACAGCAGAGGAATACGGTCCCGCTGCCAGGGCGGCACGCCCGCCTCCTGGAACAGCTTTTTCAATGCATGGTGGTGAGTGCGCCCGCTCGGGCGACAGGTCTCGCCACCCTGGCGCCAGCGGATATGCACCCCTTCTCCGCTAATGGCCGCGTGACACAATCCTGCGCCGACTGTCGGGGTGGCCGTGAGCATACCGCCGTTTGCCAGTGGCAATGGCCGATCAAGCCGCCAGGCACATTCCGCACGAGGCCCGGCCGACACCCGCTGCGGCAGTACAAACAGCTCGTCACGATAGCGCCGCACCGCGTGCTGTCCCCACTGCACGCAGGGCATGGCATCCGGCCGACTGCTCAGCATATCGTGCTGCACACGGGCAAGTACCGCGGTCGAGGGT
>JBATGJ010000146.1:0-2988 GCA_049665685.1 Gammaproteobacteria bacterium
AGATGTCGTAACAACAGCCGGGCGAAAAACAACCGCCTTTGTGGGTGCGATGTTCGGCATTGCCATACCACTGGGCCACTCCGTTCTGATAGCAGGACTGGTGGATTTCAGCACCGGTGACCTGCTCTGGATGAATCACGAAGTTTCTACCGGTGGTACAGATCTGCGCGACGCCGACTCATGTCGCGAGCTGGCCGACAGGCTCATGAAAGAATACCCCGGGGTGCAACTGGCAAACAGCAGCGCTTCAAAGACCGGCAACTGAGTATGCGCAATACACTGGCAATCCTTGCCATATTGTTCCTGGCGGCTTGCGAATCCACGCCGGTCAAACCAATGCAGGGCCTGGAGGATACCAAAAGTCTGTCCCCCGAAGAGTATCGCTTGTGGCATTCCGCGAGGGAACTTGATGAGAAACTGGAAAATGCCGATTATCTATATGAGGATAAGGAACTGCAGGTCTACCTCGAGACCGTCATGCAAAGACTTTATCCGGAATACGCTGACTCCATTAGCGTGCGCATTATCGACTCGCCCAGCCTGAATGCGTTTGCACTGCCAAATGGCAGTATCTATATCAATACTGGCATGCTGTCACGCCTCGATAACGAAGCACAGGTGGCAACGGTTCTTGCCCACGAAGGGGTTCACTTCACGCACAAGCACAGCTTGCAGCAACGACGCACCCAAAAGTCTTCAACGGCATTTTCAGTTGGTTTTGGCATGGTAGTGGGTATCCCGGCTCTTGGCGACCTGATCGCATTATCATCGATTTACGGTTTTTCGAAAGAACTGGAACGGGAAGCTGATGCAGGAGGTTTCCAGCGCTTGCAAGCAGCCGGTTATGATGTCAGCCAGGCGCCGGTCACATTCGAGTTCCTGCTCGCCGAGGTTGAGGCATTGGAAATCGATGAGCCGTACTTTTTCTCTTCACATCCGGGCCTGAAAGAACGCATTCAGAGCTTCAGGGAACTGGTTGATCAGCACGATACGTCAAATGGCTTCCTGGGTGCTGAGCCATACCGCGCACATGTCGACAAGTTGCAACTCGAACTGTTGGCGGATTACCTGGAACTTGGCCAGTACCAGAGTGTGCTGTTGATTCTGGAGCGCCCGGATGCCTTCTATCGCTACCCACCATCAGCATGGTACCACCTTGGCGAGGCTTACCGTCTGCGTGGCGAAGAGGGTGATGTGGAGCACGCGCTGACTGCCTACCGGACTGCAGAGCAACAAGCCCCCGGGTTCGCACCGACATACCGGGCACTCGGACTGTACTACATGAAAAATGGTGAACCGGCAGAGGCCAGCAATTATTTCAGTTATTACCTCGAATTGCAGCCTGACGCAGCAGATCGAGGTTATGTTGAACACTACCAGAAAAAATTAAGGGCAGGAGATTAACACTATGAACCTATCAACCAGAGCTGTGACACTCCTGCTAGGGCTGCTATTGGCCGGATGTGCCACGACATGGGTCAAGGTCGACGCTACCGGCAGCCAGTACCAGGGGAAAAATTACAGTGCCAGGTTACCCGTTGGCTGGATGCGTCAGGAGAGCGACAAGAGCGTGGTACTCTCAAAAGACGGGGTGTTGCTGCAACACATAACAATAGAGTACCGCCCCCACGAAAAGGCCTTCGAGAAGATCGAGAAGGATTCATCCGCGTCCATGCTGCCCTCGGAACTGGCGGAACTGACAATTGCCGAGCTGAAGGCATCACAGGAAGAGGGGCTGCCCAGTCTCGAGATTCTTCACAATGCGCCCTTCGAGATTGACGGCCACACGGGCTTTGGCATCCACCTGCAGTACAAAACAGATAGCGGACTGCGAATGGATATGCTACTGCGCGGTGTTGCTGACGAGAGTGGCTTATATCTGATCAAGTACACAGCGCCAACCCTGCACTATTTCAATCGCGATCGGCAGGTCTATGATTCACTCACCGAATCCCTGCAGTTGTAAGCCAGTCAACTGCAGGACTGCAGACAGGTTCGCATGTATGCCAACCGTTTCCCCTGATTACCCCTTGCCGGGCCTGGTGCTTAAGGTGTACCCGTAAATACAGGGTGCCCAACCAGTACAGATATACCAGTAACCTCAACGAATAAGTTTGCTACTATGTGACCTGGGGGAATAATATTTTGAAATACATAATAAGGAGATCTCAATAGACACATTGAGTCATTCGAACGATGCGCAGTAACTCCGTGAGCCACTTATCCATGCAGTTAATCTGTCTTGCAGATTGTTTCGCCGATACCCCTCAACCAGTTTCCAGTACGACGGCAATACCTGAATCTGACGAATAATCAACTATGTCCATACTGTGGAGAATAATATGAAACGCTTTGTTTTTCTGACACTATTTTCGATCGTCCTGACCTTCGCGCCACTGGCCAGCCAGGCCGCGCTGACCCACTACTTCTTCGGCGATAGCCTGTCGGATACAGGTAACACCTTCGCACTTACAGGGGGACTGGTACCGTCTTCAGTACCCGTTACCGGTTTGCCCTACTACAACGGACGCGCATCCAATGGGCCCGTCTGGGTCGATCAGTTGGCAGCGGATCCGCGCTACCCGGGTAGTCCGCGTTCGGTCAACAACGCCTGGGCGACAAAAAACCTGACCGGATATGACAATTTCGCGACCTTCGGCGCCTACTCGGGAACCTACACGGCGGGCCCGGCAAGTGTTTCAAATACCGTTGACATCTCCAGTGGCGGCCTGCTGACTGGCCTGCCCGGACTGGGTCAACAGGTCGATCTCTTCGGCGCCCTGTCCGCCGGATCGGCCTCCGCGGATGCATGGTACTCGATCTGGGCCGGCGCCAATGACCTGCTGTTCCCCGTTGAGCCTGACCTGGCCGCCTCTCCGAATCAGGCCGCAAACCGGGCTTACGATAACCTGAGTGCAGCGATTGGAGCCCTGGCAGGTTACGGGGCGCAGGATTTCTTGCTCTTCAACCTCCCGGACCTGTCACGCG
>JBATGJ010000147.1:0-7239 GCA_049665685.1 Gammaproteobacteria bacterium
TTCCAGCATAAGCGGAAGTTCTTCAGTGCACCCTCGGAGGGGCGTTTTTTGGCCGGCCATCCTCTTCCATTTTCAATATGCTGGCACCGACGGGAGGTATTCGTCCGCCCCCGTGGCAACGTTCCCGACTGGCACTCACGCTGGCCGAACGTGAGGCGATCTCCAGAGGGCTTGCCTGTGATCTATCAGACCACTTCAGTGTGCTGCGTCGATCGATTGAACCGGCAACCCTAAAGTGGTCATTAGTCATTAGATGGATTTTGAAGTTAGATTCGCCAATAACAATGGCGACTATCGACTGCAGATTCATGACACTGAGTAAAAGACAATTGCACGTTGTATTCAACTGGTCTTAAAGCGGATCACGGCTCTCAGACCAGGTTCATTATTATCAAAGAGCAATGTGGCGCCATGTAATCGTGCTATCGCATCGACGAGACTCAGGCCAAGGCCGTTGCCTTCTTTCTGGCGTACGCCGTCCAGTCTGACGAAGCGTTCCCTCACGCGGTGGTGTTCCTTTTGGGGTATGCCGGGGCCGTTATCCTCAACAACAAGATCGACCGTTGTTTCGCGGGGAATCAGTTTCAGGTCAATCCGCCCACCGTGCGGAGAATACTTTACCGCATTGTCCAGCAGGTTGCCGATCGCCTGCGCCAGCAAGTCCCGATTACCCGGTAGCGTGACTGATTTACCGGCCTCAACGGTCAATGTAAGGCCCGCCTCTTCGGCGACAGGGACATAAAGCTCGCCGATTTCCGCCACCAGCGTCGAAAGGTCGATCGGCACCAGATCAGCACGAATGGTGCCAGCATTAGCCTGGGCGGTTTTCAGGATGGCATTGAATGTCTTGACCATGCCGTCGGCATCCTTGATGGTCTTTTCGATCACCTCACGGTATTCGGCTTCTTCGCGCGGTTCCAGCAAGGTGACTTCCATCCGGTTACGGATGCGGGTGATGGGGCCCCGCAGATCATGCGCGACGTTGTCGGTGACCTCTCGCATGCTGGCGACTACCTCATCGATTCTGTCCAGCATTCTGTTGATACGTTGCGCCAAGGCATCGAATTCATCATTCCGGCCGCTGAGGCTCACCCGCTGCGAGAGGTTGCCGGCCATGATTTCGCTGGCGGTACGCCCGATGTCGTCCATGCGCCTCAGCATTGCGCGACTCATCATCACCCCTATCAACAGTGCGAAAACCAGGACGGCCGGCAACGACTCCAGCAGGTATTCGCTGACTTCACGCAGCAGGTTATCCTGTTCAACCCCGCGCGCCAGTAACAAATGGTTGCCGTCGGCCAGTATCTCTGCAATTGCGGGGAGGTAAGCGTCATCGCCATAGAGGTAGCCGGGTAACAGGTTCTCATCGAGCCAGATATTATGGACTCCTGCGCCAAAGTCGATATCCGCTTCCAGGGGCCACTTGCTGATATTACCTGCCAATAGCCCGCCACTGCTGTCCGTCAAAAGATAGAAGTGTTGTTTATCGATTGCGGCTTTGCTTCTGGCAGTGACCGCCTCCGCAAGAGCCTGTGCACCCTCACGCTCGAACAGGTTAGTGAGCGACTCCAGTTCCTGGCGTAGATCGGCCTCCAGCGACGCATCCACATACCGGCCGCTCGACCAAAAGAGCGCAGCCAGCGCGATACACAGCACAAGCATGTACATCAGGGTGTAGCGGAGTGTCAGCCTGACAGCGGAGGTCTGGAATAGTCTAGGGAGTTTCACTGAGCTTGTACCCCGCACCGCGTACGGTATGTAACAAAGGCGGGTCAAATCCCTTGTCGATTTTATTGCGCAGTCGGCTGATGTGTACATCGACCACGTTGGTCTGGGGATCGAAACTGTATTCCCATACCTGTTCGAGCAGCATAATACGCGTGACGACCTGACCCAGGTTACGCATGAAAAACTCCAGCAGGCGGTACTCGCGTGGTTGCAGATGAATCCGCTGACCGGCACGCGTCACATGGTGGGTCTTCAGCTCCAGCACGAGATCCGCCACCTCCAGGCGGGTCAGTTCAACCTGCGGATGCGCCCGGCGCACCAGCGCCTCGAGCCGTGCCAGCAACTCGGAGAAGGCGAACGGCTTGACCATATAATCGTCGCCGCCAGCCTTGAGGCCGGCGACGCGGTCGTCGACTTCGCCCAGTGCTGAAAGAACCAGCGCCGGTGTCAGGTCACCGCCGGCGCGCAACATGGCGATAATGGAGAGCCCGTCGCGCCCGGGCAGCATGCGGTCCACGACCAGCACATCGTATTTGGCGGTCAGTGCCAGGTGCAGGCCGTCATCGCCGTTATCGGCGTGATCCACGCTGTACCCGCATTCGGTCAACCCTTTACCCAGGTAGGCCGCGGCATCGCGGTCATCTTCTATCAGTAACACATGCATAGCAGGTATTTTATGCGAGTTTAACCCTTACAACATTACCGTTTGGTAAGTTTCCGGAAAGTTTGCTGCAACCCTCCATCCGTAGAGTAACAATCGCTGACCCTGCACCACCATAGCGTTCCAACAACTGAGGAGATTGAAATGCGATCCGGAAATCTATTCAACGCACCCCGCTTTACCCTGAGACTGACTTTGCTCGCCTCGGTGCTAAGCCTGATATCAGCGCCTGCGCTGGCAAGCAAAGATGGCCATGACGATGATGAGCACGAAAAAAATGCGTTCTGTACCAGGACTGCCAGGACGCTTCAGACAGCCTGTGGATTCGACGTCAAGGATGATTTCTGGCTGTCCAGGGCAAATTGTATCAATGTGTCCGACGGCGAGGCACGTCGAGAATGCCACAAGGAAGCGAAAACGGCGCGCAAGGAGGCCCGGGAGGAATGCCATGAACAGTTCGAAGCGCGGCTGGAGCTGTGCGAGGCCGTCGGTGAATCACGCTATGATCCGGACTTCAGTCCGGAACGATTTGTCGATCCGCGGCAAATCGGGATAACGGTGGCCGAAAATCCGTTCTTTCCGCTGATCGAGGGTAATCAATGGGTTTACAAAAGTACCTTCACTGACGAAGACGGCACGAAGGTGACCGAGACCATTACCGTTGTAGTCACTGACAAAACCAAGTTGATCGAGGGCGTAACCTGCCGCGTGGTCAATGATCTGGTGCTGGTTGACGATGGCGACGGTCCAGTGCCACTTGAAGACACCAACGACTGGTACGCACAGGATGTCGATGGCAACGTCTGGTATTGTGGCGAAGAAGTCAGGGATTTCGAAACCTTCGACGGGGACGAACCCATGGAACCGGAACTGGTCTCAATCGACGGTTCCTTCAAAGTGGGCCGGGACTACGCCAGACCTGGCATAATCATGTTGATGGCACCGCAAGTGGGTGATGTGTATCGACAGGAAGCCGCCTTCGGCGATGCGGAAGATTTCGCCGAAGTCACAAACCTGAACGCAAGCGAATCGGTTCCGGCCGCCTCATGTAATGGCGACTGTCTCGTCACTCGCGAAGGCAACCTGCTTGACCCCGGCGTTTTCGCAGACAAGTACTACGCGCCGGGTATCGGTACCATCCTTGAAGTGGAGGACGGAATACGAGTCGAGCTGATCGAATTTACCAACGATAATCTGTAATTCTTCCCAGCCAGCTGCTTTCCCGGACCCAAAGCAGTCGAGTTCACTCGTTGCGATCCAGGATAACTCTGTCGTTACGACAGCCTGGTTTACCGGCAACTGGCAGTGCCAATGAGTGCAGCAAGCGCTCATTGGCTTTTTTTATTCTCCCGCCTTTTGCTTTCAGACAGTGGTCTATATACTGCCGGTGCCTGTCATAGTTTGCGCCGTTCATTCGGATCTATACGTAAAATGATCAATCGCCTGTTAGCTCCGTCGCTGGTGGGAGCCTGCATGCTTTGCCAGCCGGCCGAGCCAGCGATTGCTGAGTCGGCTGAGTCGTCGATGCCTTCGCCGACTAGCAAAACAGTGGAGCAGGAAAAATCCGCACGTATCTACCGAACCCGAGAGGAACAACGAGAAGCCGGGTTGCAACGCGAGCTGACGCCCTGGCTCACGGTTTCCGGCTTGATAGAAGGTGAGCTGTTATACGAAGATTTTGACGCCAAGGGGGGAAAGGCCGATGACAGCGGTCGCGCCGATTCGGCTACCTTGCAGCTTGGTTTTATTGCAGCACCGCTGGAATTCGCCAAAGCTGAAACGATTCTCGAATATGATACAGACAAGGACAAGGTCGAGGTGGATGAAGCCTTCCTGTCCTTTGAATATGATCCCTGGGAGTTATCCCTAGGGAAACAGTACACGCCGTTGGGTGTGTATTTCAGCAGTTTTGTCACTGGGCCGCTGCTGGAATTCGGCGAAACCCGGGCAAATGAGGTCGCTACGCTGGCCTATGGGCCAAGCGATGATTTTGACTTGACGCTGACCGCTTACCGTGGACGTGCCCGTAAGCGAGGCAAGAATTCCGGAGAATGGAACTGGGCGCTGGCTACCGAGGTCTGGCTAAACGAGGAGTGGTCATTCGGACTGAGTTATCAGTCCGATCTAGCGGATTCTGATGAGCGCCTTCTCGAAGACTTTAACAACCGATACATTAATCAGGTGGCTGGTGTCAGCGGCTATGTGCTCTGGGTCAGCGATCGGTTTGAAATCACCTTTGAAGCGCTCGCGGCTACTGATTCCTTCGAGGAACTGGATGCCGATCGCAACAAACCATGGGCCTGGAACGCGGAAGTGGTCCATTTCTACCCGGGTACAGGTTTCGAAATCGCCTTGCGTTTCGAAGGCAGCCGCGAACTAGAAGACGCGCCCAAGTATCAATTTGGCCCTGCCGTTACCTGGCGGACTGGAAAACATGCCAGCTTGACACTCGAATACCTTCGCGGAGAGTTCGAAGATAGCTTGGCAACAACAGAAAACGACGACCCTTATGACAGCGTAGACCGCTTCGGTGCGATTTTCTCGCTGGTAATCTAGATCTGCCGATTTTCTGTACGCGATTCGGCTAAGGGGGATTTTTCTATTCGGTGAACGGCAACTATTGGCCGGACTCGGTCGTTTCGTCGTTTCTAATATAAACAACCGCTCAACGGCTGGAATGGACGCTTTATGAGTCATTCGAACTAAATTTCTGAATTGCATAATTGTCACAGAACCAGACGCAGGCATTTCAGATAGCAATTCTGCAGCCACTCACTTACAGGAATATCAGGAAATTTCAATTGTGATTTAACGTGCCTGAGTTGATCGGATTCGTTGCATGAGACACACATTACCACCTGCATCCTTACCAAAAGGCACGTTGGTAAGCCAATATTCCGCTATTCATTCCTGCTTAACTGGAAGTGGCCGAGAAGGCCCTTTCGAAACGCATCGTCATTGCCAGGTTGACCTTTGTCCCGGAGATATCACGGTCTGTTTAGAAATATAATTGATCACGTGCCTTGAATAGATGATGCCGGTTTTATCGGGGATAAAAATGATATGGGTCAATTCACTTCCCAAGCCAGGCTGGTATAAGTTAAAAATGATAACAAGAGGTTATTTATAACAATCGGTATGGATACCTCTGATCTCCATCTTCTAATAGGCTGGATTGCCATGCTGCTGGGTGTTTTATCCGGAGCGGTAATCGGACTCTTCTTTCATATCGATGACTGGGCCGGTGGATATGCCTCTTTTCGTCGACGCATGCTGCGACTCGGGCACATCTCATTTTTTGGCCTGGGCTTTATCAACCTCCTGTTCGGGTTTACGCTGCAGTCAATAAGTATCCGGGCACCTTATGTGAGCATCGCGTCGATCGGGTTTATGCTGGGTGTGACAACCATGCCACTGTGCTGTTACCTCACAGCATGGAAGCGTGCGTTCCGCCACCTGTTTCCAGTGCCGGTTGTGAGTGTCGCGGCAGGTATCGTTGGGCTGTTGATGGGATGGGGGGCGACATGAAACTTGGCCTGATCGCAATGAGCGGGGTACGTGCCCACGACAAGGAGCTCACGCGGCTAGGGCTGACGTTGCCCGGTTTTGTGGAGCGTAGCAAGGTAATCGCCTCGTTGCCCAGCCTCGGATTACTGACGCTGGCTGGCATGACACCGCATGATATCGAACTTGAATATGTCGAAGTCGAAGATTTGGAAAAGCTGGATGGCTTGCCTGGTAATTTCGATATTGTAGCTATTTCGTCCTTCTCGGCGCAGATCAACCAAGCCTACGCTCTGGCTGACCGCTATCGTGCCGCAGGCACCAGCGTCATCCTCGGAGGTTTGCATGTGACAGCATTGCCGGAAGAGGCTGGCCGGCATGCTGATTGTGTTGTCATCGGTGAGGGCGAGCCAATGTGGCCACAGGTAATCCGGGACTTGAAGCGCAACCAGCTGCAGCCGGTTTATGACTCGCGCAGCAAGCCCTTTGATCTGGCAAATGCCCCCATGCCTCGATTTGAGCTGCTTGATCCGGAACGCTATAACCGACTTACCGTGCAGACACAGCGGGGCTGTGTATTTGACTGTGAATTCTGTGCCTCCTCCATTCGGTTGTCACCAACGTTCAAGGTAAAGCCGGTTGCCAAGGTGATTGGCGAGATACGACATATCAAGAACCTATGGCCAAAGACATTTATCGAATTCGCCGACGACAACACCTTTGTCAACAAGAGACACGGCAAGGAACTGCTGAAGGCGGTCATCGGGGAGAATATACGTTGGTTCACCGAAACCGATATTTCGATTGCACAGGATGATGAACTGCTGTCTCTGATGCGTGACAGTGGCTGCGCCCAGGTGCTGATTGGCCTGGAAAGTACGTCACTGTCAGGCCTCCGGGGGCTGGAGGGAAAATCCGATTGGAAGGCCAGGCAGCACGATGATTATTTTGCTGCCATAAGGAAGATTCAGGACCATGGTATCAGTGTCAATGGTTGCTTTGTACTTGGTCTGGATGGAACCGGTAATGAAAGCTTCCGCGATGTTGCAACTTTCGTAGAAGAAAGCGGACTCTACGAAGTTCAGATCACGATCTTAACTCCCTTTCCTGGCACCCCATTGTATAGCAGACTGGATGATTGTGGCCGTATCCTTAAAAAAGATGCCTGGGAGTTATGTACCCTGTTTGATGTCAACTTCCAGCCGGAGAATATGAGTGTCAGCGAGCTTGAGGTTAATTTTCGACAACTCGTCAGAACAATCTACAGTGAAGAGGCTACACGACAACGCCGACGTCGTTTTTTCAAGCAACTGAGACGGCAAAAACAGAAAGAATACACAAACAGG
>JBATGJ010000148.1:0-18145 GCA_049665685.1 Gammaproteobacteria bacterium
ACTGAATACACGCCGTTGATGTAGTCATTAAAAGGCGTTTTTGGGAAACGCTTTTCGTGGTAGGTCCTGAATTTTTGCAGGTCCTCTTCTGGGGTGGCATTGGCCGGTAGGGCAAATGTTCCGCACAGTCCAAGCACCAGGGTTGCAGTCAGGAGTTTTCTCATTACGTGGTTCTCCTCGGTTGTTGTGTCTGTTGACCAGCGTTTATGTGATAGTGGCTTCAGCGGTATCCTTTTCACCCATGTTGTCGACCCAGCTCAGTTTCACCGTGTCGCCAGCTGCCGCGCCGCTGAAGCGGAATGACAGGTACGGGTTCTTGGAGACAGCTCCGCCCCAGTTGGCCGTCAGAACAGTATTGCCCTTGTGTTCGCAAACAACTTCCTGGATGAAGTGGGCTGGAATAGCTTGTCCGGTCTTCTTGTCCTTGCGTAACCCGGTTTCCATCGGGTGACTGATCAGGGCCTTGATCGTGGTCACGCCCTCTTTGCTCTGTGCGCGCATCTTGATGGTTGACATGATAAATCCTCTTTTACACTAAAATTGATACGTTAACGGGAAGCGCCCGGTATTAACCGCCACAACCACCGATGGTGACCTTGACTTCCTTGACGGCACTGTAGAGTTTGCCGTCGGCCTTGACGACAGCGATCAGGTTGGAGGTCTTGCCCATCTTGACGCGGGTCGAGACATAACCTTCGGCGCCGGTACCGAGGTCGAAGGAGGCCGTCAGTGGCGTCTGGTTCTTTTCGGTGATAATGGAAATGGACTTGGCGCCGGCGATATCGGTAGTGATCGAAACCGGGACCACGGCACCGTTTTCCGCGATGTCGGGTGCCTTGATCTTGATCTTGTCGCTGGCGCTGTGGTCTGTGGTGCCAAACAGACCGGTCAGTGCACCGTTCACGTCTTTTGACCCGAAGGCTTCTTTGGACCAGGCGGCGAGGGTGGTCCTGGGAAACAGGCCGGTGCTGAGGGCAACGCCCAGTGCGCCGGTTGCCATTGTTCCCTTGATAAATAATCTGCGTTTCATGCTAGTCACGTGCATTCTCCTGGAAGTAGGTGTGTCTTCGTAGCTGCCTTTACAGGCTGTATACGTAGTCTGTAATCAGGTCTATCTGCTCTTCGGTGAGCAGGTTGTGCCGGCCAAACGGCGGCATGATCGTATTGGAATTTTTTACTGTCGCGTCCCAGATTTGCGCACGAAGTACGGTCTTGTCCGGGAAGCGCAGCTTCATGCTGACCAGTGGCGGTCCGATGTTGCCGGCCAGCTCGCCATCATCCATGGCGTGGCAGGCAAGGCAATTGCCGAGCTTGCGATCGAAAGAGAGGGCCTTGCCTTTCTCAAGAGCGGTTTCTGCCGAAGCAGACGATACCGGTGCCAACGCCATGGCTGTGGTCATCACAGCGATGGAGCAGGCTGCCGAAACAATCGTTCTGGCGGTGTGCAGCATTTTTTATCTCCTCGGTTAATCCGTAGATAGAGCTATTAAGTTATGACTGCTAAAGGCCACGCGGGTTCGCTTTTTCGTGCAGGTACTGTTCCATTGCGTTTCCTGCCTCAGCCTTGGCCTTGTCGGCCAGCTTGATTGCGGCAGCGTTATCACCCTTGTCTGCTGCCGCCTGGGCCTGTTCTGCAAATTTTTCCGTGTCTCGCCAGAGCCAGTCGTTGGCCTTGGCTGCCTTGATGGCGTCATTGGCCTCAGCGATGGCGGCGATGGCCTCGGGACTGGCTTTGCCTGCGGATGACTTGGTGGCCTTCTCGGCACAGCCATTGACCAGCCAGAGAGACAAGATGACTGTGGTAAGTAGCTTGACTATAAAGCTTGACTTCATTGTTTTTACTCCAATTGGGTGTGTTGATCAGGACTACTATATCGATAATTATTGTAGTACTCAAATTACTATAGGCATCAGGAAAGAACTGTCAAGTTATTGTAATTTCATACATTAGTATAACTATTTATTCTAATCTTTATCTTTCAGCTCCTGCTTGAGAGCCTTCAGTCGCGCCTGGATGCGGGCGGCCTGGTAATCACTCAGCCGGGGTGTCTTTTGCGCCAGTTTCATCTGTTCGACTGCCTGCAAGGTGTAACCGTTGAGGTAATAATATTCTGCCATAGCCGTGTGGGTTTGCAGTGCCCGATTGGTCTTGCCGGCCGCCTGTGCGAGTAATTTGTAGACGGCCGGGTTATCTGCCGTGTTGTTGCTGAGATCGGTCAGCAGGGTATAGGCCTGTTCGTTTTTTCCTGTGGTCATCAGGGTGCTTGCATAGGGCAGTACGACAACAGTTTCACCCGGATAGAGTGACAGGCTGTCACGGTAAAGCTTCACTGCAGCGTCCAGATCGCCGGCCTGTTGCAGGATGCGTCCAAGTGCCAGCCGGTAAGCAAGGCGCTCGGGGTCCGCGCGGTGCAGTCCCCGCATCACCTCAGTGGCCCTCGCATATTGTTTACCGGCCGCGAGTAGCAGCGCATATTCGTAGCGTTCCACGTCCGTGCGACCACCCTCCTTGCCGTGGAAGCGCTGGAAGTCCAGCAGCACCTGACGCGGACTCTCGTAGCTGGCCACGCGTAACTTGGCGCGCATCAGTTGAAACTCGCGATCGTCAGCCTGCTTCACGTCAGGATAGCTCTCGGCGCGTGATGTTGCCTCGGCAATGCGGTCAGTCGTGACCGGATGGGTGCTGAGAAATTCCGGCGGCTGCGTGCCGTAAAGTTTGGCGTTCTTCTGCAGTTTCTCGAAAAAACCGGCCATGCCATGGGGATCGAAGCCGGCCCCCGCCAGTGCACGAATGCCCACGCGGTCTGCCTCCTTTTCATTGGCACGGGTGAAATTGATCTGCTGCTGGATGCCCAATGCGGAGACCGCGGTCAGGGCCGCGGCTCCGGCCTGGCCGTCCTGGGTGCCGATCAGGATGGCGGCGAGCAGGGCGGCTGCGTTGGGCAGCGTGAGCTTGCTGGCCGTATCGAAGGCACGTGCAAGGTGACGTTGCGTGACATGCGCGATTTCGTGTGCAAGGACACCGGCCAGTTCGCTTTCGCTCTCGGCCGCCGTGAACAGGCCGAGATTGGTGCCGATATAGCCACCTGGGCCGGCAAAGGCGTTGATGCGTGGATCATTGACCAGGAAAAAGGTAAAACTATGGCCGGGATTTTCGCTGTGCATGGCCAGCCGGCGACCGAGGTTTCTCAGATAACGCGTGGCCTCTTCGTCTTCCAGCACCAGGCCTGCCTGTCGTATCTGGCGTATGAAGTCCCTACCCAGCTCACGTTCAAACTGCGGGCTGAATGTCTGCGCGGTCGTATCGCCCAGGTCCGGGAGGGTGGCATAGGTATCCCGGACCTCGGCGACGGCGGGCCTGCTGGCCATCAGCAGTGCACAGAGCGCGGCGGGAATAACGAATTTATACATAAAAACGAGGGTAATATCCGGCGGTTTCAGGTCAGACCGGTGTTGCCGGGCAGGGTTCAGTCATATTCCCGGCGAGCGGTGCGGCCTGCGACGGGTCATTTGGTGCTTGCTTTGTCCTGTGTGTTATCATAAGTTTCCCCCGTTATTCTAATATCATAATCGATGATCCGCAGTGTCGGGTCGAAAAAACAGGAGAGAAGTAATGCCGGACTTTGATGACGAACTCGATGCAACTGGCCTGAACTGCCCCCTGCCGATCCTGCGTGCCAAGAAGGCGCTGAATGGCATGGAAAGTGGCAAGGTGCTGCGCATCATTGCGACCGATCCCGGTTCCGTGAAGGATTTCGAGGCCTTTGCCAAGCAGACCGGTAATGAGCTGATGTCTTCGACTGAAGAAGAAGGCAAATTCATGTTCCTGATGAAGAAGGGCTAAGCGGCCTTAATTCAACTAAAGGATACGAAAAACCCCGGCTCAAGGCCGGGGTTTTTATTTGCCTGTTTGAAACGGCTTAAGCGGGTCAATCGAGCTTCCAGTTCACCTGCGCGCTGATGATATCGACCGAGGCATCGTATTCACCGGTGATGCGGTGTATGCCCTCGATCAATGGCGCGGCCGCCGAACTATAGGCATCGGTGCTGTTGATGTCGGTGTCGTCAATAAACAGGTGGGCGTAACCGAAATCAAAGCTCAACTTCTTTGATAGCTTGTAGCCTGCACCGAACGTCAGCCAGGTGCGGTCTTCATCCGGCAGTGCAGCCGGGCGGAAATCCTTGCTGGGTACCGGTGATTCATCGAAGGCCAGGCCGCCGCGGAAGGTCCAGCGGTCGTCGTGCTTGTAGCTGGCGCCGATGGCATAGCGGAAGGTGTCTTCCCACTTCAGCGGGATGGTGCCGGTGCTGCCGCTACCCGAGCGCAGGATCAATGCTTCAAGGCCACTCCACTTCGTCCACAAGATATCGGCCATCACGGCCCATTGTGGATCAACTTCGTGGTAGGCGCTCAAGAGCAATGTATTGGGTAGGGATGCGTCGGTCCTTGCACTGTTGCTGGGCGCTGCCAGACTGGAGGATTTAAAGTCGCCGTCCAGTTTAACATCAACATTGGACCGGTAGGCAAAGCCAAAACGGGTATGCTCCGTTGGTTCGAGCAGAAGGCCGAAGTTCCAGCCAAAACCCCAGTCATCGACGTCGTATTTACCGTATCCGTCAGTTGTTGCCCCCAAAGTACCACCGAACAAGGCGTTGTCAAGAAATACGTCGTCAATGGCGAGTTTGTAGATGAGTTTGGCATACATTGCGCTGACACCCACGCCAAGCGTCACGTGGTCGTCTACCTTGTACGACAGGGTCGGATTCAGATTGACCGTGAGGATCTCAGCTTCCGTGCTGGAATAACGACCGACCCAGCCGCGGCCGTACTCTGTGCTCAGGCCAAACGGCACATTGACCGTCAGGCCGATATTGATCCGGTCACTAAATTCCTGCACATAGGCGAAGTGTGGCACATAGCCCGTGACACCGGCATCGGTATCATTATCCGGCCCGGGTGAAACCTGCGGTAGCGGACTTGGCGGTGGTGAAGGGAGGTAAAGGGGATTGTAGGTTGCGATGCCGTTGAAATCGGTCTCTGGTATGACCACATGCAGACCGGTGGAAAGCTGCCTGCCTTCGAGTCGCGACATGCTGGCCGGGTTGAAGAACACCGTGGAGGCGTCCTCGGCAATCGAGCCCGCACCGGCATAGGCGGTACCCATGCTGCTGACGCTTTGTTCGATCAGGGCAAACCCGCTGGCAAGCACACCACCGGATGTCATTGATAGTAGTCCAGCAATGATGATTGTCTGAAGTCGTCTCGTGCTCAGTTGCCTGTAGGCCATCATATTCTCCTCCGGTTCAGTCCAGGTGTTGGACATGGCTCGCCTTGCCTTATCGGATGCCTGTCAATCGATCTGTAGGAATCCGCTAACCCTTATGGTAGGCAATACACTACTTTACCCGCCACATTTAAACAACACTTGTTGACATTGACGTAAGTCACTGGCAAGGTTGATCGCAATGATTGATGATGTGTTGTTTATATACAACAAAATACATACCTATCAGCTTTCTTCATCTACCAGGAAAGGGGCAATTCATATGAAGCATTTCCAAGGGTGGTTGCGTGCCACGACATGCCTGACGATTCTGCTGGTTTCATCATCCGCGTCTGCAACAGTGGGTTACTTTGCCCTGGGTTACGGCGCCAAGGCGATGGGTATGGTGGGTGCAGTGGTCTCCAACCCCCAGGATACCGCTGTCATTGCCGTCAACCCTGCAGGCCTGACCGAGTTGGGCGAGCGTATCGATGTCGGTCTGCGCTTCTTTAATCCAAACCGACAGGCGGAGCTGAACACCAGTGCATTTGGCGCGACCTTCGATGTGGAAGACAAGAGCCGTCGCAACCTGTTCCTGATACCGAATTTCGGTTTCAATCTAAAGATTGGTGAAAATCTCTGGTTTGGTTTCAATAACTACGGCAACGGCGGCTTGAACTCGACCTATGACAGAAATCTCTATAACGAGACAGCGGGATTTCTTGGAGCAATTACACCACCACCGGCCGGACCAGGTTTGCCACCCAATACTGTGCCCGAAGGGATAACCGTGAATGACCTTCTCGAGGGGGCTGGATTTGGGCGTCCGATACAGGATGTTGGCAAGCTTGGTGTTGCCCTTGACCAGGCCATCTTTGCACCAAGCATTGCCCTGAAGGTCAATCAGCAGCATTCAGTCGGTATTGCCTTGCTGCTTGGTCTGCAACGATTCAGCGCCCGCGGTCTGGGTAACTTCCAGTGCTTTACCCAAACTGGAGCATCTGATCCAGCCGGTACCTGTGCGGCATCAAATGGCGCCTTTACCGGGACACCATCAGACGGCCTGACCGGCAATAACAGTGACTGGGCCTACGGTGCCGGTGCGCGGATCGGCTGGCTGGGTGAGGTACATCCGAATGTCACCCTCGGGGCCTCGGTCTCCAGTAAGGTCTACATGACCGAGTTCGATGACTACGATGAGTTGTTTGCCGAGCAGGGTAACCTGGACATCCCGGCGAATTTCACCCTGGGGGCCACCTTCAAGGCAACACCAAAGCTGAACCTGTCATTCGACTTCCAGCGCATTCTCTACGAAGGCGTCAATTCCATCTCCAATCCGGGGCCGGCGCCCTCCCCTGGCGGACCGACCATTCCGCCTGGCAGCGGTCTGCTCGGCGCGGATAACGGCCTGGGCTTTGGCTGGGAGGACATCAATATTTACCGTTTGGCCGCAGAGTATGAGCACAATGCTCAATGGACCTTCCGCGCCGGTTTTGCCGTGAATGACCAACCGATACCCAGTAGCCAGGTGCTGTTCAATATCCTGGCACCGGCCGTGATCGAACGGCATGCCACACTCGGCTTTACCTACTACCCGGATAAGAAAAGCGAGTGGAGCTTTGCCTACATGCGTGCTTTTAATGAGGAAGTCTCGTCATCCCAGACGGCATTTGGCGTCCCGGGTTCCATCGAGATGGACCAGCACTCGATCGATCTGGGATATACCCACAGGTTCTGATTACTGCCAATGCCTGTAAATAAACAGACCACCTTCGGGTGGTCTTTTTATTGTTTGCCACTTTAAGTAATAGAATATGGTTATTAAATTTTGTGCGCACTGTGGTGGAAGACGTTCACGCCCGGTCGATATGGTCTGCTAAATGACGGTGGTGAAGGATGAGACGCAAGCGCAGAACCCTGAAGAAAAGAAGCAAGAAGTTCATCCAGGATCTCGTTATTCACACGCCCGTGATCATGATGACGTTTCTGCTGGTGACCTTGTGGATGCTGTTCTCTGCCGGTATCTATTATGCCGAGCAGGGGGCTGCGGGTACTTCCATAACGTCCTATGGGAAGGCACTGTATTGGGGTATTGCCGCTTTTTCGACCGCAGGGATTGCCGATATGCCAAAAAGTGGCCTGGCGGAATTCATCGGAGCCATATGGATTATTCTCGGATCCTTACTCTTCTTCGGCGCGATCGTGGCCACAGTGACTGCTTACTTCATGCGTCCCCTGCAACGTCCCTCGAAGCAGATAATCGATACGATTGAATACAATCTGGAACAGCTTGATGACCTGTCCATTGAGGAGCTGGAGTTACTCAAAGACACAACAGACTCGCTCATTGAGCATATGGAACATCTGAAAGCGATGCGGGCAAACAATCCCTGACTCTGATTCCGGCCCCGTCTGCAACTTCGGAGCCAGAACATGATATTCGCTGTGTAACCCGGGATGCTGCTGCGATCAGGTTCCTGCGTCGCCGGATATTGCTGTCCCACCCGCACGGCGCGGGTCTGCAGCGACCATAAAGCCCTCCCGCGGATCCCACAGCGCTGCACTCACGCCACCGAAATACATGGAGATGCCGGGAAACATGCGTTGCGGCACATCCAGCTCATGGACGGGGAGGGCCTCCTCGTAGGCGACCTGCATATGGCCGTCGGCTTCCTCGACATGCAGACGCGCATGATCCACGGCTGCCTGCAATGGCATACCCAGGTGCATGAAGTTTATCAGGGTCTGCTGAATTGCTGTCGTGATGCGGCTGGCGCCGGGCGAACCAATCGCGAGCACACTGCCGTCGCGATGTCGCGCCACGGACGGCGCCATATTGGATGGCAGGCGGCTGCCCGGAGGCCACGCATGGACGCCGCGCCTGTTCAGTTCGAGTTCACCCAGACTGTTGTTCATGAAGATACCGGTGCCGGGCGGCATTACCCCGGAACCGTACCCCGCTGATACCGTGACCGCGCAGGCCAGGCCGGCAGAATCGACAGCCGAGGCATGCACCGTCGAAGGCGATGACAGAAAGTTGTGCAAGTCCCTGGCCGACGCCTGTTCGAGCAATGCCTGTACATCACGTGGAAGGTCCTCGCTGCCATCAAGGTGCTCGTAACGAAAATCCAGCACCGCCTCCTGGACACGAATCAGGTGCTCGAGTTCTGTCGGCGTCCAGATTACCTGCGGACGGTCGCCCATCAGCAGCAGCATGGCAACCAGCACTGCGCCACCGAGTGAGGGCGGGGAATCGGTAGCCACCGTCCAGTCATTCACCTGGACATCGAGTGTCGGTGACAGCAGCGCTTCATAATTTGCCAGGTCCCGGCGGGTAAGAATGCCGCCATGATCCTCGATGTGGGCACTGATCTGCGCGGCCAGATCACCCCGGTAAAATTCATCCACGCCGCCATCGGCGATACGGCGCAGGCTCTCGTCAAGGTGCTTGATGCGTAGCGTACTGCCGGGTTTGTAGAGTTCGCCGTCGGCATCATAAAACGTCCCCTGACTGTGTTCATCCCGGCCGTAGATCGATTCGTGAGTGAGCTGCAGATACAGATAGGAAGCGTCCGTCAACGGGAAGCCATCGCGTGCAATCTCCTCGGCCGGCTCGACCAGTACGCGCCATGGCACATTGCCATAGCGTTCTGATGCGAGGGCATAGGCAGCCAGATTGCCGGGAACCGCCACCGAGCCATGACTCACCGTGGTGCGCATGCCGCCCCCATACTCAAGCATGACTTCCGCAGTCGCCTGCCCGAAGCGACTCTTCGGCAGGCCCGTGCCGGGCATGACCGCGGCTCCATCCACCATCACCGGGGCTTCACCGGGCGGCCAGATGGTCAGAAAGCCGCTCGCAGCCAGCGAGCAGACACCGGGCTCGACCACACAGGAGACCAGTGAGGCGGCAATGGCCGCATCAACCGCATTACCCCCTTCGCGCGCGACCCGCGCGCCGGCATCCGCTGCCAGCTGGGAAGCGGTGGCGATCGCCACTTCAAGCATAATTACTCATTCGTGTTGGATTGTTTCCAGACCTTCAACTTACCCCCGGTGGGGCATGACCGTATTGTCCACCTTATTCCCGGACCGGATGTTTGGCGAGTTTGCGCTGCAGGGTGCGACGGTGCATATTGAGCGCGCGTGCGGCGGCCGAGATGTTGCCGTCGTGCTCTGTCAATACCTTCTGCAGGTGTTCCCACTCCAGTCGCTTGATCGACAGCGGCTGTTCCGGTGGACTTATACCCGGGTCACCCTCCGCACGGTGCATTGCTGCGACCACTTCATCGGCCGTGGCCGGCTTGGCGAGGTAATGCACGGCGCCGAGCTTGATGGATTCCACCGCCGTTGCCACACTGGCATAACCGGTCAGCATGACGATGCGTGTGTTCTCATCCAGCGCCGTGAGTTGCTTGACGAGTTCCAGGCCCGACTCTGTGCCGATTCGCAGGTCAACGACGGCGTATTCGGGCTCGCTCTGCCTGGCGAGCTCAAGCGCATCTGTCAGGTTGTGCGCTATGGAAACACGGTAACCACGCGCGGTCAGGGCCTCGCCAAGAACCTCGCAGTACACCTCGTCGTCATCGACCAGCAGCAACTCCGGTAGCTCGTTTTCCATTGCCATCAGTCCTCGTTCCCATCGGTGAGCAGGGGCAGAGTGATACTCAACACCGTACCGCCACCCTCGCGATTGCTGATTGAAAGACTCCCGCCCAGACGCGTGATGGTGGCATGGGCCAGATACAGACCGACGCCCAGTCCATCACTCTTGGTCGTGACCGGCGCCTTGCCAAGCTGGCTATGGATTTCGTCGCTGAGGCCCGGGCCACGGTCAGTTATGTTGATGGTGAGCTCACCACTTGTCCAGGTGGCATTCAGGGTGACATGCTCCGGGGAGGCATCGGCGCCATTATTGAGGATATTGATCAGCGCCTGTGTCAGGGTGCGTTCGGCGAGGATGGTGGCATCGGGCTGGCCCTTGCCGATATCCACGTGCAGGTGCGCGCCAGGTCGTTGCTGTCTCCACGTGTCGAGGACCTCTTCCAGATACTGTTCGACCTGCATGCGGCATCCGGACTCGGCGCGTTGCGCGCCGGCAGATGCGGACAGCACAGACAGCGCGTTCTTGCAGCGCTTGATCTGGTCGCTGATGATCCCCAGCTTCTTTTTGAGATCCTCGTCACCGTTGTTCGTGCAGGCACGCTCGAGTTCCGCTGTCAGGATGGCCATTGTGCCCAGCGGTGTGCCGAGTTCATGGGCGGTACCGGCGGCGAGTGTACCGAGTGCGACCAGCCGTTCATTCTTGAGGGACTCCTCGCGGGCTTCGGCCAGTCTCCGGTCACGCTCGCGCAGACTGTGCGCCATGCCGACGATGATGACGGCCACGATACCCGCGCTCATCACAAAACCCAGCCACATGCCGAGCACGTGCATGGCGAACCCGTCGTCACCGCCGTGATCGTGATGGGCATGTGTGTTCGCATCGGAAAACTCTATAAAGAACAGGGCTGAGTAACAAAGTACGGTAATGACCGCCATGCTCCAGGTCTGCCAGCGCGACAGGATGGTGGCCGCGATCATCAGCGGTAGCAGGTAAAACCAGACAAACGGATTGGTGGCGCCGCCGGTATAGAAGAAAACCGCTGTGAGGCCGGCGACATCAAGCAGCATCAGCGCAAAGATCTCGTTATTGCCAAAGCGGCTGCCCGTGCGCAGGCGGTACCAGGTATAGACATTGACACCGATAATGAGCGCAAGGATCGCCAGCAGTGGCTGCAGGGGCAGGGGCAGGCCAAACGGCAGCACCGCAACGGCAATGCCCAGCCCGATGGCGGTGATCTCGGCGTTGCGCAGCATGAACAGACGGTAGTAATTATGCCGCGCGGTCTCTTCCGGTTTCCTGTCCATCAAGTCATGATGCAGTGATGCTGGATGGCCGACAACGGGGTGCGGCAGTTTGCCGCATGCACCTGCACAGTGAAAGGTATGTCGGCCGGCCTTTGCCGCGGGTTGTTTTCATGATGATCGCCAGCATAATAGCTGCAATTGTGGCTTATTCTCGCCTGCATGCCTACACTCCGGCATGCTTTACCCCGTTACTCTACAACAAGCCTGGCTTGTCATGGAGTGTGCAAGTGGTATCAACGGTTACCGGCATGCAGCAAATGGACAGACGGGCGCTGATTACAGACCTGGCGGGTAATGCACATGTCTGGGTATTAGCCACAGACAAGATCAACGATCCGGACAAACTGGCAGAGTGTGCCGGACTCCTGTCGTCCGACGAAACAGCACGCTGCAAGCGCTTCAGATTCGATGCCGACCGGCGACTGTACCTGCTATCACACGCCATGCTGCGTCGCGTCCTGTCTGCGTATACTGATGTGGATCCGGCAGCCTGGGCATTCAGCAACCAGGCCATGGGCCGGCCAGAGATCGCCAGCCCGGACCCCGGCCTGCCGCTGCGCTTCAACCTGACGCATACACGCGGGCTGGCGGCCTGTGTCGTCACACAGTCTGTCGACTGTGGTGTGGATGCGGAAGCATTGACAGTACGACGGCATGCCATGGATGTTGCCGCGCGCATGTTTGCAGATGAAGAAATCCAGGTATTGCGCGGGCTGCAGGGGCAGGCCTTCCTGGAGCAGTTCTATGCCTGCTGGACCCTGAGAGAAGCCTATTGCAAGGCCCGTGGCAGCGGGTTGGCCTCCTCAGGTAAACACTTTCGCTTCGAGCGTGACAGGCACGGGGCCTGGCAACTCTGCAGCAGCGATGCAGCCATATCCGATGAGCACTGGCAGCTGGCCGTTGAACATGTCCTTGATAACCATAGGGTGGCGGTTGCGGTCAATGCGGCGGTCGGCATCCGCCTGCTGCAATTTCATTGCTGAGACCGACAGCCCTGCTGACCTGACAGGGCAAGGGCACCCGCCTGCCTCTGGCAGCGAGCCATGGTGCTACCGCCCGGGTCGCCACCCATTCCCCGCGTCGATTGCAGGGCCGGTTTTTCGCCGTGAACCAATCCCGCGGATCATCTTGCAGGATACTGGCTGTGCGGGCGGGAAAGGGCATGTTAACCAGCCGCTAAAGTCGTTCAATCAGCCAGTTACATGCATCGAATTACATGGGTGAAATGTAAACTTGCCGTGTTTTGTATTGCAGTGATTATATATTCGTATATAATAAAATAGTTATTTATTAAACGATTGTCCACAGGAGGATACGATGTCTGCGCAATACCCGGCAAACCTGGTGTTGGAAGATGACGGGCTGAGGCTCAGCAAGATCCTCATTATTGCGCACCGGGATCTGTTTGTTGGCGGAATCATCCGCCTGCTCGAAGCCAGCGATGACAGTGTCACCGTTACCTGCGTGGCTCCGGGCGAGCCATGTTCACGTTATTTTGCAGGCGTGCATCCCGACCTGCTGCTCCTGCAGCAAAATGCCATACCGGAACCGTTCGAGAACTTCATCCGGGAAATGGTCGAGGGTTTTCAGGGTCTGCGCGTGCTGATTTTCGGGCAGGCGATGCCCGATGATTACCTCTATCAGGTGATTCATGCCGGGGCGCATGGTTATATCAATGAAAAAATGAATGACGAACACGTGAGCGCGGCGATCAGTGCGGTGCGCGATGGCCGTTACTGGGTTGAGCGGCACATCACGGAGCGTTTCATCGCAGACGCGTCCCTGGTCGATGGCATTCATGCACGCGTGCGGTCAATGAGTCATCGCCTGACCAGTCGCGAAGCCGAGGTGCTGGGGCTCGTCATGATGGGCCTGTCGACCAGTGAGATTGCAGAACGCGTTTTTCTTTCGCACCAGGGTGTCAAGGCGCACCTGACGACACTGTTCAGAAAGTTTGGTGTGAAGAACCGTTCACAGCTGATTCTGCGGGCGCTGGACGAAGTCACACCGGTGGAAAGCATCAGCGGCCTGATGTGCAAGGGGCTGCAGGCCGCCAGGTCGGCCAACCGGATGGCCGCGTCGCTGCAGCGCCAACGCTAGGATCGCGTAAGCATGTGCGCAGGCTAGAAGTAGCGTGCCAGCTCCAGGCGCAAGCGGTTGTCATCCTTAAAGCTGGAGGACACGTTGTCCGCGGGTATATTCATAACCCCGCGTGCCTCCAGTGACAGTTTCCAGCTGTCGCCAAGGCGTCGGCTGGCTTCCAGGTTATAACTCTGGCCGCCACCGTCGAGATCGATGATCATGCTTGCCAGTAACTCCGAGCTGGCGGCATCGTTCAGTGTAAAGCGGGCACCCAGCACCAGGTCCTTCTGGAATGGTGTGGTGAAAAACGGCTGACCCGCCAGGGCCGCCGCCAGATCGATTTTATCTCCACGGCTGTCATAGAGATATTCGGTGATCAAGCCGATATCGATCGGTGACTGATTGACACCAACAAAGGTGTACTCATAGCCGCCGGCGAAGGAGTGTATGCGCTTGCCCTGGCCACTGCGTGTGATTGCCTCGAGTTTCCACAACCAGCCGCCATAAATGGCCTGCAGGTCGAGGCTGGTCTGGTTGATAATTTCATAAAGTGGCGTGATTCTGTAAATTGTCGAGGGGGGTTTGAAGTCAGCCGGCAGTACCAGGAAACGCGGCTCACGCGCCGTGCCGGCAAAGTGGGCAATACCGACATCGAATTCACCGATACTGTGTGACCAGCGGATTGCGAAGTCGGTATGGAATTCTTCTGCACCGGATTCATACAGTACACCGCCATTGATCGGGATACCGAAGCGCGGCCGGCCCTCGATGCCCAGGAAGGTGCGTTCACGAAATCCCGGCAGGACAAACAGGTCAAACACACCGTAATCCCTGACGAGTGTCAGCTTGACCATCGGTTGGCCCAGCTTGTCCTCGCCGTCTTCATTGACAACGAGGTCGGTCTGGTTGATGACGTCCACCAGGTGAACGGCCTCGGTCACACCCCAGAAGACCTTGCTGATGCCGATGTTCGTTTCCCAGTCGCGCCCGACATGAATCCAGGACAGTTCGCGTATGTCGGCATGGGTACGGTCGTCATCATGCGAGTCCACCATGAAGTACGGCTTGAAGGTGAACAGGTCGTCACGCCGGTTCCACTCGTGGAAATACTCCGGCTCGAACGCCAGCAAGGCGTAGGCATTGTGCTGATGCGCAAACTGCGGGTCTTTCTGAAACCCCATCAGCTCGGCCGCCACGTAGCCACGCCACTCGGCATGGGCACCGAGGGCAGGCAACAGGCATGCGAGTGCACAGAGAAGCCGTTGCACGTCGGATATACCCGTCTAGCGAGCGCGTTTCAGTGCGTTTTTGTCAAAATCGCGGTCATCCAGCTTGGCAGTGAAATCGTAATTCGTCTGTAACAGGCGCGTGCTCTTGCCGGTCTGATGATTCACCATGAGCATGTCCTGCGCACGCCAGAACTTGTCCATGAACTGCTGGTAATCGTTAAACGTCAGGGTCTTGAGCAATGATTCCTTGCGGTCGTAGTATTCGATTTTCCGTTCCTTGTAGTGTTCCTTGTCCAGCCAGATTACCTGGCGGGTATAGCCGGATTTCTTGTCTTCCGGGTAGCGCTCGAAGACGAACACCTCCAGGCCATCAAGCGTCTCGTCATGCAGATATTTGTAGGTGTATTTTTCCACTTCCTGCGAGGTAATGTCTTCATAGGCGAACTCACTGCCCATAAACGGCCCGGATTTGTTGTCGGAGGCGATGCGCTTCACGCGCTTCAGTGCCGGCAGGTAGAGCCACTGGTCATCCGGGCCTTGCTTGTGCGTGAAGCTCAGCAATGCGGTGCCGGCGACGTCGCGAGGCTCGTCAAAGATCACCAGGCTCTTGTCGCCGTCGCCTTCCACCTCCAGAGTCTTGGAACGGATTTCGCGAACGCTTTCCTGGCCCTGCTTGTTTTTCAGGATCATCTTGACGTCATTGGAATAGCTGCCAAAGCCGGTATCGCGGGCATCGGCCTCCGTGGCAATGGCCAGGCCCTTGTCCCCGGGCGTTTCGGCCATGGCGCCGAGCGGCAGCAGGCACAGCAGCAGTGCCGGCAGTAGCTTGTTTGATAGGGTCATCGCTTTCCTCCAGAAGTAAATTGAAAAACAGCCGCTGCACAAGCTCTGGCAACCCTGACGTGCTGTTGGTTCGAAGAAATTTAACAACTTGCTGAAATAAAAGGGCATTATAT
Organism: Gammaproteobacteria bacterium; assembly: GCA_049665685.1. Taxonomy (GTDB): domain Bacteria; phylum Pseudomonadota; class Gammaproteobacteria; order UBA9214; family UBA9214; genus UBA9214. The sequence goes on from JBATGJ010000148.1 coordinate 15,442, forward strand.
CAGATGCCTGTAAATCCTGCGGGACTGGAGCCGGGTCTGATTGACGGCAGGCACCGCTAATGCAGTGCATGATTACCGTGCATCATGGTCGCGTTTTTATCATTAAGATGAGATTGGAGTCTCACATGATCTTCATTTATAGTTCAACCGCTTGTCTGACCTTGCCCGATGCGGATACCCGTACAGGATATTGAATGGCTGATCGCAGATTACAGGTTTTTCATACCGTTGCCCGGCTGCTGAGTTTTACCAAGGCGGCGGAAAGCCTGCACATGACCCAGCCCGCCGTGACCTTCCAGGTCCGCCAGCTGGAAGAGTATTTCAATACCCGCCTGTTCGACCGCACCCACAACCGCATCAGTCTGACTGCAGCCGGTGAACGTGTCTACGAGTACGCGGCGCAGATCTTCGATCTGTACGCAAAAATGGACAATGCGGTGCGTGACATGACGGGGGAGATCAGCGGTGTGCTGATTATAGGTGCCAGTACCACCATTGCCGAATACATGCTGCCGGTCCTGCTGGGTGATTTCAAAAAGAAATACCCTGACGTGAACGTGCACCTCAAGGTGTCCAACTCCGATGGCATTGTTTCCATGGTCGAGAATAACGATATCGACCTGGGTGTGGTCGAAGCGCCGGTCATGAACAAGAATCTGGTGGTTGAAAACTGCCGCAACGACCGTCTGGTGGCCGTGGTACACCCCGCACATGTACTGGCCAGCAAGAACAGGGTTCAGGTAAAGGACCTGCTGGCGCATCCCTATATCACCCGGGAAGAGGGGTCGGGTACGCGGGAAGTCATTGAGGAGTACCTCATCGGGACCGGTATGAAGCCCGGAGACTTGTCCGTGAGCATGGAGCTCGGCAGCCCGGAAGCAATCAAGGGTGCAGTCGAGGCGGGTATGGGTGTGTCGATTGTTTCCGAGGTGACCATACACAAGGAACTGCAACTCGGAACCCTGGTCAGTCTGGAGCTCGACCCGCCACTGGAACGCCCGTTTTCCTTCGTGCACCAGAAGCAGAAATTCCGCCAGCGCGCGATGGATGAACTGCTTGAATTCGCCCGCGCCTACTGCCTGTCGCACAAAGACGATCAATGAAACCTGCCTGGCAATACACCGTAATCATGGATCACCCCTGTACGCAATGATGACAACGGCACAACAGCAACTTCTCGATCTGTTTGCGGATCTGGATGAGGGCGACCAGTCAAGCCTGCTGGCCTTTGCACAGTTTCTGTCGACCAGGAAAAGCACTCCATCGGATGCGCCAGCGAGACCTCCGGTTGCAGCTGCCGGGCCAGCGGTGGCGATGCAGGAGCCGGAGAACATCAGGCGCCCGCAGGATGAGTCGATTGTCGCCGCGCTGAAACGCCTGGCAAAGACCTACCCGATGCTGGATAAAAGCGAGATGCTCGGGGCGACCTCCGACATGATCGCGACGCATGTCATGCAGGGCACCGACCCGGTGCTGGTGATTGACAAGCTGGAAGCGATCTTTGCCGAGCACTACCGCCAGTTGCGGGGACGTTCGGGCGGATGAGACGATGAATATCGTTACCCAGTGGTACAACCGCTACGTGTCGGATCCGCAGGTCGTTATTCTCGCGGTGCTGCTCACGGTCGGTTTTCTCGTCATGCTGCTGCTGGGCAAGATGCTGGCGCCGGTGCTGGCCGGTGTGGTGATTGCCTATCTCCTCGACGGCGTGGTCGAGAAACTTCACAAGCTGGGCATGCCGCGTACGCCTGCAGTTGTTCTGGTCTTCCTGATGTTCATGGCGTTCGTAATATTTGCAGCACTCTGGCTGGCGCCGCGATTATCGGCACAGATCACGCAACTGGTCCGCCAGCTACCCGACATTATCACCCTCGTGCAGGGCGTCATGCAGCAATTGCCGGAGAGATATCCGAAGCTGTTTACTGCCGAGCAGGTGAGTGAGCTGGGTGTCTCCATCCGTGCCGAGATCACCTTGCTGAGCCAGCGTATCCTGTCACTGTCGGTGCCGGCTGTGACCGGTCTTGTTACGCTGCTGGTCTACATCATACTTGTACCGGTCCTGTCGTTCTTCTTCATGAAGGACAAGCAGCGGATCTTCGCCTGGCTCAGCCAGCGTCTGCCGCCGCAACGCCACCTGGTCGATGCCGTTGCCAGCGATGTCAACCTGCAGGTGGCAAATTACGTGCGTGGCAAGGTCTGGGAGATATTCATTGTCGGTGCTGCAGCCTATGCGACGTTCAAACTCATGGGGCTGGATTATGCGCTGCTGCTGTCAACCATGGTGGGCCTGTCTGTGGTCATACCATATATCGGTGCGGCCGTGGTCACGGTGCCGGTTGCCGTGATTGCCTGGTTCCAGTGGGGCTGGAGCCCGGATTTCGGCTGGGTACTCTTCGCTTATGCCGTGCTACAGGCACTGGATGGGAATCTGCTGGCGCCGTTGCTGTTTTCCGAGGTCGTCAACCTCCACCCGGTGGCCATCATTGTCGCGATCCTGGTATTCGGCGGTATTTGGGGCTTCTGGGGCGTGTTCTTCGCCATTCCACTGGCAACGCTGGTACAGGCTGTCATGACGGCCTGGCCGCGCATGCACAAGAACGATGAAGCGGCGGCTGCGGGTTGATAGAGCCTTTTCTCACGCCAAGCCGCCGGGGCGCGAAGAACAAATAAAACCAGCCACAGAGAACACAGAGAACACAGAGAA
>JBATGJ010000149.1:0-2670 GCA_049665685.1 Gammaproteobacteria bacterium
GTATCGTCCTGCCCTGTACGCGGCTATTGTCTAGATAAAAGCTCGCGCCAAGACGCCAGACCTCAAGAATAAAGCCCGCCACAGAGAACACAGAGTACAAACCATATCATTCCCGCACAGTCGGGAATGACAATTGAATCCTTTTTCCAGAAATATTTTTCTCTCTGTGTTCTCTGTGGCGGATTTTATTTTTTGGGCCTTCGCGAGGAAGTTTTGTTGCGCCTTAATCCCACAGCCATGCCGCGCCGCGCACGCCGCTGGAATCACCGTGCTGTGCACGCACCAGGCCGGTCTCGACGGTGTCGGAGAAGACATATCCACCCCAGCGCTGCGGCACGGCATCGTACAGCCAATCGATATTCGATATACCGCCACCCAGGACGATGACGTCGGGATCGATGATATTGATAACGCTGGCCAGCGCGCGTGCCAGGCGGTCGGCATAGCGCCCGAGCGATGCAGCCGATGCGGGCTCGCCGTCGACGGCACATGCCGCGATTTCCGTGGCATCGCGTGATTCGCCGGTGTGCGCAAGGTGATCGCGCGCCAGCCCCGGGCCGGACAGCCAGGTCTCGATGCAGCCGTGCCTGCCGCAATAGCAGCGGGGCCCGGGCAGTTCTTCCATAACCGGCCAGGGCAACGGGTTATGCCCCCATTCACCGGCAATACCGTTGGGCCCGGACAACAGCGTGCCACGGTACACGATACCGCCGCCGGTACCGGTGCCGATGATGACGCCGAATACGGAGTCCTTCCCCGCCGCTGCGCCGTCGGTTGCCTCGGACAGGGCAAAGCAGTCGGCATCGTTGGCGAAGCGCAGTTCGCGTCCCAGCAGCGCCTCAAGGTCATGATGCAGCGGCTGCCCGTTAAGACACACCGAGTTCGAGTTCTTCACCAGTCCGGTGGCGCGTGACCGGGAACCTGGCATGCCTATCCCGACGCTGCAGCTTGCCCCGGCCCGGCTCTCGAGCAGTGCGACCAGATCACCGATGGCGTGCAGCGTGGCATGGTAATCACCCTGCGGTGTTGCCATGCGTTCGCGCACGCATTCGCCACCGTGGCGATCAAGGACCAGGCCCTCGATCTTGCTGCCGCCCAGGTCGATGCCGATGCGCATGTCAGACGCGGCCATGCGCCTCGACACTGAACCTGCGCAAGCGGTCGGTCCGCAGACGCGTGAGGCCTGCATTGGCCACATGGATACGGTACATCGCCACCGGCGGCATGCTAAGCACGCCGGCAAGAATGGCGCGAATGACACCGGCATGGGCGATCACCAGCACCGACCGGCCCGGGTATTGTTCAAGCAGCTGTTCGAAGCCGGCGGTCACGCGCGCCATGAATGCATCCAGCGGCTCCGCGCCGGGCGGACGGTTCGCCAGCGGGTCATGATAGAAGCGTGTCACCTGGCCGGGGACCTGCTGCTCAAGTTCCGAGCGGGTTTTTCCCTCCCATGCGCCAAAACCGACTTCGGCGAAGCGCTCCTCCACGGCCAGCGGGATGTCATGCTGCTGTGCCAGCCGGGTTGCGAACGCATGGCAGCGCTGCAGGGGGGAAGTGACGAGCTGCTGCCAGTCGTTGCGTCCCGTGACTGCCGCCTGCATCTGTTGCCAGCCGCGCGCGCTCAACGGGTCATCGACCTGGCCGCGAAAACGGCTGCCACCCACCGGTTCGCCGTGCCGCAGTAACTCGATCGACGTTTCCTGCCTGACCTGATCAGGCATAGCGCGTCGACAGCAGCGTCTGGAAGTGTACCCAGTTAAAACCCGGACCCGGGTCGGTCTTGCGGCCGGGCGCGATATCCGCATGCCCGGTAATTGATGCGGGGGTGAGGTGCGGAAACATGACCAGCAAACGGCTCACCACATCAGCCAGGCGTTCATACTGCGCATCCGTGTAGGGCTCCTCATCCTGACCTTCCAGCTCGATGCCCACCGAAAAATCGTTGCAGGCACTGCGGCCCTCGAAACAGGAGTCACCCGCATGCCAGGCACGCTTGCTCAGGGGCACATACTGCACCAGTTCGCCATCACGGCGTATCAACAGGTGGCTGGACACCTTCAGGTGTGCGATCTCTGCAAAATAGGGGTGCGCGTCCGGATCGAGGCAGTTGGTAAACAGCCGGTCTATTTCCGGGCCACCGTAATGACCCGGTGGCAGGCTGATGCCGTGCAGCACAACCAGCTCGATGCCGCAGCCGTCCGGCCGCTCGTCACAGTTCGGCGAGGGCACCTGGCGGGCCTCCGGCAGCAGGTCAGTGTCAGCCGTACTCATAATTTATGCTTGCAATGTCTCGTCATGACGCTGAACAATATACCCCGCAAAGACCGCGAGTCATAACTAATCACGTTGTTTTTCTGGCATTTAACGTCTGGCCACAACAGCCGGTAAACGTACTGCAGAGGCTTGCCCTATCCGCTAGAATAACTTCCCGTCATTTTTCAGCACAAGCCGGAGTCGCTGTGAAACACCTGTTAAAGATTGCTGTCCTCACCCTTGCCCTTGCCGGACAGGCCATGGGCGAATCCCGTTACGTCAGCGACACGCTGGAAATTACCATGCGCAGCGGCAAAGGCACGAGTTACGGTATTACCCGCATGCTGCGCAGCGGCACGCAGGTCGAGGTACTCGAGGATGACAAGAGTACCGGCTATACCCATGTGCGCACCA
>JBATGJ010000150.1:0-14733 GCA_049665685.1 Gammaproteobacteria bacterium
CAGCAGGAGGCACTGGATCTGGTCGTTGAAACGGTCGAGGCCCTGCTCAAGGAACGCGGTGAACAGGAAAAGGTCTGGGGATCGATGGTCAAGCAGACCCTGAAACGCCGCAAGCCGGGTTTCGACGAGACCTATCACTGGTTCCGCACCTTCGGACAGCTGCTGGAAGAGGCGCAGGCGCGCAAGCTGCTGTCATTGCAGCTGGACGAAAAATCCGGCGGCTATATCATCAAGGAACTCATCCGCGAGGATTAGCTGACCCTGAGGCGCCTTCGGTCAAAACTGCAGCTCAGCAGCCGACGGTGGATTGCCCGGCAACGTGCCCGACACTGGAGCGTTGCAGTTCGCGTGCCTGCCGCTTCATCAGGTCCACGATGGCGTAGACACCGACGTGGCGATTGGGTGACAGGTGTTCATCGAGGTTCAACCGGCTGAACAGCTCATCGACATCGAGCTGCTCAACCGCGGCGACCGTCTTGCCGGAGGCAAGCTGGATCAGTATGGCAAGCACCCCCTTGATGATGCTGGTATCGCATTCACCGTAATAGCGGATGATGTCCGGATCATGCTCGTCGCGACAGGCACACACCCAGACTTCGCTCATGCAACCCCGCACCTTGTTTTCCGGCGTCATGAGCGCCACGGGCATGGCAGGCAGCTTTTCACCCAGCTCGGTCAGGTACTGGTAACGCTGCTCCCAGTCACCGAGCAGTTCGAAGATCTCGACGATGTCATCCAGGCTGGTCATGATGCTGGTCATGCGTGATCACACACTGAAGGATTCGCCACAACCGCACGCGTCCCTGACGTTGGGATTGCGGAATTCAAACCCCTGGTTGAGCGCGTTGGTGCGGAGGTAATCAACCTCGAGTCCGTCGAGCTGTGGCAGGCTTAGCCTGTTGACCACGACTTTGACCCCGTGGCTTTCGAACACCACATCATCGTCGTCGGCAGCATCGGCATAGTCGACGACATAGGAAAAACCGCTGCATCCGCTCTGCTTCGTGCCGAGGCGCAGACCCAGGCCATGCCCGCGCTTGTGCAGCATGCTTTCAACGTGCCTGGCGGCGTCTTCGGTCAGCATTACAGTCATTGTCATCGACTCCTCATGGTCAGAACAGGCCCAGTGTCAGGCGGGCCTCGTCACTCATGCAGTCCTGGTCCCAGGGCGGGTCCCATACCAGCTCGACCTGCACTGCGTTCACCCCGTCCACCGCGCGGATGGCATTAGCCACCTGCTCCGGCAGGATGCCGGCCACCGGGCAGCCGGGGGCCGTGAGTGTCATGCGCACGGACACGTCGGCGTCCGCGTTGATATCCAGCCCGTAGATCAGGCCAAGATCGTAGATATTCACCGGGATTTCCGGGTCGAACACGCTGCGCATGGCGTCGATAATACGCGCCTCCAGCGAGTCATCCGCTGGCCGGGTATCTGTACCGGGCGTGGATGGTTCCATGCGTTGGGCAGTCTCTTCGTGCATTGTGCGTTACTCCATAACCGCCGTGGCGGTGCCGAGAATTTCCGTCAGCCGGCCGGCCGCCAGCTTGCGCACGGCCTCTGTCTCGAGCGTATCGAGCACCTCGCCGGCAAAGCCGAGACACAGCATCCTGCGCGCCGCGACTGCATCGATGCCGCGCGAACGCAGGTAATACACTTGTAGCGGGTCGAGCTGGCCGACAGTGGTGCCGTGACTGCATTTGACATCATCGGCATGGATTTCCAGCTGCGGCTTGGTGTCGACCTCGGCGTCCCGGGAGAGCATGAGATTGTCATTGGTCAGCACGGCATCGCTGTGCTGCGCCTGCTTCTCGACGAGGATGCGTCCATCGAACACCGCGCGTCCCTTGCCGTACAGCACGCCCTTGAACTGTTCGCGGCTGGTACAGTCAGGCACCGTGTGACGCACATCGAGGTGAAAGTCGTTCAGCTGCTGATCGCCCACGGTATACAGCCCGTTCAGCTCACAGGTAGCGCCCGCCTCCCTGAAGGTTGAATGGTATTCCGTCCTGGTCCAGCGCCCGCCAAATGCCAGCGTAGTGCCGCGGTAGTGGCTGTGCTGCTGCTGCGACAGGTACACGCTGCCGAGATGAAAGGCGCTGCGGCTTTCGTCCTGCAGCCGGTCGTGGCTGAGTACGGCACCGGCACCCAGCACGATCTCGGTGAGGTGGTTCTGGAAATATACAGAGGGCTCGGGGCCGATATAGCGCTCGACCAGCGTCGCCCTGGCGTCGGACCCCAGCACAACGAGGCTGCGCGGCTGGTGCAACAACGGTGCGTCTGCAGACTGGTTGAAGTAAATCACCTCGATGGGCCGCTCCAGCTCGACGCCGCTGTCGATATGCAGATAAACACCGTCATTCACCAGCGCGGTATTCAGCGCCGTGAATACATGCCCGTCATGCTGTGCAGACTGACCAAACCAGGCCGCCAGCTGTTCGGGGTTGGTTGTCAGCGCTTCGCGCAGGTTGCACAGTTGGGCACCCGCCGGCAGATCATGCAGGTTGGACAGCCAGGGCATAAAGCGCCCGTTGGCAAATACCAGCCGCCAGGCATCAAACGCCGGCAGTAAACAGTCATTCAGTGTGGCCGTTGGCACCGCCGGTGCGTCGGCAGCTGGCAGGAACTGCTGTTTCAGCAGGGCATCAATACGGGTGTATCGCCAGGCTTCCTGCTTGCGATCGGGCAGCGGCAGCGTGTTCAGCGCCTGCACGGCCGCGTCACGGGCCGCACCCATCCAGTCCGGCTGCGCAGCGTCCAGGCCGGTCGCCGATGCCGCCACCAGCTGTTGTGCCCAGTCGCGCTGCTGATCGAGGCTGATCATGCCGCGACCTCTCCGGTGATCCAGCCATAGCCCTTCTCTTCCAGTTCCAGTGCGAGTTGCTTGTCGCCGGAACGGACAATTTGTCCCTCGGCCAGCACGTGCACAAAATCTGGCTGGATATAATCGAGCAGCCGCTGGTAATGTGTGATCAGCAGGATTGAGCGCTGCGGACTGCGCAGGGCATTGACCCCGCCGGCGATCACACGCAAGGCATCGATGTCGAGGCCGGAGTCGGTCTCGTCGAGGATGGCAAGCCTGGGCTGCAGCATGGCCATTTGCAGGATCTCGTTACGCTTTTTCTCGCCACCGGAGAATCCCGCATTGACGTTACGCTTGAGCAGCGCCTCGTCAAGTTCCAGCCGGCTGGCCTGCTCGCGCACCTCTTTCAGGAACGCCACTGCGTCCAGCTCCGGCTCGCCACGTGCACGCCGTCCGGCGTTGACCGACTCGCGCATGAACGTCATGTTGTTCACGCCCGGCAGCTCGACCGGATACTGCATGCCGAGGAATATGCCCTGGTGCGCGCGCTCCTCCGGTGCCAGCGACAGCAGGTCCGCGCCCTCGAACAACACCTCACCGGCAGTGACTTCATAGCCCTCGCGCCCGGCCAGGACATGCGCCAGGGTGCTTTTGCCTGAACCGTTCGGCCCCATGATGGCATGTACCTCACCGGCCGCGATGTTCAGATCGAGGCCGCGCAACACCGGCTTGTCCTCGATGGCGACGTGCAGATTACTGATAGCGAGCATGTGTCTTTATCTCCGTTTACGTGGTTAGCCGACCGCGCCTTCCAGCGTGATGTTCAGCAGTTTTTGTGCCTCTGCCGCGAACTCCAGTGGCAGCTCCTTGAACACTTCCTTGCAAAATCCGTTCACCAGCATCGACACGGCGTTTTCTTCAGACAGGCCACGCTGCCGGCAGTAGAACAGCTGGTCTTCACTCAGTTTCGAAGTGGTGGCCTCGTGTTCCACCCGGGCCGTGGGATTGCGCACCTCGATGTAGGGGAAGGTATGTGCCCCGCACCGGTCGCCGATCAGCAGTGAATCGCACTGGCTGTGGTTGCGTGCATTTTCGGCACGCGGCGACATCCGCACCAGGCCGCGATAGGTATTCTGGCCATGACCGGCCGAGATACCCTTGGACACGATGGTGCTGCGGGTATTGCGGCCGAGGTGGATCATCTTGGTACCCGTATCGGCCTGTTGCATGCCGCGCGTGACGGCGACGGAATAGAATTCGCCCACGGCATCGTCACCGCGCAGGATGCAGCTGGGATACTTCCAGGTGATGGCCGAGCCGGTCTCCACCTGGGTCCAGGAAATGTGCGCACGGTCACCGCGGCAGTCACCGCGCTTGGTCACGAAGTTGTAGATGCCGCCTCGACCCTGCTCGTCACCGGGATACCAGTTCTGCACCGTGGAATACTTGATGCGTGCATCTTCCATGGCGATCAACTCGACCACCGCGGCATGCAGCTGGTTTTCGTCGCGCGAAGGGGCGGTACAGCCTTCCAGGTAACTGACGTAACTGCCGGCCTCGGCGATGATCAGCGTACGCTCGAACTGGCCGGTGTTGGCTGCGTTGATGCGGAAATAGGTCGACAGCTCCATCGGGCAGCGCACACCCTCCGGGATGTAGACAAAGGTGCCGTCCGTGAACACCGCGGCATTGAGACAGGCGAAGTAGTTGTCGGTGTGCGGCACCACGGAGCCGAGGTGCTGCTGCACCAGCTCGGGATACTCGCGCACGGCCTCCGAGATGGCGCAAAAGATGACTCCGGCCTCGGCCAGGTTTTTGCGGAAGGTGGTCGCCACTGACACACTGTCGAACACGGCGTCGACCGCCACGCCGGCCAGTGCCTTCTGCTCATCCAGCGGAATGCCCAGCTTGTTGTAAGCATCCAGCAGTTGCGGGTCGACCTCGTCGAGGCTTTGCGGCCCCTCGCCTTTCTTTTTCGGCGCGGAGTAATAGGAGATTGCCTGGTAATCGATGGGCGGGTGCGTGACATAGGCCCATTGCGGTTCGGTGAGCGTCAGCCAGTGACGGTAGGCCTTGAGCCGCGCCTCGAGCAGCCAGTCCGGCTCCTGCTTGCGCGCGGAAATCAGGCGAATGGTCTCCTCATTGAGTCCAGGCGCCACCGTGTCCGTCTCGATCTCGGTGACGAAACCGTGCTGGTAACCCGTTTCCAGGAGATCCGTGACTTCTTTTTGTGAAGAACTCATGCTGGTCTGCTCCGTCATAATTCCTGACTATTTTACTCAGGTATTACAGCGTGTGCAACCAATCTTTATATATATGACGACATAGTGGGAATAAGCCGGATCGGTACCGTGTCGAATATCAGGGGCTGCTTTGGAGGCAAAGCTGCCGCATGAATGTTCCCTGCCACGTGACAGGCCAGGTTTGCCTGACTGACCGGGTCACCCCGGTTATGTGTTGCCGTTATCAGCTGGCAGCTGACTTTGTGGTCCTGACGGGGGCAGGCTGCAGCCATCGCTGCCCTGCCCGGCACAGCGGGATAGACACTATCCGGACAGTATTTCGAACGAACGCGGCATAAATCAGTCTATACTTGGTAGTACCAACCTCTACGAAGGAGTGAACAATGGAATTACCAGAACGCGACGGTGACGGTTACCTCGTCGACAGCAGTTTATGGACACAGGAGATCGCCCACGCCATGGCAGAGGTCGATGGCGTGGAGCTGGATGACGTGAAGTGGGAGCAGATACTCAAGGCGCGCGAATTCTACGACGAACACGCCGTGGTGCCGCCGATTCGGAAATTCTCCAAGTACCTTGGAGCAGACCAGAAAGAGATGTTCAAGATGTGGATGACCGGCCCGATGAAGCCGATCACCAAGTACGGTGGACTGCCCAAACCCACCGGTTGCGTCTGACGGCCCGGCTCATGCCGCCCGGTGGACATCAGGCTGACAACATAAAGGAAGCCCCTGCCTCATCAATTAATACGATTAGCTATTAACCTGGAAAGGCCTATAGTGAATACCTAACCATCGCTACATCCCGTGCCGGCCACCGGTGCTTTAAAAACGGATGGAGTTTCCGCAGGGAGCGGCGCATATTGCGCAGCCTTGCAAGCGGCAAGCGATGCGTTACAGGAGAGCAACATGGCCACACTAACGCCCACCCGCACTACACCCGTCATCAAGTTTGAATACCTGAAGTGGATCGCTGTCGATCCTCTGCCGCGCGACCAGGCCCAGAGTCACCGCTTGCATGAGCCGGAGTATCGCATCAACACCATCGACCCGATGACTGGCGACGATATCGAAGACGTGACGAGCCATCCATCCCTGGTGGACGGTAACCTGACCATGTATTTCGAAACAGATGCGACCCGCACGGCATTCATTGAAATGCCACTCAACCATCCCAACCTGCATTTACCGCACCCGGCTTCAAATGAAGATGACCGTGGCGGTTAAGGCACTCTCGGGACATTCCATAGTAACTGGCCTGCAGGTCATCGGCACCGGGGGTCTGCAGACCGGTAACAACACAGCTACGCCGGGCTGTATGAAACTCATGCGCTGATGATGCGCTCGCACTGTCACAGGCCGCGCACGAACCAGACTTCAAAAATCCTCTGCTGACAGTATGTAGGCATACGATCCTTTGTCACCGCGCGCATACACCTTGTCTGCAACTTCATGGATCCGGTTCAGCGCGGCATCGAATGCCTGCAGAAACCCCGACTCGGCGTCACTCATATCCGGACAGAGCCGCTTGAGCGCGTCCATTCCAACATAAAACGAGATCTCGATCGCGCTGTCATATCCCCAGAAGCAGACGCGGGAGCTGCTGGCATCGAAACTGCGGCACGGGTTCGGGTAGCTCAACTTCATCGCCGTTCACCGGCAGCCACCCGGGCCGAAGGACTGTCGCCATCCGGACTCATGCCTTTCAGAAACCTGAACAACTCGCTGTCTGTGGACAAGACCAGGGTCGTGTTTTCCGCAATGATCGACCTGTAGGACTGCATGGTCCGGGTGAATTCATAGAACGCCACCGCTTCAGGACTCTGGTTGTAGGCACGCGCGTAGATTTCGGTGGCCTTGGCGTCCGCCACACCCCGAATCTCCTCCACCTGCCGGTAGGCCTCGGACTGGATCTTGTTCAGGTCACGCACCCGGTTGCCGCGGATCCTGGCGGCCTCGCCGTTGCCTTCCGACAGGAAACGTTCGGCGATCTGCCGCCGTTCACTGATCATCCGGTCGTAGATCTTCGGGCGCACACTTTCATTGTAGTTGATGCGCTTGAAGCGGATATCGAGCAGTTCGATACCGAACACCCGCACCTTCTCGGCGGCCGCGGTAAAGATCTCCTGCTCGACCAGCATGCGTCCCTTCTGGATCGGTACCAGCGCCCCCATATCACGTTCCGCCTCGGTCAACAGGGCGTCGCGCAGTGGCACGCGGTCTTTCGTGGTGCGGATGATTTCGATCAGTTCATGCTTGGCGACCGCGTTACGGGTCTCGCTGCCCAGGATATCGTCCAGGCGGGACTGGGCACTGCGTTCATCGCGCAGGCGCAAAAAGTACTGCAGTGGATCGGTGATCCGCCAGCGGGCGAACAGATCAACTGAAATGTAGAGCTTGTCCTTGGTGGGCATATCCGACGGACTGCCGTCCCACTCGAGCACCCGCCTGTCGATCGGATTGACCTCCTGGATGAAGGGCACCTTGACCTTGAGGCCGGCGGTCGTTACGGGCACACCGACCGGTTTGCCGAACTGGGTGATGATCATTTGCTCGACTTCGCTCACCGTATAGATCGAGTTCGTCAACACGAACAGCACAATGCCCAACCCTCCCAGGATGACTAATTGCTTGTTCATGGCTGGTCCCCCCTGGGGGCGTCGAGATTCAGTAATGGCAGAATGCTGCGTGTCTGTTCGTCGATAATGATCTTGTAACGTATGCCCGGCATGACGTCCTGCAGGGTCTCGATATAGATGCGGCGCCGGGTGACCTCCGGGGCCTTGCTGTATTCCGCCAGCAGGGCACTGAAACGGGCAACGTCGCCTTCCGCTTCATTGATGCGCTTGAGCCGGTAACCGTCGGCCTCGCGGATACGCTGGTCTTTTTCGCCCTCCGCCAACGGGATCACCTTGTTGTAATCGCGCCGCGCTTCGTTGATCAGCTTCTCTTTCTCCTGCTGGGCCTGGTTGACCTCGTTGAACGACTCCTGCACCGGCTGGGGCGGATTGATGTTCTTCAACTGCACCTGGTCGATACTGATACCCATGGTGTACTTGGTGGAAAGTGCCTGCATCTTGGTCAGGGCTTCCGTTTCGATTTCCTGCCGGCCGATGGTAATCACCTCGTCCACGGTACGATCGCCAACGACTTCGCGCATGACGGATTCGGATACATAGCGCAGGGTTTCGCTCGGCTCCCGCACCTCGAACAGGAATTTAACGGGATCCGAGATGCGGTATTGCACCACCCATTCCACCAGCGCGGCATTCAGGTCACCGGTCACCATCTCCGTTTCCCGCTTGCCGTCGTGAGGACTCTGGTAGGGATCGCTGGCACCCGGGGTGGTGAAGCCGAATTCCTGCTTCAGTTGCCGTTTGACGGGAACGAGGGTCGCCTCATCGATACCCAGTGGCAGCTTGAAATGCAGTCCCGGCGGGACTTCCTTGAGATATTTGCCGAACCGTTGCACGACAGCGACCGAGTCGCTCGGCACGGTGTAGTAGGCCGTCCATGCACCGAGACCGGCCAGTGCCAGCAGGACGAGGACGATGATGCCACTCGGGCTACCGCCAGGCAGCATCTGCCCGAGCCGGGCCTGCCCCTGCCGGACCAGCGCCTCAAGATCGGGCGGTGTAGCCCCGCTGCCCCAGGGCCCACCCTGACCGCCGTTACCGTGCTGTGATGGCATTCAGACCTCTTCGTTTAGGTGTACCGGGCATAACAGCCTGGTCAACGATCATTCCCTCATCTCGCTCAACAGCTTGATGACCGGTTGCCTGAGCATCCGGGTTCCATGTGACAGTGGCATGCACGTCCCGGGAATGTTCACTGGTGACGGTCTTGTCATGTGCCTGTTGTGTTGTGCTGTTCAATAGCGGGTGCCAAACGAAACATCGGTGGCATTAGCGGGTGTGCGCAGGTTGGCAAGGCGGCTCCCTTGCGTAACCGGACCGCCGGCAAACAGACGGTACAGGTATTTATTTCCGCCCAGGGTGGAGAATTCCCTGTTGAGGGCCCGGGCTGTTGTTCTGGCGTATTTTGGCAGGCCGTGTTTGAGGTACCGCTTGCGCAGGTAGACAATGACGTCCCAGTGTTTGTCCGTCAACTTAATGCCTTCGCTCTTCGCCAGATTGGTCGATTTATTCCGGCTCCAGCAATGGTCGATGAGCTCCGCCAGGCGAATGCCGGCGTACAGACTTGAAGTTTCGGAGTCCTGGGCATTGTTGATATATTGTGTCATGGGATTTTCCTGAATTCTAATGAAGCAAGTGGTGCGGTGTGCCTGCTGCTGGCTTGCCGCAAGTTATGCACTACGGCGGATGGCAGATCGGAGTCCGTGAGAAGTGGGTATGACGGACAGCAATGACGGTTCAGTCAATGTTGTGCGGCAGGGAGGCTTGCATCGTTACAGACCTGTAATTGCATAAAGCATCCTCTCTTTACGCGGGGAAAGCAAATCAAATGATTTGATGAGGCGGGCTATCATGCGCGACGAATCATGCGGCCAGGCACAGTGAGCAACATATGTCGCTCGATACCAATGGCGCACCATTAATTCCTTACCATGGATCAGGATTGTGCTTACTGCAAATCCAGACGATGGCCGGGATTCGATAGCGATCAGGAATACCTTTAACCCAGATCCATCTCGACATAATGTTCCCGGCGGTCGTCTACAAGATGGATCTTGCCCTGCGGTCGCCCTGCACTGTCCATGGCAACCCCATCAACCACGGCACCGTCCAGCGTCACGCGGCTCACGCGCTCCGCTTGTTCGCCAACGCGCCTGACGGTGATGTGATAGACCGTCTCGCGATAGCGGTAGTGGATTTTGTACGATTTCCAGTGGGTCGGGATACAGGGTGCGATACACAGATAATCCACTTCCAGCCGCACGCCCAGCAGTGTTTCCAGGGTCAGCCGGTACATCCAGCCCGCCGCCCCGGTGTACCAGGTCCAGCCGCCCCGGCCAGTGTGTGGCGGTGCAGCATATATATCCGCGCACATGACATACGGCTCGACCCTGTAGCGCTCGATGTCATCCGGCTGACTGCCGTGATTGACAGGGTTGAGCATGTTGAACATTTCCCATGCCCGCTCCCTGTCGCCCAGCATGGCAAACGCGGTCGCCGTCCAGATCGCGGCATGGGTATACTGACCGCCGTTCTCACGGACACCGGGTACATAGCCCTTGATATAGCCGGGCTCAAGATCAGATGTATCGAAGGGCGGAGTGAGCAGCTGGATTAACTGTGCATCGCGCCGTACCAGGTGTTCGTCCACCGCAATCATCGCCTGGCGGGCTCGCTCGGGGTCACCGCCGCCCGAAATAACTGCCCAGCTCTGACTGATCGAATCGATCCGGCATTCGTCATTGTCCGACGAGCCCAGGGGCGTGCCATCATCGAACCAGGCCCGCCGATACCAGTCGCCATCCCAGGCATGGGTTTCGATGTTGCTGCGCAGCAGTGCGGCCTGACCGGCGCAGACCTCGGCAAAGGCCTCGTCACCCCGGCCATGAGCCAGGCCTGCAAACAGCTGCAGATTCTCGTACAGGAACCACGCCAGCCAGACGCTCTCCCCCCTGCCGTCACGGCCGACGAGATTCATGCCATCATTCCAGTCGCCGCAGCCCATCAGCGGTAATTGATGTTCGCCGAAGCGTAAACCGTGCTTGATTGCAAGCACACAATGCTCGTAGAGGCTCGCCGCTTCCGCCGAACGTTGCGGCTGGTCGTAGTACGCCTCCTCTTCCGGATTCAGTTCGCGACCCTCCAGGAAATGAACTGACTCGTCGAGTACGCCCGTATCGCCGGTCGCCAGCACATAACGACAGGTTGCATACGCCAGCCACAGGTAGTCATCGGAAAAATGGGTGCGCACGCCCTGTCCATTGGGCGGATGCCACCAGTGTTGCACGTCACCCTGGAGGAACTGGCGCCCGGCACAGCGGAGCAACTGCTCGCGGGCGAGCCACGGTGTCGCATGGATCAGCGCCATCGTGTCCTGCAACTGATCGCGGAAACCATAGGCCCCGCCGGACTGATAGTAACCACTGCGGCCCCAGAGCCGGCAGGACAGCGTCTGGTAGACCAGCCAGCCGTTGGCCATCACGTCCAGCGCCGGATCCGGTGTCTCCACGTTCACTGCACCCAGGGTGTGATTCCAGTATTGCCACACCGCTTCCAGTGCCTGCCGGGCGCCGGCCGGCCCGCCGAAGTGCTGGATGAAATGCCGCGCTTCGTCGCTGTCCCTGGCTGCGCCAAACACGAACACGATCTCGCGCTCCTGCCCGTCGGCCAGTTCGATCCAGGTCTGGATCGCGGCACACGGATCGAGGCCCGCACCCGTCCTGCCCGACAGGCTTTCCTGGCGCATCGCTGCCGGACTGGCCAGCGTGCCATTCCGGCCAATGAATTCGCTACGGTTTCCGGTCACCGCGCGCTCTGCTTCGCTGACCTGCGCAAAGACGACCCGATTGGCACATTCACGGCCATAAGCATTGCGCGCGAACAGCGCCCCGCTGTGCGGATCGGTTTCGGTAACAATATGCATCAGATTGGCATGCCGCCACTCGCCGAGCACCAGTTCCCAATACCCCGTCAGCGACAGGCGACGTGTGCGCCGTGCGTGATTGCGCAGCTTTAACACGACGAACTTCACCGGTGCGTCCATGGCGACATAGGTATACAGCTCCGAGGAGATGTCCGCTTCGTAATGCTCGAACACGCTGTACCCGAACCCGTGCCGGCACACATACCCGGACCGGCCGCAGGCAGGCAACGACATCGGTGACCAGAATGCACCCGTTTCCTCGTCGCGGATATAGAGCGCCTCACCACTGCTGTCGGCAAGCGGGTCGTTGTGCCAGTTGGTCAGCCGGAACTCGTGCGCATTTTCCACCCAGGTATACGCGCCCCCGCTCTCGCTGACGACCGTGCCAATATGCGGGCTGGCAATCACATTGGCCCAGGGCGCCGGCGTAGTCTGTCCCGGCTCTAGGGTAACGACGTATTCACGCCCGTCGGGTGTGAAACCTCCCGGGCCGTTGCAGAAAATCCGTTCGCGCGACGACAGCAGATGGGCCGGTTCAGCTTCCGGTTCCTGCGCCGGGGTCAGAGGACCCGGCAGGCGCTCTACCGGTACACGACGCTGCACCTGCTCTGCCAGGGTCTCGACAGTATCAGTGAAAACGATGCGGGCGACGGTCTGGAACAGGACCCGGTCCTCCTCGGAAAGCTCCTCGGTGCGCCGCACGAAGACCCCGCCCGGTTTATCGAGAACTTGCGCCTCGGGTCCCGCGTTGATCAGCCCCATGATCTGGTCGTGCAGAACGGCCCGGTACCCCGAGAAATCCTCGTTCACAATCACCAGGTCCGCAGTCAGGCCCTTCATCCGCCAATAGCTATGTGCCTGCAGCACCTGCTTGACCAGGTCGATGCGGTCCAGGCTGCCGATGCGTATCAGGATGATTGGCAGATCGCCCGAGACGGCAAAGCTCCAGAGCCCGGGCTGGCCCAGCCGGTTGCGCGCGATGACGCTGGGCGCTGCGCGGCGCATGGCATGCCCGTAAATAACCGAGGTGGCCAGGCGGCCGAAGACCTGGGCGTCGGCCTCGGTCGCGTTGAGGTGGCGCAGCACTTCCTGACTCTGGAACCATGCCATTTCAAAGGCACGATCAATGAAATGCCGGTCACAATACTTATCGAGTGCTGCCAGTGCGGCCTCGCGGGTGTTGGCGACGCCGGAAATGATCTGCACGGTTGCCGATTCGTCGGGTGACAATTTGATCGTGCGGCGGATCGCCACAATGGGATCGAGTACCGAACCCTCCGTGTTCGACAATGCCGGCGGGCTGTCACCGCTGTCCAGCGCCACCGGATTGACCGCCGTTCGACCCCGCCCGATGAATTTGGCGCGGTAAGTCTCGTAAGACGAGTCGTCGGCAACCGCGCCCGGCGCTGCCAACAGGTGAAACATCCACGGCACCTGTTCCCCGGGTGTACGCGGGCGCCGGGTACAGAGGATCGCCTGCCGGTCGGGCAGAATTTCGGTTTGCACGAACAGGTTGCTGAATGAGCGGTGGGCCAGGTCGGCATTCAACGGCGCCAGCACGACCTCTGCATAACTCGTCACCTCGATATGACGGGTACGGGACGACAGGTTGGTGAGCGTAACACGGCGGATTTCGACATCGTCTTCGGGTGAAACGCAGATCTCGGTGTGCGTTTCGATCGCCTTGTCGCGCCGCCGGTATTCAGCGCGTGCCTGCACGAAGATCGCCTCGTAATGATCTGCCTTGCGCAGTGTCGGTTGATACGCCGCTGACCAGTATTGTCCTGTGTCAGGCTCGCGCAGGTAAATGAATGTGCCCCAGCAATCGCACGTGGCGTCCTCGCGCCACCGGGTGACGGCCAGCTCGCCCCAGCGGCTGTAACCACCACCGGCATGGGTTGCCATGACATGGTATCTGCCGTTGGACAGCAGGTGAACTTCAGGTACTGGCGTGTTCGGGTCGGCAAATACGCGCATGATTGCGCCGGCCTCCGCGACAGGGGGGCGCGCGGCGGCACTCACTTCAGCGGCGTGCGGGTGCAATGTGGCACCCTGCTTCGGTACACGTTCCTGCAGCAACAATTGCGTCGCCCGCACCAGGGGGTCAGACATGAAGCGGCGTTGCATCGGCGCGTTGAGTAATACCTCCTCAAAGGCCAGCAGGCTCATGCCCTGATGGTGGGCCATGAAGGTGTGCACGATGGCATGCTGCTTGCCCCGCGGCACACGTGATGGCGTGTAATCGACCGCTTCATAGAAGCCATAGGCACCAAGAAAACCTTCGGCAGCAAGCCGCTGCAGGTTGCGACATGCTTCCAGCGGCTTCACCGTCAATGCCAGTGCGCTGGCATAAGGAGCGATGACCAGGTCGTCACCCAGCCCCCGCTTGAGACCCAGCCCGGGCACACCGAACGCCCGATATTGATAAACATGGTGCATATCGGCGGCGTTATAGCAGGACTCGGATATGCCCCAGGGCACAGCCCGTTGTCGGCCGTATTCGATCTGACGCGAAACCGCGGCCTTGCAGGTCGCCTCCAGCAAGGTATTCGCATAACTCGGCATGATCAGCCTCGGCATGAGGTATTCAAACATCGAGCCGCTCCACGAAATCAGGCTCACATCACCGCCATGACTTGTCAGCAGTCGTCCAAGTGAGAACCAGTGCTTCTGCGGCACCTGCCCCTGCGCAATGAGCAGGAAACTGGCCAGGCGCGCCTCGGATGCCAGCAGGTCATAGCAGGCCGGATCGCGGCGACGCTCGCCGACGTCATAACCTATGGATAACAAGCCACGTGATGTATCGTAGAGAAATTCAAAATCCATCACTGCCAGTTCACGGCAACGACCTACCAGATCGTCGATGCATCTGAGCCGCTCCAGCGCACCCTTATAGTGGGTCGCTGCCACCGCGGCTGCTCCGACCGACAACCGCGCAGCCGTGCCAACCGTGCTCGCACTGGCCAGTTCCGCCAGGGTCGGGATATAGCTGAAGTCTCGCGGCTCGGACACCAGCAATTCCAGGTCATCATGCAGTGCAAGGGATTGCTGGTCGAATGCCTGTGCCCAGTAATACAGATCGCCGCCGGGATAAACATCGACCGGCAGCCATGCAACCAGCCCCTTGCCAGT
>JBATGJ010000151.1:0-38740 GCA_049665685.1 Gammaproteobacteria bacterium
GTGATCGCACCCCAGCCGCCGACCGAGTGCATCCGCACCGTGATGGAACCCTCGGGGGTCAGATCGGGATTCTCGCTGCCGCGGATCGCGAGGTCCTTGAGGTGCGGGTAGGCATCGAGCAGCTGGCGTTGATAAATCTCCTGTTTGGGGGTGAGGGCTTCGGCATGAATAAAGTCGACAGACAGGTAGTAGAACGGCTTCTGCAGTCCTTCGGGCAGCATGTTTTCCACGGCACCCAGCAGGGCCTCGGGCTGAAGGTCACGGCTGCCGAGGCCGTAACATCCGGAATAGAGACGTGGCATGTCCTCAAACCGGTAGCGCGCATAGCCCGGCCATGGTGGCTGATTGCCCGTGGCGGCCTGATTTTCCAGGCATTTGGACAACGCCGCCCGCAGCTCGCGGACCACCGGTAAATCTTCCGCCAGGGGTTGATCGACGCGCTCCAGCACGGCGACCGCCTTTTTCCCTTTCAGCAGGTGGCTCAACAGATCGCCGGGGAAAGGGCGGTACATGGTGAGATTAATGACCCCGACCTTGATCCCGCGGGTATCGCGCAGGTAATCGGCCACGGCCTCGGCCTGCACGATCATGCTGCCCTGACCCAGAATCAGATACTCTGCATCGTCGTCGCGGTAGCCACTGACCCGACGATAGCGGCGACCGGTCAATTGATAATATTCCTCCATGACCTGATCGCTGAGCCCGGCAACATGATCAAAGAAGTAGGGGCGCTGGGCGACCACCGACTGCATGTACGAGTCCTGGTTCTCGACCGGTCCCGCGAGCACAGGATTGTCCACCGTCCATAATTCGGGGATTCTGCGTCGGGTGTCACCATAGAGCAGGCGCTGGGCCGGTGTCGGGCAATCGATAATATCATCCGGCCGGCCGAGGAACTCCTCGATCAATTCACGTTCCGGCACCTGCAGTGGCTCGATCAGATGCGTGGTCAGAAAACCATCCTGGGCGATCGCGCCCGGGGTCAGCGAGAGTTCGGCAATCTTGCGGGTAATCAGGTTGAGGTCCGCGGCTTCCTGCGCATCCTTTGCCATCAACTGCGAAAAACCCGTGTCATCGATGCAATGGTAATCATCGTGACCGCAATGCACATTCAGGCTGGATTTGGTCATTGCACGGCAGCCAATGTTCAGTACGTAGGGCAGTCGTTTGCCGACGGCCGCGTAGAGCGACTCGTGCATGTAGGCGATGCCCTGGGCCGAGGAGAAGTTGCTGGCGCGTAAGCCTGACATGGACATTCCGGCTGTCACCGCCGCTGCGGCATGTTCACCCTCGGGCTCGACAAAGATCAGCGGCCGACCGGAGATGTTCACATGGCCCCTGGCGGCTTCCTCCGCCCAGTACTCGCCCATTTGTGTCGAGGGTGTAATGGGGTAGGCGCCGGCTGCATCGGAAGACTCCCGCTCGCACATGATGACGGCGGTATTACCATCCATCGCCATGCGTTTGCCGGGAAACCTGAACTGGTGCGGTGCTTTCTTTTTGGACATAGTCAGTTGACTCTCTGGTATGTGTGCGATGCTTCCACAGGCAAGACCCGAAATCGATCACGCTCCCGCCTGCGGAGCATCAGCCGGTCGGAAGCGGACTCTTGCGAATAATTTTTTTTGCCTCTTTACCCTTGTCGACTGCCGCGTGGTCTCTCAACCAGACGATCGCGCCGGTCGGGCATCGTTGGATAGCAAGTTGTGATGCCAGTCTGTTTTTTGTGTAGTCGATGACTGCCAGATCATTCGAGATGACAATCAATCCCTCCGGTGAATCCGCCGCACAGCGTCCACAGCCGGTACACACGACAGCACACTCCGCTTCCGCTTCATCACCCTTTTCCTGGTTTTTACAGGCCACCCACAAGTGGTGATCGATCGGGTGCAGGGAAAAGAGATCTCTGGGGCAGATATCCACGCAGTCCCCGCACGCGGTACATTGGTCTTCATCGACGACGGGCAGGCCGTGAATGTCCATGACAATGGCATCAAAATCACAGACCCGTTCGCAATCGCCCAGACCGAGGCATCCCCAGGTGCACTCCCGTCCGCCACCGGCCACCAGGGCAGCCGCACGACACCCTGCCAGTCCGGTGTAGCTTGCCCGCGTCTTGGCGACGTGATTGCCACCCGCACAGGCCAGTCGGGCCACACGCTTCACTTCTGCGCCCAGGTCGACACCGAGGAAGTCTGCGATGACCTGATTCATTTCTTTCGAGTTGACCGTACATTTGCCCGGTTGCAACTCACCCGTGACGAGTTTTTCGGCAAAGGCACGACAACCGGCGGTACCGCAAGCCCCACAGTTCGCATGGGGCAGGAGTTCCTCAACCTGATCGATGCGCGGATCCTCATAAACGAACAGTCGTTTGTTGGCCATCGCCAGAATGAGCGCCAGACACAACCCGAGGGCTGTCATGAATACAACAGCTATGGTCAGGCTACTCAGGACAGTCACGTCATCCTTCGATCCGGCATCCGGCTACCGATCCGGACATGGTTGCAAACTTGCAGGAAGCATAACCCACGAATTTCGGCAGATCTATCGTGGCAAGTGGCCTTCGCGTCCGAATTCCCGTGATTCGGCTACCGCCACACTGCCGATGAGCGCCCACTGATCCTGATCCCGGGCAAACATTCTTGCCTGGACATGGCCACCGCCATACTGACGGCGTGGAATAGCCTGTCGAACGACAAGGTGCTGTCCCATCCACCCGCACCGGCCCTACTTGCTGACTCAACGCTTGGCCGCCTGCGTTCGCCCGGAGCCGGCATGTGGCTCGTGCAGAAATCGCCCGATGCTGAACGGCGTGATCGGCAGCTCGGTGTGCCCATCGAGGATCAGTTCGGACAGGATCCGGCCCACGACCGGAGAGAGCTGGAAGCCGTGTGCGGAAAACCCGAAGGCATGGAAAACACCGCTGGCTCGTCCGCTGGGTCCAATCACCGGCAGGTGATCCGGCATGAAGGCCTCCAGACCGGCCCATGCCCGTACGATGTGCGCATCCCGCAAGTGCGGGAACAATTCCATCACCGAGCGGCTGCTCTCGCTGAGTTTGCTGAAGTCGATCGCCGTGGTCTCGGTTTCCAGGTCATGGCGGGCCAGGTGTCCGCCCCCGATGAGCACCGTGCCGTTGTGCATCTGCTTGAAAGAGAGTGTGCGGGAGGCCGCGCCGACAACCGGATCCAGGAAGTGCGGCAGACGTTCTGTCACCATCATCATGGGTGCACCGGCTTTAACGGTGACCGGTTCCCCGAGCAGGCGGCACAACCATTCCGACCAGGCGCCGGAACAGTTGACCAGCACCGGCGCGCTGCAGCGTGCACTGTCACTAACCACATGCCAGTCGTCGCCCTCGTGTATAACCTCGTGGACCCGGCTGCCCGTAAGGTACTGTACGCCCAGTGACTCGGCCTTGTGGCGAAATGCAGTGAGTGCATGAAACGGGCGGGCAAAGCCATCGTCGCGTGTGTACAGTGCACCGACACAGTGCGGTGCCAGGCAGGGCACCAGTTGATACAGCTGTTCACGGTCGATGACGTTTTCGTGCTCATAACCCAGGGAACGCACCAGGGCAGCGCGTTCCTCCAGCAGGCGCAGGTCGGTTTCGTTTTCCGCCACCCGCACCTGTCCGCTCAGCTTGACATCGCAATCGCTGTCGACCAGCGAGCGAATATCGCGCCATACCCGCGCCGCCGCGACCGCCAGCGGAATTTCGGCCGGATGGCGGTTAAGCTGCCGCAGCCCCCCGGCATTGACCCCCGATGCGTGGCGGCCGGGGCTGTCCTTCTCCATTACGATCACACGCTGTCCGCGCATGGCCAGGTGCAGCGCGGTGGACGAACCCATCAAGCCACCGCCAACCACCACCACATCCGCCTTCATCCTGCACCGTCCATGGTGTCCAGCGCAGACAGCTCGCCAATGCTGAGGGGTCGCAGCGGTGGGCGTACCCGGAAGGGGGCAACCTCATGCAGCGGCCGGTTGCAGGCCGCCGCCACCAGGTTGGCAACGGGCTGCCCGCACTGCCGGCCCTGACAGGGCCCCATGCCGCAGCGGGTAATAAACTTGACCTGGTTTGGATCGCGGTGTCCGGCGCGCACCGCGGCACGCACCTCACCCGCGGTGATTTCTTCACAGCGACATACCAGTGTGTCATCGGCGATGCCCGTCAACAGACTGTCCGGCAGTCGATGCAGGCTTTCGAGAAACGGACGAATCCAGAGATCGTCACGCAGCCACTTCTGATCCTCCGCGGCCAGCCTGTCACGGGTAGATTCATCGATGCGACCCGCAGCACGCGCTGCCTCCAGGCCGGCCAGGCGCCCGGCATGAACCGCGGCAACGGCACCGCCAATGATGGCACTGTCACCGATGACGGCGATGCCGTCCACACTGGTGTTGCCCCAGGCATCCACCCGGGGACGCCAGCACTGCTGCCCAGTATCCCACGCGTGACGGCAACCGGCCGCTTCCGTGAGCTGAATACCCGGCACCAGACCGAAGTGGACCAGCAGATGGGTCGTCTCGAGCACGCGCTCCCGGCGACCGGTCCGAAAGGTCACGGCCTCGAGCCGGTCGGTGCCGATCGCGCGCAGGTCGGATATGCCGTAGGACACCCTGATGCCGGCGCGCCGCAGTGCCAGCAGATACTTTAGACCACGGGTCAGGTAGTGTCCGGCCCGCAGCGCAGCCGGCAGCCGCAGCCCCGCGCGCCACAGGTTGTGGCGGGGCGAGAGTTCCAGCACTGCCTGCACCGCGACCCCGGCCCGCATATACTGCCAGGCAAGCAGGATAAGCAGCGGCCCGGTGCCGGCAATAACCACGCCATCCGCTGGCACCAGACCGGAAGATTTGAGCAGGATCTGGGCACCGCCGACATTCATGACCCCGGGCAGCGTCCAGCCGGGGAAGGGTACCGGACGTTCCATGGCACCGCTTGCGATCAGCACACGACTGGCAGTGATTTGACTGGCGCGGCCCTGGTGTAACACGCCGAGTTCACACGCCGGCCCGAGTGACCAGACCGCAGTGTTTGGCTGATAGCTGGCGCCACTGCGTAAAAATGTCTCCACCTGTTCTGCACCGCGCCGGTAGTCACTGCCCAGCAGCGCGAGACGCGCCGGCCCGGCCTGAACGATCCCCCTGAAGATCTGCCCGCCAGGCGCTGGCTGCTCATCCAGGACCAGGGTATCCACACCCAGCCCGGCCGCCGTGCTCGCGGCCGCCATGCCGGCGGCTCCGGCACCGATGATGACAAGTTCGTGCGCTGTACTCATGCTGCGGGGTCGCCCACACCGTACTGGCGGCGGATGCGCATACCCTCGGCGACCTGGATCTGGCAGGCCTGTTGGTTGGGAATGCCATCGATCTCCATCAGGCACTCGAAGCACACGCCCATCATGCACAGGGGTGCCCGAGGTGCCCCGGAAACCGCGCTGGTGCGGGTCGGCACCAGATCCATGGCCAGCACCACGGCCGCCACCGTGTCGCCGACCGGTACCTGGACGTCATTACCCTCGACATTAACGGTAACGACCTCGCCCGTAGGAGCTTGCAAACGCCTGAACATGGTTATCGGTGAGACCTAGAGGCGGGCCTTCTGAATGATGTCGGTGTGCTCAAAGATCATGCTTTGCTGTAAGTCCAGTATGCGTCCGGCATGGGCAGATACGGCGCGCCGATACATGGCCAGACCGATGGCGACGTCGATATAGGCGAGGCCAACGGCGTTGAAGTAGATGCGCTCCGTATCCGATTCCCGGCCCGGCTTGTGCCCCGACACCAGCTCATGCAGGTCGGCATGGATATCGTGTGCGCTGATCAGGCCTTCATTGTACATCCGGCTCAGGGTCTGGGTACGGTGTGTCACGGTTTCCCAATCATCACAGACAATCTTGTCCGCCTGCCTGGCCACGTCATATTCATCCTCCCAGCCGCCGATATGGCTGTAGAAGGCGCCGGGCTTCACCCAGTCCGCCTTCAGCAGGGGTGCCTGTGCACTGGTGGCCGTGACCAGGATGTCGGCGGTTTGCATCGCCTCACGGGCGTTGGTGGCCGTGGCGATGAACTCCATATCCGGGAAGAGGGGTACGAGCTCCGCAATAAACTTTTCCTCTTCGGCCAGGGTACTGGACGCCACCCGGCACTGCCTGAGACTTGGGCGCACCACCTTCATGGCAATGAGGTGCATCTTGGCCTGCTCGCCCGCCCCGATGAAGCCGATGGTCTCTGCATCCTGGCGCGCGAGGTGCCGGGCCGCGATCCCGCCCATGGCCGCGACCCGCATATTCGAGGCCAGCGTGCCCTCCATGACGGCGATGGGAAAGCCCTGTTCGATCTCGGAAAGCACCATGATGGCCGTCAGGTTCTGCGTATCATGGCGTTTTGGATTCTCGGGAAAGACCGATACCCATTTCACCCCGCAGACCTTGTCCTTCAGCAGGGTCGCCGGCAGACAGTTGATGCGCTCCTGACTGGCCTGATTGAAGATCTGCACGATCTTCTCAGGAAACAGCACCTCGCCCGCCTCAAAGGCCAGCATGGCCTTCTCGGCGGTTTCCATGGCCATGCGAATATCAAAACAGCCTGCATCCAATAGATCCTCCTGGGAGAGGTAGGTAAAGCTCACCTGATGCTTGTTATTCATGGGATCGGGTCCTTATCCTGGTGGTGGAACAGGGCAATTCTAAACCATCACCCCGGGATCGAGGCATTGCCACACTGCTTCAGGCAATTTGCCTGGCCGGCGCCCAACAGAGACAGGGAAGAGCCTGCTGGCGGCCGACCTGGCCGGCAGGCACGGGATGCGGGCAAGGCTGCCGGAGTTGAGCCGCGTCAAGTCCGGGCTCTCTAAAATCGGTATACTTGCTGCTGGAAAGTTATTTATTTCATTCACATAGCCCGATGAGTTTACCTGTTCCTGTTATTACCCGCCGGCTCGGCAAACTGCTCACTGTTGTTTTTCTGCTGTTTGCGCTGATGGTGGTCAACTCGGTCTACCTGGCCGCAATCACCTTGCTGGAGGCTACCACCGGCGCGCTCTATCAGGACTATTTTTACCTGCTGATGTTCCTGCTGCACCTGGTGGTGGGCCTGCTCATCATACTACCGGTAATCCTGTTCGGCCTTGGCCATATGCGGCGTGCCTTGCAACTGCCGAATCGCTACGCGATTCGCGCCGGTCTTGGTCTGTTCGGCATGGCGCTGGTGTTGCTGGTGACCGGGCTGCTGCTCACCCGCTTCGGCTTTCTCGAGATCAACCACCCGGTGGTACGGCAAACGCTCTACTGGATCCACGTCATCAGTCCGCTGCTGGTCGCCTGGCTGTTCGTACTGCATCGCCTGGCCGGCCCGGCCATCCGCTGGCGGTCCGGCCTGCACTGGGCGGCACTGGCGGCCGGCTTTGCGGCCGTCATGGTCGTGCTGCAGACCGGGGTGACCGGCCAGGAGCAGGTGCCCGTCGCAACCGACTTTGCACCCTCGCGCGCCCTGCTGGCCAGCAGCGAGAGCATACCGCCGGCACACCTGATGACAGACGAGGTCTGTGCCGAGTGTCATGCCGACATCGCACAGACACATGCGCACAGCATGCATCGCTTCAGTTCCATGAATAACCCGGCCTACAAATTCAGTGTCGAGGAAACCCGCCGCGTGGTCCTGGAACGCGACGGCAACGTCACGGCCTCGCGCTTCTGTGCTGCCTGCCATGACCCGGTACCGCTATTCAGCGGCCGCTTCGATGCCGTCGATTTTGACATGGACAACGATCCAACCGGCCAGGCGGGCATTACCTGCATGAGCTGCCATGCGATGACAAGCGTAAACAGCACGCGCGGCAACGGCGATTACACCCTGACCGATCCGCCGCGCTATCCCTTTGCCCACAGCGAATCGGCGTTGCTGGCCGAAATCAATCAGCTGCTGATTCGTGCCAAGCCCGCCTACCACAAGAAAACACTGCTGAAACCGTTTCACCGCTCAGCCGAATTCTGCTCGACCTGTCACAAGGTCAGCCTTGACACGGCGGTCAATAACTATCGCTGGTTGCGCGGGCAGAACCATTACGACAGTTTCCTGCAAAGCGGCGTGGCCGGTCACCGGGTCGACAGTTTTTACTACCCGGAGCAGGCGGTTGAACGCTGCAGCAAGTGTCACATGCCGGTGCAGGCCTCAGACGACCCGGCCGCACGCGATTTCACCGACACCGGTGTGCGTGGCATACACAGTCACCTGTTCCCCGCCGCCAACACCGGCGTCGCCCACCTGCTGGGTCTGCCGGAAGAGGTCATTGCCGCCCACCAGGACCGTCTCACTGATGTGACCCGAATCGATATCTTCGCGATCAAGGAAGACGGGCGGATCGATGGCACGCTGCATGCGCCGCTGCGTCCATCCCTGCCCGTGCTGGAGCCCGGCGGGCGCTACCTGGTGGAGATCGTGCTGCGTACCACCGGAGTCGGTCATCACCTGACCGAGGGTACAGCGGATTCGAACCAGCTGTGGGTGGAGCTCACGGCGCGCAGCGGTGATGCGCTGCTGGGACACAGTGGCGCGATGGACACAAGCGGGCAGGTCGACCCCTGGTCCTACTTCGTCAACAGCTATGTGCTGGATCGCAATGGCCAGCGCATCGACCGGCGCAACGCCCAGGATGTGTTCATTGCCCTGTATAACCACCAGATACCGCCCGGTGCGGCCACGGTCGTGCATTACCAGCTGGACGTGCCCGCTGAAATCAGCGGGCCGGTGACGCTGGAGGCACACCTGAAATACCGCAAGTTCGATTCCACCTACCTGCGCCACATTCAGGGTGATGACTTCCGCTGCAACGATCTGCCCGTGACCCTGATGGCGTACGACCGGGTCACACTGCCGGTGGCGGGCAGGGCAACAGTCCCGGTCGAAACCGCGCTGCCCGTCGATGTTGCCGAGCGCTGGAACGACTATGGCATCGGTCTGCTGCGCGAGGGCGGCGGTGGCAGCGGCAAGGGTGAACTGCGCCAGGCCGAACATGCCTTCCGGCAGGTCGAGCGACTGGGCCGGAGTGACGGTGCACTCAACCAGGCACGCGTATTCTTCCGCGAAGGGCGCCTGGATGCGGCTGCAGAGGCCCTCAAGCGTGCCGGACAGGGTGACCGGCCGGCCGTACCCTGGACCATTGCCTGGTTCACTGCCCTCATTGACCGGCAAAACGGGCACCTCGTCGAGGCCATCGAGACACTGGAAACGATTGTCAACAACCGCTTCAACGAGGCACAGCGCCGCCATTTCGATTTCTCCCGGGATGTCCGGGTACTGAATGCACTGGGACGCAGTCTGTATGAACGTGCACGCCAGTTGCGCGGGCAGGATATGCAGTCAACCCGCGATCAGCTGCTTGGACAGGCGCGCGACTGGCTCCACAAGACGCTGGTCATCGACCCGGAAAATGCAGCAGCGCATTTCAACCTGTCACAGGTCTATGCACGCCTGGGTGACGAGACACTTGCGGCCAGCCACCGGCAGTTACACGAACAGTACCGACCGGACGACTCGGCTATCGAGCAGGCCGTTACCCGCCACCGCAGCGAAAATCCGGCCGCGAATCATGCAGCCAGTGATGTGGCGATTTACCCATTGGCACGGGAACTGGCGGCAGACGGCCGGCTTGCCGATGCGCCGCACAGCTGCCGGGAGCCGGACCTGACGCATGTCAAGTCGGGTCAGGGGCCAACGGCAGTAAACTAGACCTGTAGCCTACAGCTGCGCATCGCTTGTTGTAATGCGGGCATGTTGCGGTCATGCAACCAACCAAAGCAAGGACCATGAACGAACAACCCGACCAACCACAGGGCCTGCATGAAAAAGAGGCCATCATAAGGCGCGCCTTCTATCGCTCGCTCGGCATGCTTGCCATCTTTGCGGTCATTGTCGCCACGGCAATGCTATGGCTGCAGCACGAGGATGACGTACCTGTACAGCTAAACGAAGCCACGCTCACGGGACCGGTCGTCGATGACGCCACCGACGAACCGCAACCACCCGTGGTTGGCTATACCGATATCACGCAGCAAGCCGGCATCACCTTCACTCACACCAACGGTGCCTACGGCGAGAAGCTGATACCCGAGGCCATCGGCAGCGGCCTTGCCTTTATCGATTATGACAACGACGGTGACCAGGACCTGCTACTGGTCAACTCGAACTGGTTCCCCGGACAGGCGCAGGCTGACACACCCACACAGGCGCTCTACCGAAACGATGGCCGCGGCCACTTTACCGATGTGTCGCAGGCAACCGGTCTTGCCTTTACCTGTTATGGCATGGGTGTCGCCGTCGGTGATTATGACAACGATGGCTGGACGGACATCTATATCACCGCACTGGGTCGCAACCACCTGCTCAGGAACCGGCAGGGCAGCTTCGTGGATGTCACCGAGAGCAGCAATACGGGGGGCACCACGGACGACTGGAGCACCACCACGGCCTTCATCGACATCGACAACGATGGTGACCTGGACCTGTTTGTCGGCAACTACGTGGTCTGGTCACGCGAGATCGACCTGGAGATCGATTTCCAGTTGACCGGTCTCGGGCGGGCCATCGGTGCACCCAACCACTTTTTCGGCACCACCAACCGACTGTATCGCAATGACGGCGAGGGCACATTCACGGATATTTCCGATGCCTCGGGCATCGTGATCGACCCGCAGCTCGGCACGACCTCCGGCAAGGCGCTGGCGGTCGCACCGGTGGACTATGACAGCGATGGCCTGGTCGATCTGTTTGTCGCCAACGACACCACGCGTAATTACCTCTACCACAACCTTGGCAACGGCCGCTTCGAGGAAATTGGCGTACTGGAGGGCATCGCCTACGACCGCAACGGCAAATCGACCGGTGCCATGGGTATCGACGCGGCCTTCTTCCGCAATGATGCCGATCTCGGCGTCGCCATCGGCAACTTCGCCAACGAGATGAGTTCCCTGTTCGTCACGGCCGATGGACAGGCGCCGTTTCTCGATGAAGCCATCCTGGAGGGCATCGGGCCCACCTCGCGCCTGGCGCTGACGTTCGGCCTGTTTTTCTTCGATTATGACCTGGATGGACGCCTCGACCTGTTCCAGGCCAACGGTCACCTGGATGCCGATATCAATATCGTGCAACCCAGCCAGACCTATGCGCAACCCGGCCAGCTGTTCTGGAATTGCGGTGATGACTGCCGCACGCGTTACCTGCATGTCACTGACGCCGGTGATATCGGCAAACCCATGGTCGGGCGCGGTGCCGCCTACGCGGATATCGACAGTGACGGTGATCTCGATATCGCCGTGCTGCAGAGCGGCCGCGCCGCCGTGCTGCTGCGCAATGACCAGCAACTGGGTCACCACTGGTTGCGTGTGCACCTGGAAGGCGTCAGTGCAAACCGCAGTGCCATCGGTGCGATTGTGGAACTGACTGCGGGCGGGCAGACCCAGCGCCGCCCGGTCATGCCGACGCGCAGTTACCTGTCGCAGGTCGAACTGCCGGTGACCTTCGGGCTTGGCCCGCACACAACGGTCGACGCACTCGACATCTTGTGGCCGGACGGACAGCGTCAGAGCGTTCCGGTCGAACAGGTCGATACCCTGCTGACCATCCGTCAGGCGGCAGGGAGCTCCTAGGCTGATGGCGCTCCGAACGGTCACCGCGGCGCTGGCTGGGTTGCTGCTGTTTTTCGGCGGCGCGTTGACGGCACTGGCTGATTCCCTGTCAACGTTACCGGCCACGCTGGCCGACCGGCTGGTGCCGGTAGCGGAGATCAGTCTCGATAACCTCGACGCGGATAGCCGGCAACAGCTGACCGCGGCACGTGCACGGCTTGCGCACATGATCGAAGAGGAACGGCCGGACGACGAACTCGCCGAGGGCTGGGGCGAACTCGGCGCACTCTACCAGGCACATCTTGTGAAGCAGCTTGCCGGGCACTGCTATGCCAATGCCCGGCAACTGGCACCCGAACACTTCCGCTGGATCTATTATTCCGCGTATCTTGCCGACGACACGGGCGACCTCGCAACGGCGGTCAAAGATTACCTGGCGGCGCGCGAGCTGCGACCGGACTATCTGGCTGTCACGGCACGGCTGGCCGACGCCTGGCTTGACCTGAATGAACTCGACCAGGCGAAACAGGCCTACCAGCAGATCATTGAGGCGCAGGGCCTCGAGGCCGCGGCACACTACGGCCTTGGCCAGATTGCCCTGCTGCAGCGTGATTATGAGGTCGCGATTGAACATTTCCGGCGGGCCCTGGAGATTCAGCCGGAGGCGAACCGCGTGCATTACTCGCTGGCACGTGCGTTGCGCGCCGTTGGCAGGAATGAGGACGCCAAACAGCACCTTGCACTGCGGGGTGATGTGTTACCCGTCATCATGGACCCGCAGATCGAGAGCCTCAAGGCGCTGCGGCAGGGCGCTCATATCCATTTCCTGAACGGCATGAGGGCCATTCACAAACAGGACTACGCGGCCGCGCGCGATGCCTTTGCGCGCGGACTCGAGCGGGAGCCCGATAATATCAACGCGCGTATCACTTATGCCCGCACGCTGTATCTCACCGATGCACACGCACAAGCCGGGCAGCTACTCGAGGCCGTGGTCAAGACAGACCCGACCAATGCGCTGGCCTGGTACCTGCTGGGTAGCCTGGCCGATGAGACGGGGGATACAGATACGGCGATCCGTCACTATACGACGGCACTCAGACATGAGCCCGACCATGGCGGCGCCCTGTTCAATCTTGCCAACAGCCATTACCGTCAGGGGCACCCTGACAGGGCGGTGAAATACTATGCCGACTGCGTGCGGGTGGCGCCGGAGAATACCGCTGCCTGGCTGCCCTATGTCGGTGCGCTCATGCAGGCCGGACGGGACCGGACCGACATACTGGCTGTGATTGAAACGGCCAAGCGGCGCTTCCCGGAACAACCGCTGCTTGACTACGTACTGATCCAGCTGTTGGCGTGCAGCGGGGAGCGTGGCTGTGATGCAGCCCGGGCAGTTACCCAGGCCCGCGCCCTGCATGACCGTCAGCCAATTCCGCCGCACCGGGAACTGCTGGCATTGGCACAGGCCGCTGCCGGTGATTTTGATGCTGCCGCCGAGGTGCAGGCAGACCTCGTGTCCGAGGCCATGCTGATGATGCCGATCGGGGTTAGCCGGCTTGACGATATGTTAACTGGTTATCAGGCGAAGCAATTGCCACAGCCGGCACAACTGTTCACCTGGTCGTTGCTGCAGGCCCCGGCATTCGACGGTGTTATGGCATTTCGCGATTACCTGACACCGCGGCCCTACTGAAGACAGCCACACATAGACACAGAAATAATATCCGCAGGTGCACACCGCGCGCGTGAATAATCATTGTGCGGCGCCATAAAGGCACGAATACTCAATAAAAAAGGGCGCGTCCATCACGGATGCGCCCTTTGTGGCCGAATTCTGGCCGAACGGCTTACTTGGCCGTTGTGGTCGCCGGTGTCGCCGGTGCAGCTGGCGCATAGCCATAACCGGGATAACCACCCCAGCCACCATAACCGGGATAACCACCCCAGCCATAACCGGGATAACCACCCCAGCGACCATAACCGGGATAACCACCCCAGCCACCATAACCGGGATAACCACCCCAGCCATAACCTGGATAACCATAGCCGTAGGGGCCGCCCCAGTAGTCGTTACCACCCCACCAGGCACTGGCGGAACCGGCCGATAGTGCAAGTGCACCGGCAACCAGGGTATTAGTTAGGAATTTGCTAAGACTCTTCATAACATTAACCTCTCAATTATTTTAATCACACAAAATACTCAACTTTCTCCCGCAAAAAGACTTCACTGAAAGTATATATTCCAAATTTGTCATGATTCATACCCTTTGCCCGACGACGGGCTGATTTATTAGCATTATTTGATATAGATCAAATTGTGAACTATTGGTAACCCGGAGTGCTA
This sequence comes from Gammaproteobacteria bacterium, assembly GCA_049665685.1. Taxonomy (GTDB): domain Bacteria; phylum Pseudomonadota; class Gammaproteobacteria; order UBA9214; family UBA9214; genus UBA9214. Next base: position 13,978 of record JBATGJ010000151.1, read on the forward strand.
CCCGCGGCAAACCTCCATCAGTCGCGGCGCGTCGTGGTCGACCTCGAAACCGGAGGGAGCCGCTGCATCGCGGTCGATGATCCAGGCAGCGATATCGCGCCAGACCACATCTGCCTGTAAATCCCTTGTCAGCATGTGGAAACCATCCGGGTACAGCAGCATGCGCCAGCCAATAGCTGAAAAATCATTCAGATTTTCCAGCATCCCGCACACGGGTACAGGCGTAATGATTTCGTCATGCTCGCCGTAGAGCAGCAGGGTAGGCAGGCGCAGCCGCGCGCTGTCCTCATAGGCCGCCTGCATCAGGTTGGTCAGACCGTAAATTGCGTCGATACGCGTCTGCTTGATGACCAGCGGATCCCGGCCAAGCTCACGCAGCATTTCGGTATTGTCCGAGGGCCGAATCTCCAGACCCTCACCGGTCACCGTCCACGCCGGTGCCACATGCGTTACCAGACGCAGTGCCATGGCTTGCCACCAGGGCATGGTCTCCCAGCCCCAGACCGCCGGTGCAGACAAAATGACACCCGCTGCACAGGTTTGGTCCAGTTGCGTGGCCGCACCCAGGATGACGGCACCTCCCATGCTTTCGCCAAACAGATAGAGTGGCGTGTCCGGATAACGCATGCAGAGCAAAGCAGCGGCGGCCAGCAAGTCGTCCTGCATGCGTGCCTCACCTGCCCACATACCGGTATATGCCGAGCGCCCGAAGCCGCGTTGATCGATAGCGTAGATTGCAATCGCCTGCTGCATCAAGTAGCTTGCGGTGGTGGCAAAGGCATTGCTGTAGTCATTGAAACCATGCAAGGCCAGTACCAGCGCACGGGGATGTTTCGCAGGTAACCAGCGCCGCAGGGGCAAACGGTAGCCGTCCTGCATGACCATGGCATCGTCTCCCAGGGCGGCAGGCACGGCCGGTTGCTTGGGGCGTAGCTGTAACTGCGGACCACTGCAACCGTGCAGGCACACTAACAGCACCGCCACTACGGTGCTGACCATCAAGACAGATAACAGGGAACCGGTTTGCCGGAAGAGGAGCACAGACATGTCAAATGAAGGCTATCACGAACCCATTGGCGAGCTCACGCACGCCACCCGGGATATGCATCGCGCCATTGTCTCACTGATGGAAGAACTGGAAGCCATCGACTGGTACAACCAGCGCGTAGATGCCTGTAAGGATGCCGAACTGAAGGCCATCCTTGCACACAACCGGGACGAGGAAAAGGAGCATGCCGCCATGGTGCTGGAGTGGATCCGGCGCCAGGACCCGACCTTTGACAAGGAGCTTAAGGATTACCTGTTTACCGACCAGCCAATAGCGCACGGTTAGTGCAATCATAAAATCTTTCGGACGTGCTTTTTTCTGTCTAAAGAACGATTGTCGTCCCCGCGCAGGCGGGGATCCAGCCACAGGCAATTGCACGCTGTTCCGAAATCGATTTCCGCTTTCGCGGGAATGACGAATGAGAAATCGCGCCTGAAATAAACTCAAATATTTTATTAATAACAGTATCTTATATAATATTCTTCAGAACCAGATTGAAACATACAGCTGCAGCACGCCGGCCGTGAAGTCGTACAACGGCTCGGTACCCGCGGGCACGCCGGTGACGCGGGCATCGCGAAAATCATCGTAGTCGAACCAGATCAGATCATAGGCAAGATTGAGACTGCCGCGGTCGATCGAACGCCAGCCATTCTTGATGAAATCGTAGCTCACCTTCACGCCCAGCGTATTGCTGGTGAAGTTGCTGAGCTCCTTGTCACGCGCAAGGAAGTTCTGCGCGTTGAAGAACGGAAACAGGTCGCTGTAGAAGTCTGCCGCCGTCTGCGTGTAGTGGCGCACGCTGCCTTCCAGCAGCCAGCCGCCGGCCAGCGGATGGGTATAACCGAATTCCAGCGTGTGTGCATCGATGCCCCAGGTGTCGGCAAAGAAGCGATACTCGCCCGACAGTGCCGCACGCCAGGGCAGGTAGTATTTTGAACGTAAGTTCACGGCACTGCTGGTGCGGGTGCGTGGATATTTCTCGGGCTGTGTGGCATACCCGCCACCGGCAGTTGAATAACGCACCACGCGATAGGGATTATTCAGGAAACCTTCATCGGTGATGCCTTCATAATTCATTTCCAGAATCATGTCCTTGGTGATCACCTGGGAGACACCAACCCGGTAGTTGTGGCGACGCACATCTTCCGAGAACGTCGGGTTGCCATTCTGACTCACCGTGTCCCAACCATGGGCATAGCCCAGCGTAACCGTGGTCATGTTGCCGAACATGTCCATGCTCATGCCGAAGCTTGCCGTATTGGCATCGTAATCATTTTCGGAACTGTTGGTGTAGGACAGACTCATGACCGAGTTGCCATGCAGATACTCGAAACCAGCGGAATACTCGGTGCGCTTCTCGGAATAGGGGCTGGCACCGCTTGTAATCACATCGATCGATGCGCTACTGACAGAGTCGACATAGTAGTTGCCGGTTACCGCAACGTTCTGGCCGAATTTCTTCAGCACCAGCAGCGAGGGACCGTTGATCTCGACGCCGCCACCCTCATAGGAATGATAGAGCGCATCGGCCCGGTCGTCCGGCAACACAGCAGCCCCGGCTCTCGTGCCACCCAGTAGCAGGCATAGACCTGCACAGCGGAGGATGTGCGCCAGAGTCATATTCAGCCCGATTGACAGCCTAGTTACACCCACACCCACCACCGCTGCCACCCTCGGCGCCACGCGCGCCCTCACGTGCCTGGTAGACGTGATTGATATAGGCCGATGACACCGGGTCCGGGCTGAAGCTCATGATCGGGTCCGCGAGATGGGCCCGTTCATAGGGCTTCACCCACGGTTCGATGGGACTGCAACCCGTCAGCAGGGCGATGAATGGAATTATCAGCCAGCACCAGCGCATCATCGTTCATTCCCTAATGAGGCTGCGGACCATTTCCAGGTAGATCTCTTCCTCACCGGGTTTGTAGCCCTTGTGCAGGAAACGCATTTTGCCGTTGCGATCCACCAGCACGGTGCTGGGCATTGCGACCACGTCATACTGCTTGCTGACAACGCTGTCGTTATCGAACAGCACCGGGAAAGTGACCGGCATCTGCTTCAGCAGCTTCTTCGCCTCGCTCGAGTCCTGCTCAACATTCACACCAAGTACCGTAAAACCGAGTGCCTTGTACTTGTTGTGCAATTCACTCAACAGCGGCATCTCCTGGCGGCATGGACCGCACCAGGATGCCCAGAAATTGATCAGCACCACCTCACCGCGATGCTCGCTCAGTTTCAGGTTCTGGCCCATATGACTCTTTAATGTGAAATCGGGTGCCGGTGCGTCCACGACACCAGCAGCCACGCCACCAGCCAGCAGCAAGGCTGCCGCCGCCCCTATGAGATATTGCATAATTCGTGCGTGATGGTTTTGCATAACACTCTCCTGTCAGAAAAATATCGACAACCCGGCTGTACCCTCCAGGTTGTGTGTCGTCTTGTCGCTACCCAGCAGGTCCGAATCAAAGATGTAATCCTTGAAGTCCACACGCAGTGAGACCCAGTCGTTGAGCAGGAAGCGATAGCCCACGCCCAGGTTGACCGTAAAGTGGCTGTCATTGGCGAATTCGGTGTTACCGACGCCACCAATCAGGTACAGGCCACTGTTGAACGCGTATTTATTGGCAATGAAACTTTCGCCGGGTAACAGGTTCATGCCCACCGAAATGTTGTAATAGGTGAAGTCACGCTGGTCGTCGGCCAGTATCTGTGCGCCACCACTGAGTGTTTCATAACTGGTATCACCGGCCTCCGAGGTACCAACCGCCAGTTCGGCAAAAAAGTCCTCGGTAATGTGGTAGTTGCCGCGTACGCCATAAACCACGTTGCTGCCGAAATCCTCAATGCTCAGCACGCCGACATAGGCGCCGACCTCAAAGTCCTCGGAATCGATATCCGCCTCGGTGATGGTGCGCCGTTCGATATTCGGCTTGATGACCGGCTCGGCCTCTGTATAGACAGGTTCCTGTTCCGTTGTGCGCAGCCAGGAGCAGCCGCCCAGCAGGGCCGGCAGCGCCAGTACGCACGCTGACCTCAGAAGAAAAATGCAAATCCTGCTTTCCATTCGTCTATCTCCTGATTGTCATCCGTCGTTTGCAAGATGACATGATTCTGATATTCGGCTCTGAACACGAAGCGCCGCGTGAGATACACGCGCAGGCCGATCCCGACATTAGTAATCTGGTCCGTACGATCCTTCTCACTCACCAGCGTGACATTCGGATCGGTATAGATCACGCCCGTCCCCAGCAGGAAAAAAGGCGATGCCCGCCATTCCGGGAATGGCTGTGCCAGCAGATTGATACTGACGATTATTGCATCGGAGAAATCACCGAATGCCTGCGATAACTGCAACTCCGCTGACAGGTTGCGTGTCACCATGTACCCGGTATAAGCGGTGATGATGTCGGCACCCTCGAAATCACCGGCCATCACCCCGACCTCCCCACGTCGGCGTGAGAAGTCACCGAAATCGGCCTCGGCAAACTCGGTCTTATCACCGTCCGGGGTCAGCGTCAGCTCCATCGCCGAGCGCCTTGCCCAACCTTCCTTACCCTTCGCCGTGCGCAATTTGAACCAATCCGTGCGCCGCTTGATGACCTCGACCAGCTCGCCGCGATCGACTACATGGAACACCGGGTAACCGCGGCCCGGCCCGGTATGCAGCTCGATATACGGCTCATTGATGCGTATCTGGAAATAACGCACCTCGGCCTGCACGGCGGTACTCGCCAGGCACTGGAGCATGCATGCCACGAAGACAGTGATGCGTACCCAAAATGCATTGCAAACGGCATTTGTCGTCACAAATCAATCAACTTTTTAAAAGTTACGGCGCAGTTACGGCTACGGTACAACTGACGGATCGTTGTAATACTGCGCACCGATATCCAGCCATTCGGCCAGCAGCCGTAATTCTTCAGGAGTCAAAAATCCGGCGTGTGTGCCGCCCGCGTCAAAAGGCACGAAAAACGTATTACTGGCCCGGGCACCGGCGGCGGTCATGGGAGGGTTAATGGGTACCGGCACCATGGTCGGCAGGCCGGTAATTGGGTCAATTGGGCCCGGCACCAGCCGGTCCTGAAGGACTCCGCCAACGAGTTCCTGTTCGTTGTCCGTGAACAGCAGCTCGCGGTAGGCCTTGAAATGGGCGGTAACAATCGGGTCGACTCCATCGGTCAGATCGATCTGACGCAGGCCGGCGGGCACCATCGTATTGTTGGCTGTCGTGTGGCAGCCAGTGCAGGTATTGGCACCCCGATCGACGCTCCACAGCGGGTGGATATGGGTCTCGTAGTGGATCACGATGCGGCACAGGCTGGTCCATGCAGGCGGTGGTGACTGCATGCAGGCGGCCGTGTTCGGTGCCGGCGTGGTCAGGCCGGGCGGGGCATAGGTCAGCAAGAGGGGATTATCCGGTGTCCGCACTAACGGGTCGGTCCAGACATCGACATAGTTCAGATCCATGGACGGCCTCAGCTCGTTTGGATCGATACGTGTCAGTGTCTCGGCCATGGTCTCGGTGAAATTGGCAAACAATGCGGTGTTGGTATTCGGGAACAGGCCGCTTGCGGGTGCGCCGGCATAGGCCGTGCCCGGCGCTTCAGGGTGACCATGCGGGGTTCCACTGGCGTGATTATGGCAGCCGTTACAACGCACTTCCTCACCGGGCTTGAACTGCATCCAGTTCTGGTGCCGGGGGGTGATGCGCCGGCCGTCACGATCGACCACACTAATGGCCAGCGGCACATTGGCCGGCACGTAGGTGCGCACCGAGCCATCGGGCTGGATCGGCACATAACCGACGATCTCGCGCATCAGCTGCTGGGCACTGGCGCCGAAAGCGGTGCCGGGTATCTGCTTGGTGTCATTGTCCGGCATGCCGACGCTCTTGACGATGCGCAGGAAACGGGCCGGGCGGTCATCTGCCGTAACCGTCAACCCCGGGTCGGCCATGGTGGGGATGTCCGGAATCGCGGTCGTATATAACGGCGTGAACTCGACACCATCGACGTCATACACGCTGCGGATGTTCAGGATACCGGCGTCCTCGGAGTCTGCCGCAAGATCGAGATTAACACCCGGCACTCCGTCCGGGATAAAGTTGGGGACCGTGCGTGGGGCAACCGCAATGACGTCGGTGAACAGGACACCTTCCTGCGGCACCACGATCGGGATCTGCGTGCTGTTGCCCATGTCATGGATATAGATGCCGTAGATCGGGTCGGCCTCTACAGCGGCCGGGTTGGCCAACCGTGCAGGGGTACAGGGTACGATCTGGGTGTTCTCGACCAGCCGACAGGCGCTCCAGCCAACCAGCGCGCGGTTGGTGCCGTCGAGCAGTGGCCAGGCCGACATGAAACGGCCACCCGGTGAAATGGTGTTGTCGGTATGGATCACGTTGGTGGTCGCCGGTGTCTGTGCCGGACCGAACAGCACGCCGGCATTGACCGCAGTCGGGAAGGTGTTGTCGATATAATTCTGGGTATCGACCAGCACCAGGTCGCCACCACGATTGGAATTGGCGAACGGCAACATCACCGTCATCAGCCGGCCGTCCGGCATCTCGCGTGGCTGTGAAAACTGCACCGTAGCACCATTGGTGCCGGTGGCATGGCTGTGTGCGCCGTATAGCAGCTGCAGGCCTGTACCGTCCGGATTCATCTTGTACAGACTGATCTGTTCGCGCCCGCCCATGTTATCCCAGCGACTGAACACTACCTTGCCGGACTCCAGCGGATTATTCTGGCTTTCGAGCACAATCGCATCCAGGTCATGGCTCGGGTTCGATGAAATCTGTCTGATGTTACTGCCGTCACCGTTCATGATGTGCAACATCATGGCGTGCTCATTGCGATTCTCATCCAGCGCATAAAACGGACCGGTACCCTTGCTCTCGTCGGTCAGTGTGGCGCGGAACTGGCGCTGCCGGTTGGAGGAAAAGATGATCCTGCCATCCGGCAGGTAGTGAGGTGCGACATCGTCGCCCAGCAGTGAGGTATTTGCCGTTGTCAGACGCTTGAGCGTATCGGTGGGTATGTCGTACTCGTACAGATCCCATTTGTTCTGCTGGTCACGCATGACATTCGGGATATCGTCCAGGCGCAGCGAGAACAGCAGCTTGGTCCCGTCGTAGGAAACCTCCACGTCCTTGACATCACCCATACCGCCGGTCAATGCACCGGTAATATTGCGGGTCTGCGCACTGGGCGAGGCCAGATCACGGTAGTAAAGATCACCGCCGGGCGTGTAACCCTCAATCTCACGGATATCAGGCTGGATCACATTGTTCGCCATGTCGAATTCCAGCGGCCGCTTGACATAGGCGATACCGTAATCTTCTACCAGCGGGTCAGGATCCTGGATGCTGCCACCACCGCCGCAGGCGACCAGCAGCAGGCCTGCAGCGATACTGCCGCATGCATGTATGAACAATCGACGGAGAAGATGGAGTGTGGAGGGTGTATTCATATTCATGGGTGATCGGCTCTCCGTCTGGCAAACCTTAAGGGCATCCGTAAGTTTTTCGCATCAACCGGCCAGGCGCGTCGTGCAAACGGCTGCTCCGTTCGCCACAGGCGTCTAAATCAGTCTTACATACGGCATTTTGGGGTGATTAGAGGCAAAAAAGTGTGACCGGCATCCCGTTTTCGGGACTATGGCCTGAGTGGGGTGGTTTTGCTGGCCCGAGTGGCCAAAACGAGAACCACATCACAGAAAAACAAGCCTGCAGCCATCAGGATTTACCTACACAGGCCGAACGCTGGCAATCAAGGCAGGCATACCGGGGCGAGACGGATGAAATATCAACCAAAGGCAATCGATCTGATTACACGCGGTCTGGTTCAGGGGCTGGCCACCACGCTCCTGCTGGGGCTGCTGATGTCGTTGACAGCCACGGCTGTGGCCGGTGATCTTGAGCGCCGCCAGGCCAAGCGCATCCATGACCGCATTGCCGGGGTGCCGCCATCCAATACCGTTCTCACCAATATGGAAAACGCCATCATTGGCAATAATGCGCTGGGCGCGGCCGATATGGCGATGGCCAACAGTGCCTTCTACAACGTAACGCTGAAGAATTTCGCCACACCCTGGACCAACCGCGACCAGACCGTATTCGCGCCACTGAACGATTACACGGCCACGGTCATTGGCATGATCCGCGATGATGTGCCGTTCAATGCACTCCTGTCCGCCGACCTGGTCTATACCGGCTCGGGCCCTGGCATTCCGGCCTACTCAATGACAGATAATGCGCATTACGCGGCACTGGAAAACCAGGGTGTCGACCTTATGGCCAACCTGGCGCCGGTGGCGCAATCGCAGGTTACAACACTGCTGCCCGGAGAAACGGCCGGCATTATGACTACACGTGCCGCAGCCGAGGCCTTCTTTGTGGCCGGCACCAACCGTGCGATGTTTCGCTTCACATTGCTGAATCACCTGTGCAATGACCTGGAGCAGGTGAAAGACACCAGTCGTCCTACCGACCGCATCCGCCAGGATATCTCGCGCAGCCCCGGTGGCGACAGCCGCATATTTCTAAACTCCTGCGTAGGCTGCCACAGCGGCATGGATCCGATGGCCCAGGCCTTCGCTTATTACAACTTCAACGAAAACAACGGCAGCCTCGAATACACGCCCGGTATCGTACAACCCAAGTACTTTATCAATGCAGACACCTTCAAGTACGGCTACGTGACGCCGGATGACCGCTGGGACAACTACTGGCGCAGCGGCCAGAACTCGCTACTGGGCTGGGCTACGGCCGGTGCCGGTGGCACCGGCAGCGGTAACGGCGCCAAGTCGCTTGGTGACGAGCTGGCCAACAGTCGCGCCTTCGCGTCCTGCCAGGTGAAAAAGGTATTCAAGGCCGTTTGCCTGCATGAGCCAGGCAACGCCACCGATCGCAACAAGGTCGAGACCATTACCGACAACTTCATAGCGAACAACTACAGCATGAAATCGGTGTTCGCTGAAACCGCCGTCTACTGCATGGGTAACTGAGGCATGAAAGCATCCATACTAAAATACCTGCGTGTTCGTACCCTGCAAGTGTCGCTGATCGCGCTGCTGGGCGCTGGCCTCGCGGCCTGTGGTGGTGGTGAGAGCACCGTTCAGAACCAGAACACATCGGGCTCCGGCGCGGCAACGACCTACACCGGACCTGCGCCGGCAACTGCCGATGTACAGGCCTTCAAGCTGAATGTCTGGGACAACCTGAACCCGACCAATCGCTGTAACGACTGCCATGACGTGGGGGGTATTGCACCGACGCCATTCGTACGCATGGATGATGTTAACCTGGCTTATGCCGCCGTGAACTCCCTGGTTGATTTGCAGACACCGGCCAATTCCGCCCTGGTGACCAAGATGACAGCCGGTAGCGGGCATAACTGCTGGCTGGGCAGTAACCAGGCCTGTGCAGACGTGATTACCGCCTACATCACCGCCTGGGCTGGTGGTGCAACGAGTGGCGGCAATGTCATCACACTGACCCCCCCGAGCCCGTTGAAGGACCCGGGCGCATTCAAGAATTTTCCGCCCAGTTCGGCGCTGTTCGCCAGTACTGTACACCCGTTGCTGGTGGCCAACTGTACGAACTGTCACGTCGACTCTGCCGCCGATGCGCAGTCGCCGTTCTTTGCCGACACTGACGCCGATTCCGCCTATGAGGCCGCCAAGGCGAAGATGAACCTGAATGACCCGGCGGATTCGCGTTTCGTCATCCGCCTGCGCGATCAATTCCATAACTGCTGGGACCCGAACGCGACTGGCAGCTCGGATTGCCCGACCTCGGCCACCGTGATGGAAAACGCCATCATCGCCTTCGCCAATGGCGTCCAGGCCACACCGGTCACTCACCCGGTCACCAGCAAGGCAATGATCCTGGCGCTGGACGGCATCGTATCGAGTGGCGGCAGCCGCATCGAGGACAATGTCATCGCGAAATACGAATTCAAGACCGGCTCCGGCACGCGGGTGTTCGACACCAGCGGCGTTTCGCCTGACACGCACCTTGACCTGAGTGGTGGCTACAGCTGGGTCGGCGGCTGGGGTATCGACCTCACCAATGGCAAGGCACAGGCACTGACGGGTGACAGTGTCAAACTGTACAACATGATCACTGCAACCGGTGAGTACACCATTGAGGCGTGGGTTGCACCGGCCAATGTGAGCCAGGACAACACGGCGCGCATTATCAGCTACTCCGCCGGTACCTCGCAGCGAAACTTCACCCTCGGTCAAAGCCTGTATAACTACGATGTCATGCACCGCAGTACAACCACCGATCTGAACGGCGAACCCACGCTGTCGACGGCCGATGCCGATGAAGACCTGCAGGCGACGCTGCAACACGTGGTCGTCACCTACGACCCGGTCAACGGCCGCCGCATCTATGTCAATGGAACCTTCACCGACGATATCGATCCGATTGCCGGCGGCACACTGGTTGACTGGGACAACAGCTTTGCCTTCGTAATGGGCAACGAGGTCTCCAATGACCGCCCCTGGGCCGGTACGATCCGCTTCGTCGCCATCCATAACCGTGCACTGGATCAGGCGGCGATCACCCAGAACTTCAACGTGGGCGTGGGCGAGAAATTCTTCCTGCTGTTCAACGTGGGTACGCACAGCGGCAATCCGCAGGACTACGTCCTGTTTGAGGTCAGCCAGTTCGACAGCTACAGCTACCTGTTTAACAATCCGCGCTATATCAGTCTCGACTCAAACGTAATACCGGATGGAATCGCGCTTGCCGGGATGCGTATCGGTGTCAACGGATCCGAGGCGACGGTGGGCCAGGCCTATACGAACATCAATACCACCATCAGCAGTTCCCTGTATACGCCGGGCATGGGTCAACCGCTGTCGCCGATGGGGACAGTCATCCCGCTGCAAAACGGTGCGAGCTTCGACGAGTTTTTCCTGACCTTCGAAGTGCTTGGTGGCAGCACTCATGCGTTCAGTGAACCGCCAGTCGTAGCGCCGGCTTCACCCCCGGATTTGCCGGCGGCCCCGGTCATCGGCCTGCGCACCTTCGATGAAATCGACGCTACCATGTCCAGCATCACTGATGTCAGCCGTGAGCAGGTCGATGTCGAAGGTGTCTACCAGACCGTGAAGCAGCAGCTGCCGACCGTCGAGAGCATCGAAGGCTTCCTGTCCGCCCACCAGATGGCCATATCGCAGATGGCGATTGAGTACTGCAGCGCCCTGGTGGACAACAACGGGCAGACCAGCCGTGACAGCTATTTCCCGAATTTCTTCCCGCCGAATGGTCAGGCACCGGCCGCTGCCGATACTGCATTCGACACGGCGGGCAAACGCGACATGATCATCATTCCGCTGATGAACAAGGTCATGAACACGAACCTCACAGTGCAGCCTGATACGGCCGATGTGACTACTGAGCTGGACAGCCTGATCACGAAGCTGACTGCCTGTGCATCAGGCCCGGCGCCGACCTGCGCAACCACGCAGCGGACCGAACAAGTTGTCAAGTCAGTCTGTGCCGCGACACTTGGCAGTGCCGCGATGCTGATCCAATAATTCACGAGGAAACCAAGATGGCCAGAAATCGTAAATTCCGTGCCCTCAACGAGCCACTGCGTCTGAACGACCATGGACGGCCGCGGACCCGCCGTGAATTTCTGGGCCAGGGCCTGACTGCCGGCCTGGGTCTGGTGACCGGACCGACACTGTTCAGCCTGTTCGCCAACCCGCGTGAGGCTGCCGCCGCGCTGTCCCCGGACATCGAGCTACTCAAGGCCGCCTGCGGAATCAGCACCCTGGGCTCCGGCAAGATCCCGTTTATCGCCTTCGACCTGGCCGGCGGCGCCAACATATCCGGCTCTAATGTACTGGTCGGGCAGCAGGGCGGGCAGCTGGATTTCCTCAGCACACAGGGATACAGCAAACTCGGCCTGCCGGGTGATATGACGCCGGCATCCATTGACCCGAACACGGGACTCAGCTTTATCAACACCGATTTCGGCCTGGCCTTCCACTCGACCAGCGCCATGCTACAGGGTATTTCGGAGAAAGCAGTGGCACGGGCCGCTGAAATCAACGGCGCCATCATCCCGGCCCGCTCGGATAACGATACCGGCAACAACCCGCATAACCCGATGTACGGCCTGGCCAAGTATGTGCTGTCAGATCCGAGCATCTCCGCCTATGGCAGCGTGGTCGATCTGATCGGTTCGCGCAGTTCGGAATCGGGCGGTAATTCGATGTCTCCGGCCATGATGGTCGATTCCGCCCTGCGGCCGACCAAGGTGGATCGACCCTCAGACGTGACCGGCATGGTCGATACCGGCGATCTGATCGGTGTACTGTCGCAGGCCGATGCAGTAGCCGTGATGGAATCGATCGAGCGACTCAGCAAATTCAAACTGGACAAGGTGGATACCCAGGTCACGGCCGACGCCGTCATCAAGGACCTGGTTCAGTGCGGTTATGTGAAGTCTGCGGACATTGCCGATCGCTTTGGCGACCCGACCTCACTGGACCCGGCACAGGATCCGGACATTGTCGGACCGGGCGGAATTTTCACGCAGAATGAATTCGATAACGACAGCGAATTCCGCAAGACAGCCTCGGTCATGAAGATGGTGGTCAATGGCTTTGCCGGCGCCGGCACGGTTACCATGGGTGGTTACGACTACCATACCGGCGACCGCACCACAGGCGAGGCGCGCGACCTGCGCGCCGGACGCTGCATCGGCGCCTGCCTGGAATACGCGGCCCGCGCCAACAACGGCAACGGCGTACCGCTGATGGTGTATGTCTTCAGCGACGGTTCGGTATTCAGCAACGGCAATACTGATGATAATGCCGGTGGCAAGGGTGTCTGGACCGGTGATAACTCATCCACCGCGGCCTCGTTCTTTATGGTCTACAATCCGGGCAGTCGTCCTGTGCTACTGGGTGCCGGTGCAGCTGAACAGGCCTTGCACCAGCAGATCGGCTGGATGCGGCCTGATGCCTCGGTCGAAACCAATGCCACACCCGCCGCCCTGCAGGTCAACCTGCTGGTCGAAACGGTCATTCTTAATTACATGGCACTGCATAATGATGGAGCAGCAAGTTTCTCCAGCATATTTCCCAACCATGGCCTTGGCAATAGTGCCATGATGGACAGCCTGACCGCCTTTCAGAGTATCGTTAACGGCTTCATCTGAGGCTGTCAGCTAATAATATCTGCAAGGCAGCGACCGGATGGTCGCTACAGCTTATCCTGACTGTCTGCCAACTCCTGCCCGGTCAATTAAAGAACTGCCGGTATTCGCCGATCCGCACCCTACGGCACTCTGCCAGTGGGGGCAGTCCGTGGCCCACAAGACGGCAACCGGAAGTTCAGGCAAGTATATCCATTCATTTGCAGTGAACTTCAACTGTACCTGGTACCACACCGGATGTGTACACAGGTATGGCGTCGTCATTTATCTGGCCGCTTATTCATGAAGGGAGTCATAGTGTGGACACAGATGGAGACGTAACAGAAAACGGGCCACTTATCGAGGGTGGCCAAAGAGCAGACAAGTGTCATGCTGACGATCTGAACGACCGTGTTAACGAACTGAAGCATAACTCGAGCGGCGTAGAGAAATTGCGCGTCCTGATTTGTGAGGATGATGATGATTTTGCTGTGCTCGGTGAATTTCTGTTACTGACAGCCGGATTTGAGATCGAGCAGGCTGAAGATGCAGAGACTGCGCAGAAACTCATCAAAACCTGTCAATTTGACATTATGATCCTTGACCTGGGTCTGGCCGGCATAGATGGCCTGTCATTCATCCGCGAGCTGGATGAAAGCAACATAAACATTCCCGTTATTGTTATTTCAATCAATGCATCGAAGGCGCGTGCCAGCCTGCGCAATCAACCGGCCTTTATAGTCGACTGGATTGACAAACCGGTGGATCAGCAGCAACTGGTGAACAGTGTCTTGCTGGGCGTACAACCGGCAGTAGTGACCGGCCGTCGCATTCTCCACATCGAGGATGACCCGGATATTACCAGGCTCGTACAGGTGATGCTGGATGACACCTGGGAAGTAATCACTGCGGCGAGTGTATGCGAGGGACGCAGCCGGTTGGCAGATGGATACTTTGATCTTGTGCTGCTCGATATCAATCTGCCGGATGGCTCGGGTCTTGACTTGCTACCCGATATTCGAGCACTGAAATGCCCGGTCGCCGTTTTTGCCGAAAACGAACCATCCGATAAAACTCTGGATGTGTTCGATGCAACCATTGTTAAATCCAAAACCACCCGGGCAGGTCTACTCAAAACTCTGCTCGATCTGACTGAAGCAGCATGAACGGTATTGCCACTTATTAGCATATAACTGATATGAAGAGCCGCGCCAATGACTCCAGCCAATCAGGTTTACAGGCAGACCAGGAAGCACTACGTCAGCAGCTTGATGAATTGTTCAAGGGCTATATCCTTCGCTTGCCGGAAAAGCTGGAAAGTATCCGGGATATTGTCAACTCACTGCACACAGACAGAGATACCGGCAGGGTATTAAGTGAGCTGCAGACGCTGGTGCACAAGCTCGCCGGCTCGGCCGGCACCTATGGATGCCCGGATGTAGGCAGGGCAGCCCGCGACTATGAGCTGCTGGTCACCAGCCACCTAGATTCTGACACCGGCCTCGCGACGGAAGACCACGCGCAGTTCGAGGAACGATATGCTGATCTGGCGATGGCCGTTGAGCTTGTAATCAATTCAGCATCCTGAAGCAGACCCGGTAATGACACAGAGATTGCCTCAAGGTTGTTCCCAGTGCATACCAGTGCGTCGTATCATCCCGACCATGCGCATGAAGGTTTTTCTGTTTCTGGCAGCAGTACTGGCATTATCCCCCGTTGCAGCTGACTGGCATCGCGAAGAAGCGGCCATCATGGGAACCGCAGTTGTGGTCGAGCTGTGGACTACCGATACTGCAAAGGGCAGGGCGCTGACGCAAGCAGTGCTCGATGAGGTGCGGCGCATCGACCGCCTGATGAGTACCTACCGTCCCGACAGCGAACTGTCGCAGATCAATGCGGCTGCCGCGGAACGACCGGTTCGGGCCAGCAAGGAACTGCTGCAACTGGTCAAGCGGGCACTCGACTACTCTGTCATTACCGGCGGCGCCTTTGATATTACCTATGCCAGTGCCGGTCAGCACTATGACTTCCGTGCCGGCAAGAAGCCCGACACCGCGCAGCTTACCGAGGCCCTTCCAGCCATCGACTATCGCCATGTCCTCATCGACGAGGCAGGGTCAACAATACACTTCCTGCACAGGGGTGTGCGGATTGATCTCGGCGGGATCGCCAAGGGCTACGCTGTCGACCGTTGCATTGCGCTATTGGCCGATGCCGGCATTACCAATGCACTGGTCAGCGCTGGTGGCGATACCCGCGTCAAGGGCAAACGCTGGAAACGCCCATGGCAGGTGGGCATCCGCGATCCACGCAAGCAGGATGGCATTGTATCGATGATCCCGCTGGAGGACACGGCGATCTCCACCTCGGGTGACTACGAGCGCTACTTCGAGCAAGACGGGGTGCGTTATCATCACATCCTCAATCCAGGGACCGGAGACTCGGCCCGCGAAGTCCACAGTGCCAGTATCATCGGGCAATCAGCGACCGATACCGATGCGCTGTCTACCAGCGTTTTTGTACTCGGCGTGGCCCAGGGGCTGGCGTTGATCAACCGAATACCGGACACCGAGGTCATCATCATTGATAACAACGGTTTGCTGCACTATTCAGACGGTTTGGCGCGGGTCGGGCAATAATTTCTCATTGCAGGAGCGCTTTGCAGGTGCAATTAACCTGCTCTAATGTTCGCGTCTGCAGGGCGCACCTGCACTGATATACATACCCCCGCAAACTGTGACCCGGGTCACACTCTGCACTTCCTGGTTCCCTCACAATGCCTGCAGGTATCGAATTGACCGATACAGGTCAATTTTCCGTTCCGCAGACCGACATAACTATAGATAGCCTGACTATTGAGCGCCATGAGCGAGGTTCGAGATGTTGCAGCAAAAACTACTGGTACGCGTCGCCAGATCATTGATAGCGGGCATGTGCCTATTGATCACTACCCACGTACAGGCTGAATCCCCTGTGGATAATGCCAGCCTGGACGAAAATATCCAGACCCTCAAGGAGGATGTGATCGCACTCAATCGCGACCTGTTCATTCTCGAGGAGGAGCTGCTTTATCCATCGAACACGCAGCTCGCCGTATTCGTGTCACTGGATGTCGGCAAGTTCTTTGCCCTCGATTCGGTGCAGCTCAAGGTCGACGACAAGGTCATGACAAACTACCTGTATACCGAGCGCGAGGTCGAGGCACTGCACCGCGGCGGCATCCAGCGCCTTTACATGGGTAACCTGAAGGCCGGTGAACACGAGCTGGTCGCAATCTATACCGGCAAGGGGCCAAACGGCAGGGACTACCGGCGGGGTGCGACGCATGTGCTCAACAAGACGCTGGGCGCAAAGTTCATCGAAATCAAGATCGTCGACAACCCAAGCAGCGAGCAACCCGATTTCAGCATTAAGGAATGGGACTAATCGCGGTTAATGAAATTGCGCGGCTCTCAGAAACGCAGCTGTATATTCACGCCTGCATGGCGCTCCTACGTCAAACGAATGATTTGTAGGAGCATCATGCAGGTGCGATTGGCAATCATGCTACTGGCGGTTGCTGGTGCCGGAAATGCCGCAAACAACCCCCCCTCCAGCGCCCGGGACCTGCAATACGGCGAAGTCCTCTATCAGTATTACCAGGACGACTGGTTCAACAGTATCGTGCGCACGCATATCGCCCAGACCCAGGAACGCCTGCCTAACCATGCCGATGAGGCCGAACTGTTGCTTGGCGGCCTGGACCTCAACTATGGATTGCGCAATGCGGCAGACAATATCTTTCAGCGCCTGCTGAGCGAGGCAACCACCGATGAACAGACGCGCAACCGCGCCTGGTACTACCTCGCCAAGATTTCCTACCAGCGAGGCGACGCAGCACGGGCCTTGCGCGCTATCGGTCAGGTGCAGGGTGATATGAGCAAGGGTACCCGCATGGAAAGTGCCCATCTCGCCAGCCTGGTGCTGTTGCGCATGGGTGCCAATGAAGAGGCCATCGGCGTGCTGGAGGATGTCAAAGATCACAAGGTCTGGTCACCGTACCTGGCCTACAACCTTGGCGTGGCACAGATCCGCAGCGCCCGCCAGGCAGACGGATTCGAATACCTGGATCATATTGGCGACATCCATGCAAAGAGCGATGAGTACCGCCTGTTGCGCGACAAGGCCAACCTTGCACTGGGTTACAGCCTGTTAAAAGAAGGGCAGGCCGAGGCCTCGCGTGACGCCTTGAATCGTGTGCGCCTGGAGGGTCCACTCTCCAGCAAGGCGCTGCTGGGTGCCGGTTGGGCCGACGCCGAGAGTGAAGCCTTCGGGCGTGCTCTGGTGCCGTGGCTTGAACTGAGTCAACGCGACCCAACCGATCCCGCCGTACAGGAAGCATTGCTGGCCGTGCCTTATGCCATGACCAAGATGAACCTGCACGGCCGTGCGGTCAAACATTACAACGATGCCATCGGCACGCTGTATGACGAACAAGGTCATCTGGACGAATCCATTGTCGCCATTCGACATGGCGAATTGCTCGACGTACTGCAGACACAGGATCTGCGCAGTGGTACCGGCTGGCTGCAGAAACTGAGCTTCGATACGGACAACCCGGTATTGCGCTACCAGATCACGCTGATGGCTGCACACGACTTTCAGGAAGCGGTGAAGAATTACCGTGACCTCATGAAATTGCGAAAGAACCTGAATAAATGGTCGGAAGCTATTGAAGCCTATGATGATATGCTGGACGGGCGCGAACAGCGTTTTGCGCAACACAAACCGGCAGCGCAGACCGCCCTGCAGGCCGGTGACCGGGCCAGTCTGCAACAGCGTCACCACCAACTCGCCAGGCGTGTTGAGCAGATCGAGAAACACGGCAATCCGGTATGGCTTGCCAACGCAGAGGAGACGCGGCACTGGCAACGACTGCAGGACATCAAGTCCATGGTGTCCGCACTCCCGGAGAACGCACAGACCAGGCAGCTGCATGAGAGACGGACACGACTCGAAGGCATTCTCTACTGGCGCTTGAACAGTGAATACAAACCGCGCCTGTGGGAAGCGAAACGACAGCTGGCCGAAGTGTCCGATTTGCTCAAGCAAACCGGGGACAATCTTGACTCACTGAAGAGTGCTGAGACGATTACACCGGTCAGTTTTACCGGTTTTGACAAACGCATCACCCATAACAAGGCGCGCATCGCAGAATTACTGGCGCGCACCGAGTCGACACAAGTTGCCCAGGGCAGACTCATCGAACAGATCGCAGTGCGCGAGCTGGAGCAGCAGAAAGAACGCCTCGATACCTACATCGTACAGGCCCGCTTCGCGCTGGCGCAGACTTATGACAGCGCACTGGTTGCCGGCAAGGGGACGACACCATGACACGGTCCCGGCCTGTCACGATAATCACCGCGTTGCTGCTAAGCGGTTGCTCCATTATGGGCGGCGGCGATAACGCACCTACTATCGGCGATCTCAGCAAGCGTTCGGTAACAATGGCGGACGTGCCGGTCGAGTCGAGTGAAAAGCAGGCTATGAATGCGTATCGAAATTTCCTCGCCACTGACGATGATACCGATGCACGCCCGCATGCGATGCGCCGCCTAGCCGACATCAATCTCGAGGCCGAGGTTCTGCCACAGGCCGACTTCGATTCCGACCGGGCAGTCTCACTATATCCGCAACAGGTACAGGACTCGATTACACTCTATCAGCGTGTACTGAAAAACTATCCGCAACGCGAAAATAATGACTCGGTACTCTACCAACTGGCACGTGCCTATGAACTTGGCGGTGAACCAGACAAGTCACTGGCAACGATGGCACAACTGGTGCGCCAGTACCCGGACAGCAAACACTGGCTGGAAGCACGCTTCCGTCGCGGCGAGATCCTGTTCGTGCAAAAAAAATATCGCGCTGCTGAAAACTCCTATCAGGCCGTGGTGGCAGCTGGCAAAGCAAGTCCGTTCCATGAGCAGGCGCTCTACAAACTGGGCTGGAGTTTCTTCAAGCAGGGCATGTTTACCGAGGGCCTGGATGCCTTCACCGCCTTGCTGGATCTGAAGATCGACAACACGCTGGCCGGCGATCAACGCCTGGCACAACTGTCGCGTGCCGCACGCGAGCGGGTCGACGATACCCTGCGTGTCATAAGCCTGAGTTTCTCGTACGAACAGGGCGCGAAGAGTGTCGCCGACTATTTCACCAGGAAGGGTGGGCGACCTTACGAGGATATTGTTTACGATCGCCTGGGCATGCTGTATCTAGGCAAGGAACGTTTCAATGATGCCGCCGAAACATTCAACGCCTTCGTCGAACAAAACCCTTATCACGCCCAGGCGCCGGCCTTCCAGATGCGCGTTATCGAGACCTATCGCCAGGGTAAATTCCCCACGCTGGTACTGCAGGGCAAGAAGGACTTTGTAGATCGCTACAACCTGCATAGCGATTACTGGCAGCATCATGACCCGGCGGCATCGGAACAGGTCATGGGTTTCCTGAAAGTCACCATGACCGATCTGTCGCGGCACTACCATGCACTGGCACAAAAGCACCGCAAACCGGCCGACTATGCCGAGGCAACCCACTGGTATCGGAGTTTCCTGGGTTCTTTCCCGCAGGACAAGGCAGCACCGGACATGAATTTCCTGCTGGCCGAGTTACTGTTTGAATCCGGACAGTACGCCGCCGCGGCTGACGAATACGTCATCACGGCATATAACTACGACACGCATGACAAGGCCGCCGATGCCGGTTATACCTCCATACTGGCCCGTAACAAGCATGAGACCACGCTGCAAGGCACAGTGCAGCAGGCGTGGCATGAACAGTCGATCGAGAATGCGTTACGCTTCGCGACGAGCTTTCCGGAGCACCCGCAGTCACTGGCTGTCCTGACCCGTTCCGCCGAGCAGCTGCTCGCCATCCATCGCAACCAGCGTGCCATCGAAGTGGCCCAGGCCGTCATCGACAACCCAGCCGCCACCACCACCCAGCAGCGCGTTACCTGGACAGTCCAGGCGCATGCCTACTTCGATCTCGAGGACTACCTGCATGCCGAGCAGGCCTATCAGCAGGTACTCACGCGCACGGCAGCAAATGATGAAAATAAACCTGTATTAATAGAAAGACTTGCAGCATCTATCTATAAACAGGGTGAAGCAGAGCAGGGCGCGGGTGATACGGCGGCTGCCGTGGGGCATTTCCAGCGCGTGCGTGCCGCCGCCCCCACGGCCAGCATCGTAGCCACCGCCGAGTACGACGCCGCCGCCGGCCTGCTGCAGTTACAGGACTGGCAGGCGGCCGCCGGCATGCTGGAGCAGTTCCGCGGCGCATTCCCCGATGATCCGCGCCAGGGCGAGGTTACGCGCCGTCTTGCTACGGCCTACCTGTCCAGTGACCAACCGCTACAGGCCGCCACGGAGTTCGAACGTATTGGCCGTGAACATGCTGATGCAGACTTGCGCAGGGATGCCCTGTGGCAGGCTGCCGAACTGTATACCCGCGCAGACCGGTCAACGCAATCGAATAACATGTACAGCGAGTACATCCGCCAGTTCCCGCAACCTTTTGAGCCGGCAATCGAGGCACGCCACCGGATAGCAAAGCAATACAAATCCGCAGGCGCCACTGGCGATTACCATCGCGTGCTTGCCGACATCATTGCAAGCAACCGCAAGGCGGGTAATGGCCGCACCGAGCGGACGCGCTATCTGGCTGCCCATGCACAGTTGACGCTGGCACGCGTGCAATATGCCCGCTATCGAGGTGCTCGACTCACCTTACCACTGAAGCAAACACTCGAAACCAAGAAACGCCTGATGCAGGAAGCCCTGCAACAGTTCGAGCAGGCTGCCGGTTATCAGGTAGCCGCAGTCACGACCGCGGCCGCGTTCTTTACCGCGGAGATCTATAGCCACCTTGCGACGGCGCTGATGCAATCCGAACGGCCGAAGAACCTCGATGCCGAGGCGCTTGAACAATACGACATTCTGCTTGAAGACCAGGCCTATCCGTTCGAGGAACAGGCCATCACCCTGCATGAGACCAATGCCGCGCGCCTGGAGGCAGGGCACTACGACGCCTGGATCGGCAAGAGCCTGCAGGTACTGGCGCAACTGGTCCCGGCGCAATACGCGAAACACGAGAGGGGCGCATCGCATGTGGCCGAACTTCGTTAAATCGGTACGAGGCAACTCGTCATTCCCGCAGCAGGGAACCAGCCCGCTCGCGTACCACAGATCCTTCTGTAGCGTTACCCCGTTTCCGTCCAGTCGGGGTATAGCGCCACCAAGCAACATTGGCCACTGTATTCCCGCCTGCGCGGGAATGACAGGAATCAAGATTGCAGCATTGGCAGTGGTACTGGCTGCAGCCATCCTTACCGGCTGTGCCAGCGCGCCCGCCGGCAACAGCGTCATGCCAACCGGGGACACGCCTTCGAAACCTGCGGCACCGGTCAAGGATGCCGAGGGCAAGCATCGTTACGCGCTTGCGCTGATGGAAAAGGAGGAATGGCACGCGGCGGCGGAAGAACTTGAACTTCTCACCGCGGCGAGGCCCAAGCTGCCCGGGCCCTGGATCAACCTGGGTATTGTCAGAAATATGCTTGGTGACGGTGCTGCTGCAGAGCATGCCTTCAAGCGCGCACTGGAAGCCGATGCCGGCCAGGCCGAGGCCTGGAACCAGCTGGGTATATTGTATCGACGCAGTGGCCGCCTGGGCGATGCACACACCAGCTATAACGCCGGACTGAAACAGGCACCGAATCACGCCGACCTGCACTGGAACCTTGCGGTACTACACGACAAGTATCTGCCGGATCCGGCACTCGCGCTGGCGCACTACGAGCGCTATCAGCAGTTAACGAAATCCGACGACGTGCAGTTGCAGCAGTGGATTACGCAACTGCGTGAACAGCTGCCCGCTGAAAAACCGGCGAAGATGACCGCGGAGACTAAAAAATGATAATCCTCATCAGGAAATTTTTCGCGTCTGCAAGGCGCTCCCGTGACACTCGCAAAATCAGCGGGAGCAGGCTTGCCCGTGGAAAGGCCGCATCATCTGCCATATTCGCGACCAGAACCGCCCCTGTCATCGGTCTGCTTGGCCTGTTGTGGCTCATTCCTGCCCTTGCTGCCGACTCCCTCGATCTGGAGGGCGCCACCATCACCGGCAGCCAGGAGCTACCCAAGGCACTGCACATCGTGCCGTGGAAATCGGCCGTGGCGGGTGATCTCGCCGGGCGGCCACTGAACAGCCTGGTCGATGAGATCCTTGCACCCGTCGACCGTGACGTATTTCTCAGGGAACTCGAATATTACGAAGCAGTTCACAGTTCCGAGTGAGTCGGGAATATAAGGTAGGAAGGCGTGTAAACCTTGCCAAGACCATGTCGATAAGGACAGAAGCGACGAGGCACGGCAAGCCATCTCTCAAGGGGAAGCAACAGGAGCATCACTATGGATATCTATAACACCGTGGTCGGATTCTTCCAGTCCGGCGGTATCTTCATGTATCCGATCGTTATCGTGCTGGCACTGGGCATGGCGATCGCAATCGAGCGCTGGTTCTATCTCAGCATGGCGCGATCCAGCAACCATCGCCTGTGGAAGAAGATCCATCCGCATCTGGCAAAGGGCGATCTGATGCAGGTGGCGCTGCTGACCGAGAAATCACGCTCGGCCATCAGCCACATTTTCAGTTATGGCCTCAGCCGTGCCCGCACCTCGCGCCGTCGTGATGATGTCGAGATTGCGATGGAAGAGGGTCTGATGGAAACGGTACCGAACCTCGAGAAACGTACCGGCTACCTGGCAACCTTCGCCAATATCGCCACCCTGCTTGGCCTGCTCGGCACTATCATCGGCCTGATCCAGGCCTTTACTGCGGTGGCCTCGGCCAACCCGTCGGAGAAGGCCGACATGCTGTCTGCGAGTATTTCAGTCGCGATGAACACCACGGCCTTCGGCCTGATGGTCGCGATTCCACTACTGCTGATCTACGCCGTGCTGCAGACCAAGACCACGCAACTGGTCGACAGCCTGGAGATGGCCTCGGTGAAGTTCCTCAACAGCCTGACGGATAGCCAGGTCAGCGGGGCGAAAGCCGGATGAGACGCCGTCTGAATCGCCGTCGGCAGATGGAGGAACCGGCGGACATCAATATCACCGCGTTTATGAACCTGATGGTGATACTGGTGCCGTTCCTGCTGATTACGGCCGTGTTCTCGCGCATTACCGTGCTGGAACTCAGCCTGCCGGCCGCGGCCGAGCACGAACAGAACATCCAGCAACCGCTGTTCAACCTGGAGATTATCGTGCGCGGCAACAGTATTGCCGTAGGTGACCGTGATGGCGGACTGCTAAGAAGCCTGCCTCGCGTTAACGGTGAATACGACTACGAACAGCTCTCGCGGCTGTTGCAACAGATCAAGGCGCGCTTCCCCGAAAAGCTTGACGCCACCCTGTTGCTGGAGAGCGATACCCCCTACGACACGCTCGTACAGGTCATGGACCGGGTGCGGGCCGCACAGGTCGTGGTAGCGGGCAGCGTTCAAAGCGCGGAGCTGTTCCCAGAAATCTCGATCGGCGATGCGCCGCTCACCAACACGAGGATGGCCGGCAAATGATCATGTCACGCCGCGCCCAGCGGATGGAAAAGCACCACAAGCGCAAACGCAGCGTGCTGGGTATCAATCTCGTCTCGTTGATGGATATCTTCACCATCCTGGTATTCTTCCTGCTGGTGAATTCCTCTGATGGCGAAGTGCTGCCGACACACAAGTCGGTGGTGCTGCCGGAATCAGTTGCCGAGGAACAGCCGCGCCAGACCATCGTCATCATGGTCAACCCGGAGAATGTCCTGCTGCATGGCAAGGTCATTGCCCCGGTCGATGCGGTCATGAAGGCAAAGGGTGCAACCTACGCACCGCTCAAGGCCGTACTGCTCACCGAACTCGCCAAAGCGCTGCAGAAGCAGTCTGCCGACAAACCGGTCAAAGTGGAAGCCACCATTATGGGTGACAAGACCATCCCGTTCAGCCTGCTGAAGAAAGTCATGGCGACCTGTACCGAGGCCGGTTATCACCGCGTGTCGCTTGCCGTCCTGCAGAAGCCGTTGGAGGGAGTCTGATGCCGGCAGGCGCGCTGAATTTCTACATGACGTGGGGCGTTGCGAACGACGATGATCGCCGCTTCAGTCGCATTGTCCGCAACAACCTGCTGATCGTGCTGATGCTGGGTCTCGCCATGCCGTTTCTGCCATTGCCCGAGATCGAAAAACCGGTACAGGAGGAACCGCCGCGACTGGCCAAGCTGATCTTCGAGAAAGAGGTCATCAAGCCACCACCGCCTCCGCCTCCGCCAAAGGTCGAGGTGAAGAAACCGAAACCATTGCCGAAGAAGGCGGAAAAGCCGAAGCCGGTGAAGAAGCCGAAGCAGGTGGTGGTCAAAAAGCCGAAGCCGGTGAAACCGAAAGTCACGGCGCGTCAGAAGGCCGAAAAGTCCGGGCTGCTGGCACTGAGTGATTCACTGTCTGACTTGCGTCAGAACACGGT
>JBATGJ010000152.1:0-9862 GCA_049665685.1 Gammaproteobacteria bacterium
GTGCTCGGCCAGTTCCTTGGGATCCGCCAGCAGGTCCTGCTCAAGCGCCATATCTTCCTCGGGTGTACTGCCGCGCGGACGCGTTCCGGCGATCGGACGTACCGTCACGACTCCATCTTCCAGGTGTACCAGGATTTCCGGTGATGAACCCACCACATGGAAGTCACCCAGGTCCAGATAATACAGGTAGGGCGATGGATTGAGCCGGCGCAGTGCCCGATACAGGTTGAGCGGCGACGCAGAAAACGGTATGGACATCCGCTGTGACAACACCACCTGCATGGCATCGCCCTCCACGATGTAATCCTTGATCCGGTCAACAGCCCCCTCGAAACGGGCCCGGGTAAATCCGGAAACGAAATCGCTTTCATTGACCGGGACTGCACTGGCGGCACTGTCACCGTAGCCGTCCAGGGGTTCGCGCAAACGGGCTTCCAGCGTATCGAGTCGTCGCTGCCCGCGCACCCAGGCATCCGGTGTGGCCGGGTCGACGTGCACGATCAGTTGCAAGGTACCGGCCAGGTTATCGAACACCAGCAACTCGTCCGACACCATCAGCAGGATGTCCGGACAGGACAGCAGGTCCTGCTTGTCGAAGGCACCGAGGCGCGGTTCGATATAGCGCACGGCGTCATAGCCGAAATAACCGACCAGTCCGCCGGTAAATCGCGGCAGATCAGGCAGTTCGGGTGCACGGTATCTCGACTGGAAGTGCTCGATCCATTCCAGCGGATCCTCCGTATGCACTGCTTCTACCACATCGCCGTCCTGCAGGACGGTAACGTCGTGCTGGACAACCCGCAGGACGGTGGAACACGGCAGGCCGATAATGGAATAGCGCCCCCATTTTTCACCGCCATGTACGGATTCGAACAGGTAGGAATAGCGGCCACCGGCCAGCTTGATATACGTGCTGAGTGGTGTATCGAGATCGGCAAGGATCTCGCGTGTCAGAGGAATTCGATTGTAATCCTGGTTGGCCAGGTCGTGAAATTTTTCAGGTGTCATTCACGGCTATCTCATAAACTCCCTCCCCCTCAGGGGGAGGGCTGGGGAGAGGGGATCAAATATAAACAGCTGTTTGATAATAGATCCTCTTTCCCTGACCCTCTCCCGAAGGGAGAGGGGACGCTCACTAAATCATGCAGAAAAATAGCAGGTCGTATAACGCCATCGCCCGCCAGCGTCGTGTGTAACCGGGAGTGTCTCTTCAGTGAATTGCATGTCGTCAGGCCGCCTGTTCCAGCAGCGGGTACAGCTCGTCCAGCGAATCGATCACCGCATCCGGGCGCGCTTCGCGTATATCAATCCCGTGATTGTACCCATAGCTCATGCAGACGATCTGAAAACCGGCTGCACGTGCCGCGGCAACATCACTGACGGAGTCGCCGATCATCAGCGCGTTTGCCGGATCACAACCGAAGAACTCTGCCGCGTGCAGCAACGGCGCCGGATCGGGCTTCTTTTTATCCAACGTATCACCACTGATTACAATTGAAAAATCATTGTAAACACCGAGATCCTTCAGCAACGGCTCGGTAAACTGTGCCGCCTTGTTGGTCACGCAACCCAGCTTGTAGCCCGATGCCTTGAGCATGTCGATGCCTTCCCTGACACCGGGATAAAGGAATGAGCGTTTCGAGGTGTTCTCGGCGTACAGGTCCATAAAGATCGGGTAGGCACGTTCGAAGTCAACCTCATCGGGCTCGCCATCGAGCTGGCCTACCAGGGCGCGCCTTACCAGCCGCTCGACACCGTTACCGACCCAGTCACGAACGCGTTCCTCCCCCCGCGGCTCACGCCCGAGTTGCACCATCATGCTATCCACGCAAAAGGCAAGATCCGGCACGCTATCGACCAGCGTTCCGTCCACGTCGATCAGGATCATTTCGGGTCTGCGCATGATGGCTGCTGCTAGCCAACGGCCCTGGCAATCTCGGCACGCATGGCGTCGATAGTGGCCTTGTAGTCATCGGCACCAAAAATAGCCGAGCCGGCGACGAAGGTATCGGCACCCGCCGCGGCGATCTCACCGATATTGCTCACCTTCACACCACCGTCAATCTCAAGGCGGATATCACACCCGCTTTCGTCGATAATCCGGCGAGCCTCGCGCAACTTGGGCAGGGCTTCCGGAATAAAGCTCTGGCCACCGAAGCCGGGATTTACCGACATCAGCAGGATCATATCGACCTTGTCGATAACATATTTCAGATAATCAAGCGGCGTGGCCGGGTTGAACACCAGGCCGGACTTGCAGCCACTTTCACGTACCAGCGACAGTGAGCGGTCGATATGCTCACTGGCTTCGGGGTGGAATGTAATATAGGTTGCACCGGCCTTCGCAAAGTCGGGGATAATGCGGTCAACCGGCTTGACCATCAGGTGAACGTCAATGTCCGCCGTGACGCCGTGATTGCGCAAAGCCTCGCACACCAGTGGCCCGATCGTCAGGTTGGGGACATAATGATTGTCCATGACGTCGAAATGCACAATGTCAGCACCGGCATCGAGCACATGGGTGACTTCATCGCCCAGCCGGGCAAAATCCGCCGACAGGATGGAAGGTGCAATCTTGTAATCGGCCATGCTGTTGTCCTCGCTGATGTTTATTGATTGCTGGCGAAAAAATTAAACGCGCACTTTACCTGAACAGGGCTGTTATTTCAGCAGTCACGCCACCAGCTCAACCAGGCAAAATCAATTCATTGATTTTAAAGATGATAATAGGCCCGGAAAATCCGCCATCAGCACGCAGCGCAGCACAAATGACCGCTTGCCGGTCACTGTGCCCATCCACATCCCGACGGGAATACAGGACTTTCCCCGAAAAAATACAGATGCTTAGGACACCCACATCGGCAAGCCTTGCTCGGATCGGCTGGCGGGTGGATTGCCATCAGCTATATCCTTCTTGGCCTGTGCGAACATCGTATATCAGTGGTTACCGGAAGTGCTTGCACATCCCTGCAGCAAGTCTTATAAATGAGTCAGCTTCGATCATTAACTGTCTGTCAGTTACATCCGCTACCGACAGACACTGTGATTCAGGGGGGGCTGCCATGGCAAATAACCGTCAACCGCAAATCGGCGATTGGTACCAGTCAATCAATGGCGATCGGTTTGAAATCGTCGCAATCGATGATGAAGAAGGCACGCTCGAAATCCAGCATTTCGACGGTGCCGTTGAAGAACTTGATTTCGACAGCTGGGCCGAGATGGAGATTGATCCTATCGAGCCGCCTGAAGACTGGTCCGGTTCGTTCGATATCGTGCGCGAGGATTACGGCGTCGACCTGGAGCTGACCGCACCCAACGACCACATCAACCCGCTTGATGATATCGACTAACAGCAACAACCGGCAGCTGGCTCTTATCTATTATTAATCCTGAATATTCAGTGCCCTAAAAGGCCATCGGCGGGACATTCAATCCTGCCTGCCTGATGCCGATAACCTCCCTACTGGCAACGGGAGGTGAATCATGGCAATGATCTACGACATGGTGACCGGCAGGGTTATCGACGACAATGAATTCATCAACCAGGCAATAACATCGGAACAGGTCCCTGCCCCGCAGCTGGCAGTACACACGCACGAGGCAGGCACACCCATCGAGGAGATGTCGCCGGTCGACGCCTACATGGTCATGCTGCAGGATCTGCTCAAGAAACTCTGACCCGAATAACCAGGGCATGTAATCACTGTCCTGGTTCCCGCGACACAGTCAGTTTTGGTCGCCTGCAGGCAGCTGGGGTATTGCCAGTGATGCCTTGCCGAGCCTGATTCATGCGCGCAGACCTGCGCGGCTACCGTCACAGAGCACCTCCCGCGGCAACAGCACTTCACCCTCCTCGATCACGGCCGGCAAGGCAGTCAGTGCATCACCCGCGCAGGGTCCGGCAACACAGGTACCGTCCTCCCAGCGAAACAGGGCATCATGTGTTGCACACTGGATATACCTGCGATCGATGCTGAGGAATTGATCCTCCACCCAGTCCAGCGGGCCGCCGGTGTGTGGACAGCTGTTCAGGTAGGCCCGCACCTCGCCACCCTGGCGAACCACGAACAGGTCGAACGGCCGGGCATCACACATAATCGTGATGCCCTTGCTGCCGGGATCCTGCAACTCATCGAATGCGCACAGGGAAATATAGACCGGATCAATCATGTCGGGCAGCCTAAGTCGACTGCCGTTATTGTCAACCGTGAAGAGGGGTTATTCGACGCGTACGATCCGGAAGCCAAGATTGTCGAGACGCGTATCCTGGCTGAGTTGCCCGCGTTTGGCAGAACGCAGGGTATCAGGCGGACTCGAGTAGGCGCCCCCACGCACCACGCGCTGGGAGCAATCCGGGCTCGTCCAGGCACTGCCGTCATCCGGTGCACCGATGTAACTGTTGTGATAACAGTCCGTTGTCCATTCCTGCACATTACCCGTCATGTCGTACAGGCCGAACCGGTTTGCCTTAAAACTCCCTACCGGTGCCGTCTGCTGGCCGTCCCAGTCGCTGCCGCAATCAAAGCAGTTGGCGTAGATATCACTCTGCATGCCTGTCCACCAGTAACTGTAGTCACTGCCAGCACGTGCGGCATACTCCCATTGTGCTTCGCTGGGCAGGCGATATTCCTGCCCGGTCTGTTTCGATAGCCAGCGCGCATAGGCCTGTGCATCGTGCCAGGACACGTTGATGACCGGACGTTTGCCGCGACCCCAGGTTTCATCATAAGGCAGGCGCCGGCCGGTGGCACGTGCAAAACGATCATACTCGGCAAACGTAATCTCGCGCTTGCTGATCGAGAAGGACTTGAGCCTGACTGTGTGCCGGGGTACCTCATCGAAATTCAGCGAGTTGCCAATGCTACCCATCTGGAAACTGGCGGGTAGCAGTTCAATCATGGCCGGGCCCTTGCCACCGCCATTCAGTGTGTCGCGAAACGAGCGGCCAACCGGTGGTGGACCGTCTGGCACAGGGGGTGGCACTACCGCTGTCTCGGGCAAGGATGGCTGCACAGCACCAACCGACGGCTTGGCGCGTTGGGGAGGCAAATCGACAAATTCCTGCCTTGAACCCGCATCCGGCATGCGTGGACGTGCCGGAGCCGGCCATTCCATCTCTTCGTATGTTGCAGACAGTGGCGGAGCCACCGCGGCTCGAGGCAAGTCCACTGTCGAGGTGACCGCCGGTTCATTCTCAACGACTTCCGGCAGTGTCGATGACTGCCTAGCACGGTCGGCGGACCTGCCCGGCAGCCTGGCGGAAGCCTGGTTTTCCTGCGAGAGTGGCGTCACCCTCGCGGACATCGTCTCATCCGGCAGTATGGTTGCGTCGTCCTGCCGGGCGAGCTGTGGCATCTCTTGGCCCCTCATCACCCAGACGCCAAGGCCGACCACGCCGGCCAGCAGCACTCCCGCGACGATCCTGACAGCAGGATGCTTGCTGCCTGATGAATTATCCTGCATGCCCATGGTGCGTGCGGCCATCACTGCCGATTCAGGTATCAATGGCGGCCGGGTTTCCAGTGTTATGGTCGTCTCGGCATGCGGATCGAATGCATCCAGTGATGGCACGTGCAACGGCTCACCGTTATCCTGGCCGCCCACTGATGAGGCACGCAGACGTTGCAACTCGGCGGCTATCCGGTCACGCGCCGCCTCAGCCTCCGCACGCAGGCGCACCGCGATCTTTACATTCTTGCGGGTTTCCTCGAGTTCGGCACGCAGTTGCTCGGGGTCTTCCAGGCGACCCTTGCCACCTGCCGTCATCAGGCCGCGTGCGACCTCGACCTCACCGCGCAGGGCGTTCATCTTCACCCGCAGTTCGTGCTGGTCCTCAAGCGCAACATCGCGCTCGTTTGTCAGCTGCTTCAGCTGCTTCTCAAGCTGGGTAATGGCTGCTTCGGCCTGTTTATTCTGTTCCTGTATCGCATCGATCTCGGCCTGGCGACGTGCCTTCTCCTGCTGATCCAGAACGGCAATCTCTTCGTATGCCTGTTGCAGTTCCGCCTGCACTCGCACCAGCCGTTCCTCGGTTTCTGCATGACTGTCCATCAAGCTTTGCATGCGCGAGTGCTCTTCTTCCCTGGCGGCATCGCGGGCCTGCTCGATGGCGCCGGACTGGTCTGTCATGTTGGCTTCATGCTGTGTCGCGATCGCGCCAAGCTGTTCCTTCAGCTCACGCTGGCGGGCCGCCATTTGCGCGCGCTCCTCGGCCCGCGCCTGACGTTCGTTATGGAGTTCCTCGCGCAGGTTGTCCAGATCATCGAGCGAACTTTCCCGGTTCTTCTGGCTGTCCTGTGATACCTGTTCAAGCTTCTTGCGCAGCCTGTCGATCTGGCCCTGCAGCTCCTTCTCGGTATCGTTCTTGCGTGTCAGTTCATCGTGTGACTTGCTGAGAGAACCTGCATATTCCGTTTCGAGTTCCCGGGCATGTGCCTCGCGCTGCTGCAGTAATTCCTGTGCGTCATCCAGCTGCTGCCGGATCTGGCTGACCTCCTCGTCCAGCAACTGTCGGGTTTCGGCGTCTGCTGCCGCTGCCCGCTCCAGCGCCGCAATCTGCAGGTCTTTCTTGCTGATTCTGGACTCTGCCGCCTGGCTGCGTTGCTGCTCGCTCTCCAGCTGTGCCCGCAGCTCGTTCGTGACCGATGTCAGCTCTTCAACCTGCCGTTCGCTGGAGTCCGTCTGTGCCTCGAGTTGCTGCCTGAGCGCATCACGCTCCTCGACGATTTGCCGATGCGCCGCTTCCAGCTCGCCCCGGGATGCCTGCAATGCCGCCAGTTGATCGCTCAGCGCCTGTTGTTGTACGGCCGCCTCGGCCAACTGTGCCTCTGACTGCTCCGCCAACTGTGCCAGGGCCGCCGCGCGGGCATCCTCGGCCTGCTGCAGCTGTTGCTTCGACTCCGCACTGGTCTGCTGTGCGGCCGTCAGTTCATGGCGCATGGCCTCTAGCTCTGCGACATGATCGGCCTGCTCGTGCAGGCGCCCCTCGGCACCCTGCTGACCTTCGCGGAGAGTCTGGTTCTCCTGTTGCAGTGCCTTGATGGTTTCCTGAGCGGATGCCAGCTCTTGTCCCAGCGAATTCAGCGCCCCCTCGCGCTCGCGCTGCCGGTCGTCGCCGGCCACGGACGCAGCATCCAGGTCGCACTTCAAGTCGGTGTTTGCGGCCTCCAGGGAGGCGATCTGATCCGCCAGGCGGCCGTTTTCCTCGCGCAGTGCCTCGATGGCCGTATCGATCTGTTCCTGTGAGGATGATGTTGCTGCAGCCGCATTCTGCAATTCACCTTCCAGTGCAGCCACGCGGCCGCGGGCAGCCGTCAATTCGCCTTCCAGTCGCTGCCTGACAGCAACCAGTTCCTGCAAGTCCTTTTCCGTTTTACCTGATTGCGCCTCACGCCGGGCCGACTCGGCCGCAGCCTGTTGTTCCAGTACTGAGTTTTTATTCTGCTCGGCGACCACGGTACGCTGCAGTTCATCCAGTTGGGCCTGCTGCTGTTTCTGCAGTGCCCTGATGCGGTCCTCCAGGGTCTGTTTTGCTTCGCTTTGCTGTTCGAGGCGCACATTCAATTCGCCGAGCTTTTCGGCAGAATCGTCCAGTTCGCCACGCATTTGCTCGGCCTGGCTGCTCAGTTGCGCCACGGCTTTGCGTTCAGTCGACAGTTCTCTGGTGAGCGACACATTGTGCTGCTGCAGGGTGGCGTGCTCCTCGCGTAGAGCAGTCATGCCGTCCTCTGCCGGCAGCTCGCTCGCGTCCTCTGCGTGGTTCGACATGGGCGCTGGCCTGCCACCTGTCTCGACTGTACCCTCTTCCTGATCAGGAACCGCTGCCAGCTGGGCCGACATCCCACCTTTCAGGACGTAGACATCAAAACCCTTTTGACTTAGCACAAACCCGGCTGAATCGCTGCGCTGTCCGGTATCACAGCAAATCACATAGCTTGTATTGAAAACCAGCTCGGGCATTTCATTACGCAGACTGACCAGCGGCAGGTTAACGCTGTCCTCGAATGCGCCATCTGCATACTCGTCGGGCGTGCGGACATCCAGCCAGACCGCACCCTCATCCACCATCTTTGCGGCTGTCGGGTAATCGATATATCTGAGCAATTGCGTCTTCAGCAGTTCATCGAAGTCCTGCTTTGCAAGTCGCATCAGCTGGCCGTTGGTCAGCATGGTAATGGTGGCATTGCGCCGGACATCTGACACCAGCGCCTCCTCACCGAAGGAGTCACCCCCGCCCAGCTCGGCCAGCACCCGCTCTGACCCGTCTTGCTCACGGCGGGTCACCTGGCAGCGGCCCTCATGAACGGTATAGAAGTAGTCGCCCTCCTCGCCTTGCGAGATCACCACATCACCCTGCTCAACCGGAAAGGGCTTCATGCGCATGAGCAGCCCCTGCAGCTTCGACGGCGGTAAATTGCTGAATGTGTCGATTTTGAGCAGGCGACTCATCCAGTCGCCGGTGTCGTCAGCGTCCAGTTCAACTACTTCGGCAGTATTGAACTGGTCCCAGGTCAGGTAGGCGTCCAGCACACGGGAATCGACCCAGGCAATGACTGCCTTATTGACGGCACGGGCAGATACCGGTCTTGGCTGCTGGTTGATGAGCGGGTGTCGGCTGGCATCCGAACCGGCCTCAATCTCACCGGTGACCTTGCGGTCCGCATCGATGAATTCGACTTTGCCCTCGAGGATATAAATGGTGCGGTTGTCACGATCGCCCTTATGGAACAGGTAGCGCCCGGACTTGACTACTTCTATGACAACCTTTTCGGCGATCTCGCCAAAACGCTGATTGGAAAGTGCATTCAGCGGCACGAGATCTTGCAGGATCTTTATGTTATGGGCTGCTTTTTTTGCGGCGCGCATGTCCACCTGTCCACTGCATCCAACCTGTTGAAACCAGCCCGTAACGGGCCATCCCTGTAACGCTATCTGCCTGCAGGTTATCGGCTGAAACCGATTGATATTTAGATAAAAACACGGTTTTCAGGATGTGCCGCCGGAGGGCCGGAAATACCCGCAATGCGCACACTTTGATTGCCCTGGACCACCTGCCACGTCACGCCTCGAAACTATCGGCCGCGCGTCGAAATTCTGTCTCCCGACCCCACCGGGTTGTGAGCCATGCACGGTTTTAGTGGCTGTTCACCCGGGACAACACACGGCCATGCAACCGACGCGCGCAACGGTTGTGACCAGCTGCCGGCAGGCCCGGACGAGGTCCGAAAATCCGGCTGATACTGAGTCAGGTTGATCAGGAATTGCGCATCACATTAGCAGGTGCGCAGTTGTAGCTGACGGTACGCAGAAATCTGCGCAGTGAAGGTATCGATATGCTTATTATGGAAGGTGCTGGCACCCTGCTGGTCAGCATTCTGTAGCCCGTCCTGTCCTTGCATGAACACAGACAGGCAGACAAATATTGATAGAATACCTGTAATTACAGTCTTTTCCTCGGAGCGTAATATTTTCAGGACACAATTAAAATTCACGCCGACAGTACAGCGCATGACTACCAGTTTTACTGCGACCAAGGACACGGGCGATGAAAATACTGCAATAGAAGGCATTTCCTGCGAATTAACGCTTTAACATTTTCATTATTGTGCTATCTTACGCGTGCAGTTTTTCCATTACCTAGTCAGAGGAGCATTATCGAATGGCTGTGAAAAAGAAGGCGACGGCTCGAAAGAAGACAACCGCAAAGGCTGCAAAGAGGCCGACCACCAAGTCAGAAACCCTGACTTATATTGCCGAAAAGACTGAGCTTACCAAGCGGGATGTCAGCGAAGTTTTTGATGCACTTGCCACACTCATGAAACGCGATCTCAAGCGCGGTCCTGGAGTTTATACTGTTCCCGGC
>JBATGJ010000153.1:0-11136 GCA_049665685.1 Gammaproteobacteria bacterium
GTCGGTGACCTCGGCGCAGACCGCCGCGGTGGCCAACATCAACGATGCGCCGACCGGCAGTGTCACCATTGGCGGCACGCCGACCGAGGACCAGGTGTTGACGGCCGACACTTCCGGTATCAGTGACGCCGATGGTCTCGGCGCTTTCAGCTACCAGTGGTACCGCGATGGCGTGGCCATCGGTGGTGCAAGCGGATCAACCTACACGCTGGGCGATGCCGACGTGGGTGCCCAGATCAGCATGCAGGTCAGTTATACCGATTTGCAGGGTACGGCTGAAGGTCCGCTGGCTTCGGCCCAGACCGGCTTCATTGCCAATATCAACGATGCCCCGACGGGCGCCGTGGCGATCAGCGGTACACCGACCGAGGACCAGGTGTTAACCGCCTCCAACACCCTGGCGGATGCCGATGGGATGGGGGCAGTCTCTTATCAATGGTATCGCGATGGGGTCGCCATCGGCGGTGCGACCGGCACGACCTATACGCTGGGCGATCTTGACGTCGGTGCCACCATCACGGTCGAGGCCAGTTACACCGATGGCCATGGCACGAACGAGTCCATGACCAGTGCCGGTGTCGGCCCGATTGCCAATGTCAATGACCTGCCAGTGGGTGTGCCAACGATCACGGGTACGGTGACCGAAGACCAGATGCTCACCGCCGATACGTCAGGCATCTCGGATGCCGACGGTCTCGGTATATTCAGTTACCAGTGGTTGCGCGATGGCGTGGCCATCGGTGGTGCGACCGGCTCAACCTATACGCTGGGTGATGCCGATGTCGGTGCACTGATGAGTGTGCAGGTCAGTTACACCGATTTGAACGGCACAGCCGAGTCGGTGACCTCGGTACAGACGGCTGCCGTTGTGAACATCAACGATGCACCGACGGGCGCGGTCACGATCGACAATATGACCCCGTCAGAGGGTGACACGCTGACGGCAGGCAATACCCTGGCGGATGCCGACGGCCTGAGCGGTGCCATCAGCTACCAGTGGTACCGCGATGGTGTCGCGATTGGCGGTGCGACCGGTACGACCTACACCACGGTGCAGGCCGATGTCGGCGCCGTCATCACGGTGGTCGCCAGCTACACCGATGACCAGGGCACCAGTGAGAGTGTCGGCAGTGCCGGCACGGCGGCCGTCACCAATATGAACAATGCGCCAACCGGTAGCGTCACCATTAGCGGCACGTCGACCGAGGACCAGGTGCTGACGGCCAGCAATACGCTGGCCGATATCGACGGCATGGGTCCGCTCTCCTACCAGTGGTACCGCGACGGGGTTGCCATCGGCGGCGCCACCGGCACGACCTATACCCTGGGCGATGCGGATGTCAGCAGCACAATTACCGTGGCAGCGAGTTATACCGATGGTTACGGCGCCAGTGAGTCGGTGACCAGTGCCGGCGTCGGTCCCATTGCCAATATCAACGATGCGCCGACGATCACCAACGGCTTTGTCGTGGGACTCCCCGGCACGGACGAGGATTCGGCCTCTGCAGGGACGACCGTCAGTGCCATCGTCACCAGCGCCGGATGGAATGACCTCGACCTCGGTGCTGCACAAGGCCTGGCGATTACCGGCATGACCGGCAACGGTACCTGGCAGTACTCGACCGATGCCGTTACCTGGGTGTCCTTCGGTGCGGTCTCGCCGACCAATGCCCTGCTGCTGAATGCAACAACCCAGATTCGTTACGTGGGTGACGGGCAAACCGGCGAAGTCGCCACCTTCAATTTCCGCGCATGGGATCTGACGGCCGGGACCGCCTCGACCAATGCAACCCCGGGTTATGCCGATCCCGGCGTCGGTGGCGGCGGATCCGCGTATTCCAGCGAATCGGCCTCCGCAAATGTCACCGTGACCGACGTGAACGATGCGCCCACCGGCAGCGTCACCATCAGTGGCACACCCACCGAGGACCAGGTGCTGACGGCCTCGAATACACTGGCTGATGTGGATGGACTCGGCGCCATCAGTTACCAGTGGTATCGCGATGGTGTGGCCATCGGCGGTGCGACTGGATCGACTTACGTCCTGGGCGATGCCGATGTCGGTACCAACATCACCGTGGCGGCCAGTTATACCGATGCGGGTGGTACCAGCGAGTCTGTTGCCAGCGCTGCTGCGGGTCCGATCGCCAATGTCAATGACGCCCCGACCGGCGCGGTCACGATTGATAATCTGACCCCGGCAGAGGGCGATACACTGACGGCGAGTAATTCGCTGGCCGATGCCGACGGTCTGAGTGGTGCAATTACCTACCAGTGGTACCGCGATGGCGTGGCCATCGGCGGTGCAAGCGGCACGACCTACACGACAGTGCAGGCCGATGTCGGTACCGTCATTACCGTACTCGCCAGCTACACCGATGACCAGGGCACCAGCGAGAGTGTCAGCAGTGCCGGCACCGCAGCGGTCACCAATGTAAACAACGCACCGACTGGATCGGTCGCCATCAGCGGCACACCGACCGAGGACCAGGTACTGACGGCCAGTAACACGCTGGCGGATGCCGATGGGCTCGGCGCCATCAGCTACCAGTGGTATCGCGACGGCGTGGCCATTGGCGGTGCGATCGCCGGTACTTACACCCTGGGTGATGCCGATGTGGGTACGACCATCACGGTTGTCGCCAGCTACACGGATGGGTACGGAACCAGTGAAGCCGTGACCAGTGCGGGTGTCGGCCCGATTGCCAATGTCAATGATGCCCTGGTCGGCGCACCCACTATCACGGGTACCGTGGCCGAGGACCAGATGCTCAGCGCAGATACCAGTGGTATTTCGGATGCCGACGGTCTCGGTGCGTTTAGTTACCAGTGGTACCGCGATGGCGGTGCCATCGCGGGTGCGACCGGTGCGACCTACACTACGGGCGATGCCGACGTCGGTGCGCAGATCAGTGTGCAGACCAGTTATACGGACATGCATGGCACGAACGAGTCTGTGACCTCTGCACAAACCGCTGCCGTCATGAACGTTAATGACGCCCCGACCGGCAGCGTCCTGATCGATAATATGTCACCGGACGAGGGCGACACACTCACCGCCTCGAACACGCTGGCCGATGCCGACGGTTTGAGCGGCGCGATCAGTTATCAGTGGTATCGTGATGGCGTCGTGATTAGCGGTGCAACGGGTAATACTTACACAACGGTCATGGCCGATGTCGGTGCAGCGCTGACCGTCGTGGCCAGTTACATCGATGACCAGGGTACCGCCGAGAGTATTTCCAGCAGCCCGACATCAGGAGTCAATACTTCAATTAGTGAAGACGATACCGTCATTCCACCGGAAGATGATGAAATTGATGACAAGGATGATTCTGATCCGATAAAAGATACCAGGGTGGATGACAGTGATGAAAGCGGCAGCACAGGACTGTTTTTTCACCACAATCAGAGCCTGCATGAAGAGAAGAAGCTCAATTTCACGGTCGATCAATATCAGTTCGATGATTTTGACTACCGCACAGATGAGAGCCAGCGTTTCAGCCTGATGAGCCCATTCAAGAATGTGATGAGCAAGGCCGTCGATGTGGCGATAGACCTCTCGCAACTGATTGACCTGATCAGGATACAAATCAACGAAACCGGGGAAAAATCCGATGGCATGTTCGTTCGTGTCATTGGCGGCATCACGCTGTCACTCTCGGCGGGCATGGCAACGCTGCTGACACGAAGCAGTGCAGTTGCAGCCGGCCTGATGTCATCGGTATCGGTCATGAAGGGCTTTGACCCCCTGATCATGATGAAGAATACAAGGCGCGGTAAGGACGGGTCGCGGCAGGATGACAGCGAGCTGGACGAGGCAGTCGATAACCTGTTTGAAAACGCTGGTGAGACACAACAGACGGAAGACAGGTCTTGACAGTGCGCGGCCTGAACATGTCCAGATTATTTTCCGCAATCAGGGTAAGCCTTGGGGTTATGCTGGTGGTGATATCGGTCATTTTACTGTCCGATCTACTGGGAATAATCCCGAATCCCGAGAAAAGCGCAATCGAGAGCAGAAAGCTGCTGGCAGAAACGCTGGCAGTACAGTATTCACTTGCAGCAAGCAGGGAAGATTACAGTGTCATCAGGACCAGCATGCGGATGCTGGTCGAGCGAAACGATGACGTGCTTTCCGCCGGCCTCAGAACTGCGCATGGCGAACTGCTTGCAACGGCCGGAGATCATCGCAAGCACTGGTTGCCTGTGGATGATGGCCTGTCTACAGCGGACCAGATGCAGGTACCGATATTCAAGAATACCCGCATGAAATCCAAATGGGCGACGGTGGAACTGGTGTTTGCACCGACAAAGGGAGCAGGGATACTGGGTGTTGCGCTGAATTCATTCGAGATGATGACGGTATTGGTGAGCATCTCGTTATTTCTCGTCTTCTTTCTCCTCATCAGAAAAATATTCAGGAACATGGATCCCGGCAATGCACTACCGACCCGGGTACGCAGGGCCCTGGATACACTGACCGATGGTGTGTTACTGATCAATACCCGTGGCAAGATCATGTTCTGTAATCAGGTCTTCGCAGATTATTTGTCCAAACCCATTGATGTGCTGGCTGGCAGGAAAATCACCAGTCTGAACTGGGTACTTGGCGAAGACCAGGAATATCCCTGGAATAGAACACTGGAAACCGGCAAGCCGGGAGATCGGGAAAGGCTGTCGCTGGATATGGGCAATGGCGAGACGCATTCTTTCATGGTCAACTGTTCCGCGGTCATTGACGACAAGGGCGTAAATCAGGGCGCAATGGTCACCTTTGACGATGTCACTGAACTGGAAATCACAAACGAACAGCTGAAAGAGACGCTACAGAAGCTGCAGGAATCGGCCGAGCAGATTAACCGACAGAATGACAAGCTGCAGATTCTGGCGACACATGATCCGTTGACCGGCTGCCTCAACCGGCGTTCACTGTTTGATAATTTCGAAGGGGAGTTTGAAGAGGCGCTGCGTACCGGCAAGCCACTATCCTGTGTGATGATGGACATCGATCACTTCAAAAGCATCAATGATAATTATGGTCATGGCGCGGGTGACAAGGTCCTGCAGGTTATTGCCAAGACCGTCCAGGGCATATTGCGGGACAGTGACAGGGTATTCAGGTACGGCGGTGAGGAATTCTGTATTCTGCTGCCCGGCTCCGGTATAGAGGTGGCCGCGACAGTCGCAGAAAGGGTGAGAAAGGTTATTGCCGAAGCGCACGTAGCCGATATACGGAGCGGCACAAATATACGCGTCACGACCAGCCTGGGTATCAGTATCACCGGTAACGGTGCGATCAATCTTTCACAACTGATCGATGAGGCAGACAGGGCGCTGTACCAGTCCAAGGAAGACGGCCGTGACAGGACAACGGTATGGAATGCGCACCTCAATCGCGGAAAAGCAGACACTGATAAAACATCATCGGATGTTTT
The DNA here is from genome assembly GCA_049665685.1 of Gammaproteobacteria bacterium. Classification (GTDB taxonomy): domain Bacteria; phylum Pseudomonadota; class Gammaproteobacteria; order UBA9214; family UBA9214; genus UBA9214. The sequence goes on from JBATGJ010000153.1 coordinate 5,439, forward strand.
TGCAGAGTCCAATGATACAGGCGTGCAAACGGATGCTGGTGCTCAAGGCGTTACCAGGGAAGACTGGGAAGATATGATGACCGGTCTGCCCAATCTCAGCAGCTTCAACGACGGCCTCAAGCAGGCCATCGAGGCCTTCCCGGACAGCGCGGCCTCGATGGCCGTGGTGCTGCTGGACGTCGACTTTTTCCAGCGACTTAACCTGTCGCTTGGTTACACGACCGGGGACGAGGTGCTGAAGATTCTTGCCAAGCGCCTGCATAACACCATGAGGACCTCGGACAGCGTCAAACTGCTCAAGCCCGGTGACATGGACAGTGACATTTTCAGGATTGGCGGTGATGAATTTGGTGTGCTGCTTACCGGGATCGAGGATACCGCGTTTGTGCCTATGGTGGTCGCCCGTATCATGCGCATTCTCTCGGAGCCGGTAAAGACAGAGAATCAGGATGTTTACCTGACCTGTAGCGCCGGCGTCAGCCTGTATCCCAAGGACGGTCAGCATGCAGAGGAACTGATCACCTGTGCAGGCCTTGCCCTGAAGCAGGCCAAGAAATCAGGTGTCGGCAAATATCGCCTGTACGATGATGAATACGCATCAAGCGTCAGGCGCGACTACCAGATCGAAAATGACCTGCGTTATGCCATCGAAAACGGCGAGCTGGAGCTGTATTTCCAGCCCAAGCTGGACATCAACACGCTCAAGATCGAATCCATGGAAGCTCTCATCAGGTGGAATCATCCCGATACCGGCTTGCGCAACCCGGGCGAGTTTATCTCGGCCGCAGAGTCGAGCGGGCTGATCAACCCGATGGGCAAATGGGTGATGGATACGGCCTGCAAACAGGTGCGGGAGTGGCTGGACAGCGGCTATACACTGCCGGTTTCGATCAATCTGTCGCCGGTCCAGTTCCGCCAGCCCGATCTGGTCGAGCAGATCAATGATGCGGTTGCCAAGGTAAAAATCGATCCGGCACTTATCGAGCTGGAAATTACCGAAAACGCCATTATGGAAAACGTTGAAGCCGCCCTGGATACCATGAATACCCTGTCGGGTTTCGGTTATCCGATATCCATCGATGACTTCGGTATTGGCTATTCATCACTGGAACATCTGAAGCGCTACCCGTTCGATATCCTCAAGATAGACCGCTGTTTCGTCAAGGAGATCGACATGGGTGACAGCGAGTTGGCGATTGCACGGGCCATTGTCGAAATGGCACACAGTATGGGCCTGCGCGTGGTAGCGGAGGGCGTCGAGACCGAAAGCCAGTTGTATGCACTGCGTGAAATCAACTGTGACATGATCCAGGGCTTCCTGCTCGGCAGACCTTTGCCTGCAAAAGATGCAATAAAACTTGTAGAGGACAACAGCAAACAGCTGCAAACGGCTTCATAAAAGGACGATTGATATGGCAATGTTCATGGATGACACCGCCAACACCTCCGGCTTCTCACTCGATGCCATCGATACGCCACAAAGCCGGCGGGTCGAATCGACCATAGTGGTCGAGCTGCGCGGCAGTCCGCGCATCGAGGTCAGCTTTCCCGTGGAGGTTCAACCGCGCACCGGCCAGCCGGTGCTGGCCATGATTACCAATATCTCGCGCAGCGGCCTGCGAGCCGAGGGCGACCGGAACCTGGTGGAGACACTGTTCAATGGCGAGGTCCTGCTGAAAGATCATGTCCCGGTCATGGCACTGTTTCGTTTTACCGTGCCGGGTGCGGACGGTAACGACGTGACGGTCGAGGTGCACGGACGAACCGTGTATGCACGCCTGGATAGCGGCCATTATCAGGTCGGTGTCCAGTTTATTGAATTCAGTGCGGGGCGCGAGGCGCTTAACGGATATCTCGCTTCAAGGGGTATTCATCAGTAGCGCCGGGCATACAATTCACCCCGTTGTCCTGTTCCAGGTATTGCCGCACTACCTCGTCAAGCGCAGCCAGTAGTGATGGCCAGGCCGTATCGAGCCGGGTATCAACACCTGCGCCGGGATCAGGTGTGCCGGCGCTGATGCCCAGCACCACGACCTGCAGCGTATCCCCGTACAGCGCCTCGATCAGCGCCAGCGCCTCTCCCACCCCCACACCATGACTGCTGGCCTGTGCGTCCGTCGCCAGCCGGTCCGCTGTCAGTCGATGCAGGCTGCCCGGTGCGCTGCCATCCAGCAGTGCGTCAATCAGGATGAGTAGCCGTGTTGCACCCGTCATGGCAGGCAGTAGTGCCGGTGTCGGGCTACACGACACGTCAAGCAGTCCGTCGGGATAGCGGCTGGTCCAGCCGCTGGCCAGCAGTCGTTCTACAGCATGCCAGCCGAGGACATCACCACCCGCGGCGGAACCAATGCCGATGATCCTGACCGGTGCCGGGTGTATCGTGCCGGTGTCACTCATGCTCGACCTTGAGGCGCAGAAAGTGGGTGGCACAGGAGATGCACGGATCGTAGTTGCGAATCACGGTCTCGGCGCGCAGCTGCAGCTTGTCGGCAGCCTGCTGCAGGCCGTAGTGCTGCAGTGAGTTGACCAGGTCTTCCTCCATGCGTGCCTGGTTCTGGCTGGTCGGCGGCACGATACGCGCACTGGCGAGGGTGCCGGTGTCCGTGACCTCGTAGCGGTGATAGAGCAGTCCGCGCGGTGCCTCGCTGGCGCCATGGCCGGTACCCGCTCGAACCTGCGGCGTGACCTGCAGGCTTCCAGTATCGCGGTTGGACTCGAGCAGGCGGATGGCCTCTGTGACGGCCAGGTGGATCTCCGCGGCACGTGCGATGATGCTGTGGTACATGTTGCGGCTGGGGAAACGAATGTTGCACTCATCCAGCAGCTGCCGGGTCGTCGGCGGCAGGCGGTCCTGGTGCAGATTCATGCGTGCCAGCGGACCGACCAGGTAGGTGTCGCCCTTGAGCAGCGCATGCAGCGCCGTCGAGTGCGGGACCTGGTATTCGATGATGTGCTCTGCAAAGTCCTCGATGCCGATGTCCAGGCCATTACTGGATACCACACGCTCGCCGATCATCGGGTAGTCCTGCGGATGGGCCAGGGATACGCTGCAGAATGTCTGGTCATCCTCCGGCAGCTCGAGTGCCGCCGTCCAGCGCAGCAGGGCCTCGGCCTGTGGCAGGGCCGCATGTAACTTATCCAGCAGCAGTTCTACCGACTGCCGGTCGGGGGTGTGATGGAAACCGCCCACGCAGGCGCCGACGGGGTGCACCGAGCGGGCACCGAACAGGCGGATGATGTCATTACCCACGGCCTGCAGTTCCAGCCCGCGGCGGACCTCGTCCGGGTAGGCCTTCGCCATGGCCGGCGCACTGTCAAAGCCGAGGAAGTCGGGAGCTGCCAGCAGGTGGATATGCAGGGCGTGGCTCTGAATCCATTCCCCGCAGTAGAATACGCGGCGCATGGCCTGCACCTGCGGGCCTGCATCCAGTCCGAATATCTGTTCCAGCGCACTTACCGCACTCATCTGGTAGGCAACCGGGCAGATACCGCAGATACGCGCCACCATGTCCGGGACCTCGTGGTAGTCACGGCCGACCAGCAGTTGTTCGAACAGCCGCGGTGGCTCGAAGATGTCGAGCTTGGCCCGCTTGATCTTGCCGTGCCGAATCTTGATCAGCAGGGCGCCGGCGCCCTCGACGCGCGCGAGTACCGGGACCTTGATGGTCAGCTTGCGCTCTTTACTCATCGTCTGCTGCCTGTCCCGGCAGGTCTTGACGGGTCATGCCGGCGGCTGTGTTGAAGGACGCGAAGCGGCGGTCGATCTGTGTGGCATCCATGCCCAGGCCGGTAAAGTGATCGTGCAGGACCGCATTCTCGCTGTTCTCGGCCGGGCCATAGCAGGCATAGCAGTCGCGCCCGCAGCCCGGGCACAAGGCGCCGCAGCCGGTGCGTGTCACCGGGCCCATGCAGGGCATGTTGCGCGTGACCATGACGCACACGGCCTGGCGGCGCTTGCATTCCAGGCACACCTTGTCGTGTTCGACTACGGGCAGCGTCCCGTTGTGGCAGGCATGCAGGGCGTTGATCACCTGCGTGCTGTTGACGGGACAACCCCAGAGTTCCACGTCGACCGGGACATGCGCCCGTACCGGCGTGACCGTATCCAGGGTCTGGATAAACTCCGGGGTCGCATAGACCGCCTCGAGCCAGCCGTCGTTGTCCGTGAGGTTACGCAGTGCCTGCAGCCCGCCGGCGGTGGCGCAGGCGCCAATGGTAATCAGGTAGCGGCTGTTGGCGCGGACTTTTTTGATGCGCGCCAGGTCGTCCGGGGTCGAGATGCTGCCCTCGACGAAGCTGATCAGGACCTCGGCCTCTTCTGCAACCGGCCCGGCCTCGGCAAAGTGCATGACGTCGAACTGCTCAAATACACTCAGCAGTCCCGTGCCGAGGTTGAGAAACGCCAGCTGGCAGCCGTCGCATGAGCTGAACTTGTGCAGGGCAATCTTCGGCTTCGTCTCGCTATCCACGGGCTGTTCCATCAGATGCACGGTCTGCCGATCAGGGGGCGAATGACATCGTAACGAAATACCGGACCGTCGCGGCAGATGAAGTGCTCGCCGAACTGGCAGTGCCCGCAGAGCCCGACGGCGCACTGCATATTGCGCTCCAGGCTGAGCCAGATATCCCCTGCGGGCATATCATTGGCCAGCAGCCACTCGGCACAGGCATGCTGCATGGGCTCGGGGCCGCAGATCATCGCGCAGGCCTCACGCGGCGGTATTTCCAGCTGGTCAAACAGCTGGGTGACCGGCCCGGTGGTGCCGGACCAGGAGAGATCGCAGCGATCCGCCGACAGCAGTACCTGGGTGTCATCCTGCGCGGCCCAGTCACTGTAGCATCCACCCCAGATCAGGTCGCTGCAGTGCTTCACGCCATGCAGGATCGCCAGCCGGCCGAAGTCCTGGCGGCGGTCAGTGATGTAGCTGATCACCGGGGCCACCGGCGCGCAGCCAAGTCCGCCGGTGACGATGATCAGGTCGCGGCCGCCCAGCTGATCCAGCGGCCAGCCGCGACCGAACGGGCCGCGCAGCCCGATGCGATCACCCGGCTCAAGCTCGGTCAGTCGGCTTGAAACCCGCCCGGTTGCACGAATGGTGTGTGACAGCGCCTCGGGGGTATCGGGATCGGAGGCGATGGAAATGGGGATCTCGCCGACACCCTTGACGTAGAGCATGTTGAATTGCCCCGGTAAAAAGCGAAAGGCGCTGGCCGCGATCTCATCGGTCAGGGCCAGCGTCAGGGTGACGATGGTCGGAGACTCCCGTTCCTTGCCAATAATCTCGGCCTCCAGCGGACAGTGCAGGTCCGGGCTCATGGGCTGATATCCAGTAGTGTTTTTATTTCGGCCGTGATGTCGATGCCGGTCGGGCACCAGCTGATGCAGCGCCCGCAGCCGACACAGCCGGAGCGGCCATACTGGCGGTGCCAGCTGCCCAGCTTGTGTGTCAGCCACTGCCGGTAACGTGCCTGGGTGTCCGGTCGCACGACATGACTGTGCAGGTAACTGTGTCCCTGGGTGAAGCAGGAGCCCCACTCGCGCCCATGGGTGACGCTGTTGCCATCCACACTCCAGTCATCGCGCACGTCGGTGCAGAAACAGGTGGGACAGACCGAGGTGCAGTTGCCGCACGACAGGCAGCGCCCGGCGATGTCCTGCCAGTGTGGATGTGCCTGCCGCGCCATGAGTGGTTCATAC
>JBATGJ010000154.1:0-4828 GCA_049665685.1 Gammaproteobacteria bacterium
ACCGAGGACGAACTCGCAAAACTGTTCAGCGATTGCGAGGCAGGAGCAGTCCCGCCGCTTGGACCGGCATACGGTATCGAGACGTTCCTTGACCAGGCGCTGACCAGCCTTGCCGATGTCTATTTTGAGGCGGGCGACCATGAGCATCTGGTTCACACGGCGGGGGATGATTTCCGAACCATGCTGGCGGGCGTGCGACACGGTTATTTCAGTCATGAAGATTGAGCGGTAAATTGAATGGCCATGGGGCATCCACACCGACAGTGGCCTCTCCAGCGCCAGGTCCGGCTCGGCCGCGTGATGCAGAATCTCCGCGCGGGTGGCATCGCGCAACTTTATCCGCAAGCACTCGCAGCTCCAGTGAACAACTGATAGCGGTCAACGTCCCGAGTTGCTGGACAGTAACGACTTATACCAAACCGGAGGCAAGCCGGTGCGCCAGGCGGGTTGTTTCGGGCAGGCCTGTGTTGAGCAGCGTGCCTGCAGTCGTAATGCACCAAATCGCCCCATATCATTATTATAGCGCCTCATTCCGGACGGAATTTGCATATAATTCCTGCAGCAACCGCCCTGTTTGAAGAAAGGAAACAATAACGACTGGCGCCCGGCTCCTGAAGACAATTGATGTTTGCGCAACGGATGAATACTTGCAAAAACAGGCCCGTCATACATCAGTAATGAAAAATTCGTTAACCTCCTTGTCATTACAGGAATACGGTCGTGCCGGTTCACAATACTGAAATTGCCAGGTTGTTTGAGCGTCTCGCCGATCTGCTGGAGGTGGAAGACGCCAACCCGTTCCGGGTACGCGCCTATCGCAATGCAGCACGCACCATTAGCGGCCACTCGAAGAGCATGGCGGACCTGCTTGCCAGGGGCAAGGACCTGTCAAAGCTGCCCGGTATCGGCAAGGATCTGGCAGAAAAAATCGGGACCATTGTCGAGACCGGGAAGCTGCCCCTGCTGGAAGAAGTACAGGCGCGCACGCCGGCCGCACTCAGCGACCTGATGAAGATCGAAGGACTCGGGCCCAAGCGGGTCAAGACCCTTTACAAGCAGTTGCATATCACCTGTCCGGAAGACCTGCAGCGCGCAGCGGGAAGATCCGCGAGCTCGGGGGATTCGGCAGAAAGACCGAAGAAAAGATCCTGCGCAGGCTCGAACGCTTCAGTAGCGCAGAGAAGCGGACCAGACTACTGGATGCCGAGGAGATTGCCAAGCCGCTGGTTGCCTACCTGCAAGAGACCAAAGGCATCAAGGACATTACCGTGGCAGGCAGTTTTCGCCGGCGTAAGGATACCGTGGGCGATCTGGATATCCTGGCTACTGCCACCAGGGATTCAGCGGTCATGGAGCGGTTCATCAATTACGATGAAGTCGATGAGGTTGTCTCCAGCGGCAAGACTCGCTCCACCGTGATCCTGCGCTCGGGTCTGCAGGTGGACCTGCGTGTCGTGCCACAGGCAAGCTACGGCGCAGCCCTGTGCTATTTCACCGGCTCCAAAGCGCACAATATTGCGATACGCAAGATCGGCGTCAGAAAAGGATTCAAGATCAATGAATACGGTGTTTTCAGAAATGACCGGCGTATTGCAGGCAAAACAGAGAAAGACGTCTACCGGCAGGTCGGACTGCCGTATATCGAACCCGAGCTGCGCGAGAATCGCGGTGAGATCGAGGCTGCCAGAAAAAAGCGGCTGTCCGAACTTGTCACGCTCGAGGATATCCGGGGCGATCTGCATTGCCATACACGCGCAACCGATGGCCATAACAGCCTGGAAGAGATGGCGACCGCGGCCAGGGCAAAAGGTTACCAGTACCTTGCCATCACCGATCATTCAAAACGCCTCACCGTTGCGCACGGCCTGGACGCGAAAAGACTGCAGAGAGAAATCAGGCAGATCGACATTCTCAACAACGAACTCGATGGCATCGTCATTCTCAAGGGCATCGAGGTTGATATCCTGGAAGACGGTACCCTGGATATGCCCGACGATATACTCAGCCAACTGGATCTCGTTGTAGGTGCGGTACATTACAAGTTCAACCTCACCCGCAGGAAACAGACCGAACGCATAATACGGGCCATGGATAACCCGAATTTCAACATCCTCGCCCACCCCACCGCACGGCTCATCAATGAGCGCGCAGCCTGTGAAGTGGATATGGAAAAGATTATTTCAGTCGCAAAGGAACGCGGCTGTTTCCTGGAAGTGAATGCCCAGCCACTACGTCTGGATCTCACAGACAGCCATTGCAAACAGGCAAAAGAGGCCGGGCTAAAGGTGGTCATCTCCACCGATGCGCACAGTACGGGAAACCTCGACTATATGCGCTTCGGTATTGACCAGGCACGCCGCGGCTGGCTTGAGCCCGATGATGTACTGAACACACGCAAACTGCATGACCTGCGAAAACTTCTGAAAAGGTAACCAGTTTATCCAGAATTATGCATACACACATTGTACGCGCGATTAGACGCCATCATTCATGAACAGGCATACCGGTCCCGGGTTACTTCCGGAACCAGTCACGTGCGACTGCCGCCGCCTGTTCCAGCATGCCAGGCTCCTCAAACAGGTGGGTGGCGCCCGCGACGATCTCGACGCGACACGGCAACTGCATATCGGACTCCATTAGCTGTTACTATGTTCCTGCAATGCGCATGCGGGTACTCATTAGGTCCCTGCGCGGGCGAGGCTGGCCGGAGACAGGTAGTCAGTGCTTGCCATAAACCCTGGCAAAAACAGAAAATTTCAGTATTGACCGGGGTCAATAAACGCAGTGCCTGCCAGGCTCATAATGGAACGCAACAACGACAACATTGCCCGGGATAATCCTTGACCACCTGACCTCCCTTCGCGATCAACATGACCATCACCCACCTGGAACCCGAATCACTTTACCGGCACTGCGATCCGGCGCTGTTTGACTTCAAGACCACCGCGGACCTGGAAGAACTGATGGAAATCATTGGCCAGCCACGCGCGGTCGATGCGGTCAGATTCGGCATGGGTATCCGGCACCAGGGCTACAACCTGTTTGCGCTTGGCCCCACCGGCACCGGCAAACATGCACTGGTCCAGCGTTACGCGACCGACCAGGCGCAGCGCGAACCAATGCCGCATGACTGGTGTTACGTCAACAATTTTCAGCAGCCACATAAACCGCACATGCTGCGGCTGCCGCCCGGCCAAGGTCTGCAACTGGAACGGGATATGGGCCAGCTCATCGAGGATCTGCATGCGGCGTTACCCACGGTGTTCGAGAGCGACGAGTATCGCACCCGCTCCCAGGCGATCGAGGATGAACTTGAAGAGCAAAAGGAAGCGGCACTGAAACAGGTCAATGCCAATGCCGAGGAAAAGCAGATCGGCCTGATACGCACACCGACCGGTTTTACCCTGGCCCCGGTGCGCGACGGGGAAACCATGAGCCAGGACGACTTTGAAAAACTGCCCGAGGAAGAGCGTAAACGCATCGAGCACGACACCGAGGAGCTCCAGGAGCAGCTTCGCAAGATGCTGCACGAGGCGCCTCTCTGGGAAAAAGCGGAACGTGTGCGCATGAGCGAGTTGAATCGTGAGATGGCCGCCAGTGCCATTTCGCATCTCATCGATGCAATGCGGGACAATTACCGGCAGCAGCAAGGTGTCATCGACTACCTGGACAAGGTTGAAACGGATGTCATCGAGAATTTCCGCTACTTCCTTCGACATGACGAGGAACGGCATGGCCTGAATATCTTCGGCATCGAGCTGCCGCAGCGTGATGAAGAACTGCAGATGGACAAGCGCTACCGTGTTAACACCTTGATATCGCATTCAGGCAACCATGGCGCGCCGGTCATCTACGAAGACTACCCGAGTTACAACAATCTTATCGGCCGGGTTGAACACCGGGCAGAGCTGGGTGCGCTGATTACGGATTTCACCATGATACGTCCCGGTGCCCTGCATCGCGCAAACGGCGGCTACCTGATGCTGGACGCCCTCAAGATACTGCTGCAGCCGTTTGCCTGGGATGGCCTGAAGCGAGCCCTGCAGGCGGGCGAGATTCGCATCGAATCTCCGGCCCAGCTGTTGAGTATGGTCAGCACCTTATCACTGGAACCCGAGCCGATTCCACTGGACATCAAGGTCATCCTGCTGGGTGAACCGCACATCTACTACCTGCTCTCCCTGTACGATCCCGAGTTCAGTGAACTGTTCAAGGTCGCCGTTGATTTCGATTACCGCATGGATCGCACCCCGGATGCACAACAGCTCTATGCACGCCAGATCGGCACCATTGCACGTCGGGAGTCATTGCATCCGCTGGACCGCGCCGCGGTTGCACGTGTGATTGAGCACAGCGCCCGGCAACTGGAGGATAGCGAGAAATTGCTGACACATACCCGCAGTCTCACCGACATCCTGCGTGAAGCGGATTACTGGGCCACACAACAACAGCATGAAGTCATCACCCGGGAAGATGTCCAACAGGCGATCGATACCCGCATCCACCGTGTTGACCGTATACGGGAACACATGCAGGAGGAAATCCACCGCGGGACACTCCTGATCGACATCGCCGGTGAGAAGACAGGACAAATCAACGGCCTCTCGGTCATTGACATGGGCAACTTCATGTTTGGCCGGCCATCGCGCATCACGGCCCGTACCCGCATGGGCGACGGCGAGGTCGTGGATATCGAGCGTGAAGTAGAGCTGGGCGGACCCATTCATTCGAAGGGAGTTTTCATCCTGACTGCATTCCTGGGGGCACGCTACCTGCTTGACCGGCCGCTGGCGCTCTCGGCAAGCCTCGTGTTCGAGCAGTCCTACGG